>NZ_JACHVQ010000003.1:0-300000 GCF_014190805.1 Flexivirga oryzae | reverse complement strand
AGTGGAGGGCCGGTGTACCTGTGCCGAATGTCATGACTGGACCGGATGTTTGGTCATGGTCGCCGCGGGTTCCGGACCGATCCTGTCCTGCGCGGTTGATGTGCTGGCAGCACGTCAACCGAGAAGGAGAATCCCCATGTCAGCCCCGAATCTGTTCCTCATCTACGTGCGCGACGCCGAGGCCGCGACGGAGTTCTACCGCGACCTGTTCGAGACGGAACCGGTCTTCACCAGCCCGCGGTATGTCGCGTTCGAGGTTGCCCCCGGCGTCCTCTTCGCGGTCTGGACCGGCCGCAGCGAACACGTCACGCCGGGCCTGCCGCGCACCTGCGAGGTCGGGCTGATGGTGCCCGGCGGCGGCGCGGCGGTGGACGCCATACATGACAGCTGGGCCGCGAAGGGCGTCACCGTGCTCGAGCCGCCGTATGACGAGGTGTTCGGCCGCACCTTCGTCGCCGCCGACCCGGACGGCAACCTGATCCGGGTGTCACCGGTGGACTAACTGCCCGCTGAGACGCTCTGCGTCCGGGTGGCGGCCGTGGCGACATACCCGTCGGCGAGCGTGACCAGCACCGGCAGGGCGGCAGACAACGCCTCCCGCTGCTCGTCGGTCAGCTGCTCGATCCCGGCGGCCAGGTCGCCGGTCCCTTCGCGGCGCAGCTTCTCCAACGCGGCCTCACCCTGCGGGCTGAGGCTCAGCAGGCAGGCGCGACCGTCGCTCGGATCCGGGTCCCGACGGGCCCACCCGCCGTCGATCAGCACGTCGATGAGCCGGGATGCACTGGCCGCGCTGATGCTCAGCCGCTCGGCGAGTGCGCCGGGGCGCAGCGGCCCGTGCTTCATCAGCACGACCAGGGCGGACAGCCGGGTCGGGGTGATCCCCTCGGCGGCGACCGGCAGCCGCAACACGTACGCCAGCCGGTTCACGGCGGTGCGCAGCCCGCCGGCGAGCTCGCCGACCGAGGGCGCGTCCGGCGTCCTCGGGTCGCTCACTCGGCACCTTCCGCGAGCAGCTCCGCCGGGGTGGTGGAGTCCTCGTCGGGCGGCTGCTCCTCGTCCTGGTGGATGTACTTGCCACCGCGGAAGGCCGACGCGAAGGCGGCGATCAGGCAGGCTGCGATGGCGAAGCTGAACGCGACCCCGAGGCCGTCGGAGAACGGCCCGGAGATCAGCGACGGGAAGAACTCGTGGCCGGTCAGATGCGCCTGGGTGGCCGCCGGCAACTGGTGCAGCACGTGCGGGCCGAGCAGGGACTGGATCGGGTTGTAACCCAGCAGCGAGGCGAAGAGCACGCCGACCGGTGGCAGCGACGCGACCTGTGCCGCGGAGTCGTGGGGCACGCCGTTGGCGGTCAGCCCCTGCATCACCGCGTCCGGCAGTGAGCCGGACAACCCGGTGATCATCAGCGAGAAGAAGATGCCGATCGACAGCACCATCGCGGAGTTGCTGAAGACCGTGCTCATCCCGGCACCGACCCCGCGTTGATCGGCGGGCAGGCTGTTCATGATCCCGGTCCGGTTGGGCGCCGCGAACAGGCCCATGCCCAGGCCGTTGATCAGCAGTGCCAGCGCGAACTGCCAGTAGCTGAAGTTGACCGGCAGCGCCCACAACCAGACGAAACTGCCGGACGCGACCAGCATGCCGCCGGTCGCGAAGGCGCGCGCACCGAACCGGTCGGACAGCCAGCCCGACGTCGGCCCGGCGACCAGGAAGCCGATCGTCATGGGCAGCATGAAGATGCCGGCCCACAACGGGGTGGACTCGAAGCTGTACCCGCGACGCGGCAGCCAGATGCCCTGCAGCCAGATGATCAGGATGAACATCAGCCCGCCACGCCCCAGCGCGCCCAGCAGGCTGGCGAAGTTGCCGAACGTGAACGCCCGGATCCGGAACAGGTCGAGCCGGAACATCGGCTCGGCGACCTTGGTCTCCACCCACGCGAACACCACGAGCACCGCGGCGCCGCCGATGAGAGCGGTGAGCACCCAGGGGTTGGTCCAGCCCATGGTGTGGCCGGCATACGGCTGGATCCCGTACGTGATCCCGACGAGTATGGCGATCAGGCCGACGGCGAAGGTGAGGTTGCCCCACCAGTCCATCGACGCGTGCTTGCGCACACCGGTGTCGTGCAACCGCAGGTAGGCCCAGACGGTGCCGAACAGGCCGATCGGCACCGAGACCAGGAAGACCAGGTGCCACTCGACCGGCGCGAGCAGGCCGCCGACGATCAGCCCGATGAAGGACCCGGCGATGGCGGCAACCATGTTCAGGCCCAGGCCGAGTCCGCGCTCGTTGGGCGGGAACGCGTCGGTGATGATCGCGCTCGAGTTCGCCATCAGCATCGCGCCGCCCACACCCTGGAAGATGCGCATCGCGATCAGCCACAGGCCCGCCGGGGTGCCGTGCATCCAGGTGATGGCCAGCATGACCGAGAAGAAGGTGAAGATGGCGAATCCGGCGTTGTAGATCCGCACCCGGCCGTACATGTCACCCAGCCGGCCCAGCCCGACGACGAGCACCGCCGTCACGACCATGTAGCCCATGATCAGCCACAGCAGCAGGCTGGTGTTGCCGGGAGCCAGCGGGTTGATCTTGATGCCGCGGAAGATGTCCGGCAGCGCGATCAGCAGGATCGAGGAGTTGATCGTCGCGATCAGCACCCCGAGGGTCGTGTTGGACAACACGATCCACTTGTAGTGCGGGCTCGCCACCTGCGCAGCGGCACGCTCACGCGCTGCCGACAAGCCGGCCTTGCGCTGCGGGGCGGATATGTCGTCTGACATCCGTGGATCTCCTGAAGTATTTGTTTAGCCTGTACTAAACAAAATACACTTCGGATGGCTAACTTTCAGGTCCAATCCCAGGGACTGGCCCGCCGGCCCGCGGTCAGGCCGCGTGGTACGCCGTGTCGGTGCTCGTCTTCGGCACGACCACCGCGCAGCGGTACTGCCGCACCCCGTCGTGGGTGCCGGGCACGAGCCGCACGGGGTATGGCGTCAGCTGCAAGGCGTCCCGCAGCGTGTACCGCCCACCCGGGGTCTTGCAGACACCGTCCGCGTTCGGCGAGCCGGACAGCTTCAGCCACTTGCCGACGATCTCGACCCGGTGCGGCTTCGAGCACGGGATCACGGGTGCGCCGTCCCCGGGCTGCGCCAGACAGGACAGCAGCGCGGGCTTGGGGCTGCTCATCGTGAACAGCGCCATCACGTCGAAACCGGTGGCGCCCTCCGACGCCGCCGCATCGGTCGGGAAGGCCTCGCACCGGCCGCCCGACCCTTTCAGGTAGGTCAACAGCGGCGCGAGCTGGTCGTCGTAGGACGTGCTGCGTTGCACCGAGACCGCGTCGCAGGTCGCGTCCTGCACGACATACCCCGACAGGGCGTCCGTGCACCCGACGTCGTTGCCCTGTTTGTCGACACTGCATCGCGCCGTCCGCGGCGCCCGTGGCGGATCCGGTGGTCGTGCCGGGGTCGGAGCTGGTCGTGGTCTCCGCGGTCCGCGGGGCGGCGCCGCCACCCGTGGTGACCGCCGTTGCGGGTGGTTGTACAGAGGTCGCCGGGCCGTCGCCGTTGGCCAGCGACTTGACCAGCAGCCCGCCACCGCCGAGTACGACGACCGCGGCGGCGGCCGCTGCGACCCAGCGGGTGCGGTTGCTGCGCGTCGGTGGCCGGCCGGCCGGCACCGTCGGTGCATCCGGGCCGGCCCCGGCGGGGTTGGTCTTGGCGATGATGGTGGTGGCCGCCGCGCGGTCGCCGCCGGACAAGGCCTCGACCGCGAGACGGGCGAATTCGCCTGTGCTCGCAGGGCGTTCGGCAGGGTTGCGGGCCAGTCCGCGTTGGATCACCGGCAACAGCCGGGCCGGCACGGACCCCGCGTCGAGCGGCGGCGCACCGTCCAGGTGGGACCGCAGGATGACCTCGGCGGAGCCGGAGAACACCGGGCGTCCCGTCAGGCACTCCGCGAGGACGCAGGCCAGCGAGTAGACGTCCGCGGCGGGGTGGTCCTGATAGCCCTGGCTGAAGCGCTCGGGAGCCATGTAGGGCAGCGAACCGACCGTGCTGCCGATCTCGGTCACCCGGGTGCTCTCGGCGGACCGTGCGATGCCGAAGTCGATCAGGTAGGCGAAATCGTCGTCGTTGACCAGGATGTTCGCCGGCTTCACGTCGCGGTGCACCAGGCCCTGCGCGTGCGCCGCGTCCAGCGCGGCGCCGATCTGCTGGACCAGGGCGACCGCCACCGACGGCTGCAGCGGCCGCCCGTCGATGCGCTCGGCCAGGCTGCGGAACCCGTCCGCCAGGCGCATGTCGATGTAGAGCACACCGTCCAGCTCGCCGAAGTCGTGGATCGGGATGACGTGCGGCTCGGTCAGCTGCGCGGCGGTCTGCGCCTCCCGCTGGAAGCGGGTCCGGTAGACGGTGTCCTCCACCAGCGACGGCGGCAGGAGTTTCAGCGCCACCACCCGGTTCCGCCGCCGGTCGAACGCCTGGTAGACCTCACCCATCCCGCCGCGACCGACCAGGTCACGCAGTTCGTAGTGCCCGAAGGCCATGCCGGTTCGTGGTCCTGGTCCCGTCATACCTCGTCCGAACGTGCGGTGGGGGTGACTACTTCGCGGTGATCCAGAGCTTCGTGATCAGCGCCATGGTCGACTCGCAGTCGTTGTCACCAGCAGGCTGGGCAGTGATCTCGATCGAAGCCACACCGCTGAGTGGCGTCGACATCTCTCCCGACTGCTTGAACGTGACGTTCTTCGACTTCACCGTACGGCCGTCTACCGTTAGGTCGAATTCCAACGTCTGGTCGGAGCTGTCGGATTGGATGTCCTGTGCAAACGCGACATGTAGCGTGCCAGTCGTCTGACCGAAGCGAAGCTCGATCGGTTCCGACGCGCTGCAGTAGACATCAGTACGGATTCCCTGCACAGGGTCGGCCTTACCAGCGGGCGTGTAGCTGCCTTCCTCCCAGTTGTCAGCCGAAAAGGCGTCTGACAGCGTCAACGTACGATCCGCGCCAGTGGCTTGGAGTACCGGTGGACCCGAGGACTCGCCGCTGCCTACTTCGTCGTCCGACGGGTCGACGGTAGCTCCAGCATCGGCGTCGGTCGAGGGAGCGGAGTCCGGGGTCGTCGCACTGGTTGCGCGAGGTGCCTGCACGGTCTTGGTGACTACCATCGTCCGCGTCACAGCCGAGGGCGCCGCTTTGTTGCTTCCACCACCGCAACCTGCCAGCGCCAACGATCCAACCACGACAACTGGCATCAGACTCCACCGCATGGTGCCCCTCCTCCGAACGACCATCGCCACACAGTTTTGCGGGCGCTGCACTATATCGACTGGCATCGTCGGTGCCCGGCGTGTTGCGCGGCGTGGAACGCAGCGCAACACGGTCCTCGTCACGGCGCAGTCGCCCCCCGCTGCCAGAGCGAGCCGGTAACCGCGTTACGACTGGCCACGGCACATCGCACTTGCCGTCCGCTCGGCCCGGTGCCCTGCAGCAACTGGACCGTGACGGACTGGTCGGTGCCGTCGAAGGTGCGGCCCGAATAGGTCTGTGCCGGCACGGCGCATACAGCATTCACGCTCAGGTCGTCGGGCGGTGTCATCCACGCACCGACGAACTCAAGTCGATGTGTCTTGGAGCAGGGGATCTCCGGACCCGAGCCCGTGGCCGACGCGGTGCAGGCGAGCAGTTGCGCGGACGGGTGGCCGGCGAGCGTCTTGATCTGGGCCGCTCCGGCACCGGCGTTGCCGGCACTCGTCGTGGGGAAAACCACGCAGGCGTTCCCAGATCGCTGCAAGCGCAAGAGTGGGGACAGCAGTTCGTCATACCCGATCCGGGATCGCACCGACGCCGTTGTGCAGTCGGTGTCCGCCAGCACCAAGCCGGAGCCGCTCTCGCTGCAGGGAGTCGCCCTGCCCGCCGAGTCGACGCACGATCCGTCGGCCAGCGCAGCAGCACTGGTTCCCGTCGGGCCCGTCGACGGTTCGCCGGTCGCGCTGTTCGCGGGCTCGCTGCTCGGTACAGTGGCATGGGAGTGGCCGACCGCCTGGTTCGAGGTGGTCCCAGCTCGCGGTGTGGCGCCGTGCGATCGGCCGGACCACAACACGTAGCCTCCGATCGCGAGGAGCACGACCACGACGGCTGCGCCGGCCGAGCGCCACAGGCGACCGTTCGTCGCGTGCGACGACAGAGTGGCGCCTTGGTCACCGTCCAAGGTGTCGGGTGCCGGCAGGTCATGTGTGGCGGAAGGTGTGATTCGCTCGGTGAGCGGAACGGTAGTCGAGTCCTCACCGACGCCCTCGTCCATGATCTGCTGGACCGTTGCCTGTTGGTGGCGGTTCAACTGATCGATCGCCCGCCGGGCGAACTCCCCGGCGGATTTCGGGCGTTGGGTCGGGTCGACCTCGAGCGCCTGTCGTATGACGTCGGCGAGACCGGCCGGGACGGCGTTGCTCGGCCGAGCCTCGCCGCTCGGGCCGGCGTCCGGTGGAGCACCCGTCAGCGCTTTGTGCAAGACGCACGCCAGGGAGTAGATGTCGCCGGCGGCTGCGTCCCGGTAACCGCTGGTGAAGCGCTCGGGTGCCATATAGGGACGCGAGCCCATCACGAATCCGGGCTGGGTCAGACGTTCGTCGTCGGCTGCGGTCGCGATGCCGAAATCGATCAGATACGCAAAGTTCCCGGGACCGATCAGGATGTTGGCGGGTTTGACGTCCCGGTGCACCAGGCCTCGCTCGTGGGCCGCATCCAGCGCTGCCGCGACCTGGCCGACGACGGCGACAGCGACCGCCGGGTCCATCGGCTCGGTCCGCAGTACATCCGCGAGACTGCGGTAGCCCTCGGCATACCTCATGTCCATGTAGAGGATGCCGTCAATCTGTCCGAAGCTGTGGATCGGCAGCACGTGTGGCTCGGTGAGGCGGGCGGCGATGTGCGACTCGCGGTCGAATCTCTCCCGGAACGCGGGATCCTGGGCAAGGCTCGGCAAGAGCAGTTTCAGCGCGACCGTCCGGCCGTGCCCGGTATCGAACGCGCGGTACACGGTGCCCATCCCGCCCTGGCCGAGGCGGCTGCGCAACTCGTAGCGGCCGAAGGTGTCGCCGACGTCGGGTTCGCGAGTCATCGTCATCCCTTGGTCTCGACGGTGCCGCCCGGACCGGCCGGTTGCGAGCGTATCCGCCCTGTCTCGCCACGCACTGTTCCTTGCCGCTCCCTCCTGGCGCCGACCGGCGCCAACGCGAGTATGCCGAAGTCCGCTCGACCTACCCGACTCCCACACAGTGTGCTACTCATCAGGCATGACATCGGCCGGGACGTGCAGCGAGGGTTCGCGCTGCCCGCTGTTGACGGACTCGTCCGTCGAGGACCTGGCCCGCTCCGGGCCGGTCGTGCTCGACTCCTGGCACCTGTATGACGGCGCCGGTGTCGCGGTCGACCGGCATCGCGCCCGGTTCGTGGCGGGCGTGCTCGACGTGTTCGGGGTGCCGGTGGACGAGGCCGGCGCGGCATACGACCACGCACTGGGCCATCTGCCCGTCACCGGTTCGTGGTTCCCGGCGTTGGTGTGGACGCGCGAGGGGCTGCGGTGCGCGGTCCGGATGTTTCCCGTGGAACGACTCCGCACGAGCATCACCCTGGGATCGGCATTCCTCGATGGGCGAAAACAACCTGATATCAAAGGGATCGACTACCTCTGGCAGACGGAGCAGGCCGCCGTCGCAGCCGCCGGCGGGTATGACGACCGGGTGCTGGTCACCGCGGGCGGCCTGGTGAGCGAGACGATATTTGCGACCTTGCTCGTACTGCGGGGCCGGGAGTTGATCGCGCCCCGCGCGCCACGATTGCGGGGCGTGACGCTGTCGGTGCTGCGCGACGAGGCGCCGAAGGCCGGGCTGACCGTGCGCGACGACGTGGTCCGCCTGTCCGATCTCGGTGCCGCAGATGGCATGCTGACGCTTTCGGCGCTCCACGGTGTCCGGGTCGTCGAACGGTTGGGTGACCTTGTGCTGCAACCGGATCGGGGCCTGCGGGATGCGTTGCAGGCGGCGCTCGAGACGGCAAGGCGACCGGTGCCGGACGGGAGCGGTGCGTGCGGGTCCTGCTGATCGACAACCACGACAGCTTCACCCACAACCTGGTGCAGCTGGTGCGTGCGGTGCCGGGCACCGAGGTCGTGGTGCTGCGCAACGACGCGCCGCTGCCACCGGACTGGTCGACCGGCTTCGACGCCGTCGTGATCTCGCCGGGCCCGGGTCATCCGTCCGTCGACGCCGACGTGGGGATCTCGCGGGTCGTGCTCGAACACAGCGACCTGCCGGTGCTCGGTGTCTGTCTCGGTCACCAGTTGCTCGCCGTGCTGCACGGCGGTGTCGTGGATCGCTCACCGTACCCGCGACACGGTGAAACGTCGGCGGTGACACACACCGGGGATGCGCTGTTCGGCGGCATACCAACGGAATTCGTCGCGGTGCGCTATCACAGCCTGGACGTGCGAACCCTCCCCGGTGCGGTCGTCCCCATCGCGCACGCGGCCGACGGCACGGTGATGGCGCTGCGGGTGCGGGACCAACCGCGGTGGGGTGTGCAGTTCCACCCGGAGTCGATCGAGAGCGAGCACGGCGCGACGCTGGTGGGCAACTTCCTCCGGCTGGCCGCGGCAGCGCGGCACCGCCTGGAGCGCACCCACCCGGCCCGGCAGCGCTCGACACGGGTGCCCGGAGTGCGGTCGCTGGCGCAGGTGCTCGCCGCTGTGACCGAACCGCCACGCGTTGTGCTCGACGGCGTCGAGACGCCCGCCGGGCCGGTGACCGTCGCCGGCTGGGACTCGCCGTGGTCGCACCGGTTGTCGGGCGTCGCGGGTGCCGGCACGCGCACCACGTACCCGGACGGCACTGTGACCGAGACCGCCGCTTCGGTGCTCGACGAGTTGCAACGGCACCTGCGGCGGCCGGTCGACGTCGCCGGCGAGCACCCCGGCGTGGCCCTCGGGTATGCCGGATTCCTCGGCTACGAAATGGGATTCGAACTGCTCGGGCTGGAGCTTCCCGTGACACCCGACACCGGGTGGCCCGACTCGTGGTGGACCCTGCTGACCCGGGCCGTCGTGCTGCGGCCCGATGGCGAGTGCTGGGTGACCGGGCTGGACGAGCCGGGCGACGACGCGTCGGTCGCCGATCTGGACACCTGGCTGCGCACGCCGCTCGACCGGCCGGCCGGCGCGACCGACTCCGCGACGTCACGCTCGGACGCTGCGCTTCAGCTCGAATACGGCTGCGAACAGGGCGAATACCTGCACCTCATCGCCACCTGCCAGGACGCCATCGCCCGCGGGGAGTCCTACGAACTGTGCCTGACCAACCGGTTGCACGGCGGTTTCACCGGCGATCCGCTGGCGGTGTTCCTCGCGATCCGGGCGGGTGGCCGGGTGCCGCGGGCGGCATACCTGCGCATCGACGACCGGCACACGGTCGTGTCCGGTTCGCCGGAGCTCTTCCTCGCCGTCGACGCCGACGGGCACGCGCGCACCGAGCCGATCAAGGGGACCCGACCGGCGACGGGTGACCCCGCCACCGACGACGCGACCGCGCAGGAGCTGGCGACGTCCCGCAAGGACCGCGCGGAGAACCTGATGATCGTCGACCTGATGCGCAACGACTTCAGCCGCGTCGCCGTGCCCGGGTCCACCACCGTCACCGGCCTGTATGACGTCCGTCGCTTCCCCACGGTGCTGCAACTGGTCAGCACCGTCGAGTGCGAACTGCCCGCGGGCACGGGGGTGGTCGACCTGATCCGGGCGACGTTCCCACCCGGTTCGATGACCGGGGCACCCAAGGAACGGTCGGTGCGGATCCTCGGCGAGCTGGAACGCGAGCGCCGCGGTGTCTACTCCGGCGCGATCGGGCTGCTCGGGCTGGACGGCACGGCCACCCTCAGCGTCGCGATCCGCACCCTGGCGCTCACCGGCGACCGGTTCACCCTCGGGGTCGGCGGCGCGATCACCCGGCTGTCCGACCCGCCGGCGGAGTGGCAGGAAACCCTCGACAAGGCGCAATCCGCGCTACGCGCCCTTCGCCGACAGGACAACTACTTCCCGAGAGGCTCACAACGGGCACCCGAAACAGGGTGAGATCGGGCCGAAATCGTGCGGTTTCTTGTCCTGTCGGCGCTTTTGTGTCCTGTCGGTGAATGAGCGTCAGGTGGTGGTGGAGGGTTTGCCGGGGGCGCCGAAGCGCAGGCCGTCGTAGATCAGGTCGACGACGGCGAGCGAGGTCTCCTGGCCCTCGGGGGTGCCGGAGGCCAGGCACACGCCGCCGAGGGCCCGGGTCAGCTCCGCGGCCGAGGCGTCGGGGCGGATGACGCCGGCGTCGATTGCCGGCTGCAACACCCGCGCGGCGGACTCCCGCAGGACCCGGCGGGCCGACTCGAAGGTCTCCGGATTGCCCTGCGTCATCGACCGCAACAGGTTGATCAGGCCCATCTTCACCGCGTAGTACTCGACGAAGCCGCGCATCCACTCGTGCAGCGCCTCGCCGGGCTCCAGCTCCTTGGGCAGGTCGTAGGACCGCTGCTCGATGCCGGAGACCTGCTCACCGTAGACCGCGAGCACCAGCTCGCAGCGGGTCGGGAAGTGCCGGTAGAGGGTGCCGATGCCGACTCCGGCCCGCTTGGCGATCTCGTCGAGCGGGATGTCGACGTCCTCGGTGAACGCCTTGGTCGCCACGTCGATCAGCTTCTGCCGGTTGCGCGCCGCGTCGGCACGCAGTGGCTTGCACGCCGCCGGATCCGGGGCCTCACCAGCGATTTCCGCCGGCTGCAGCTCGCTTTTCGGCGTCGCTTTCGGCTTCGTTGCCGTACCGCTTCGAGCCATCGTTCTCACACCTCATGGCATATCCGGTTGCAAAACCGGAGGATGCCTCCGTATAGTTCTAAGCGGAGATCGTCTCCGCTTCCATTTCATGGTACGCCTCGCTACCGCGAAGGACATAACTCGTGACCATTACTACCAAGGTTCACACCACTACGGCGCCCGCGACCGCCACCAATGTCGCCGCACCACCACACCGGGCCACCCGCCTCGTCCTGACCGCGGTGCTCGTCACCCAGCTGATGCTGGTGCTGGACGCCGCGATCGTGAACATCGCGCTGCCCGACATCGGCAGCCAGCTGCACATGTCCTCGACGTCGCTGTCCTGGATCGTCAACGCCTACACGCTGGCCTTCGGTGGCCTGCTGCTGCTCGGCGCCCGCGCCGGCGACATACTCGGCCGACGCACCACGTTCCTGGCCGGTATGGCGGTCTTCGTCGCCGCCTCGATGGCCGGCGGCGTCTCCCAGGGTGAGGGCCTGCTGCTCGCCGCACGCGCCCTGCAGGGTGCCGGTGCCGCGTTCGCCGCGCCGTCCGCCCTGGCCATCCTGATGTCGCTCTACAAGCCCGGCGCGGAGCAGACCCGCGCCATCGGCTGGTACACCGTCGTGTCCGCCTCCGGCGCCGCGACCGGCCTGCTCGCCGGCGGCATCCTCACCTCGGTCGCCTCGTGGCGCTGGGTGTTCTTCGTCAACGTCCCGATCGGCATCGCCGTCATCGCGGCCGGCTGGCGTGCGCTGTCCCGCGACAAGGGCGTGCGCGGGTCGGTCGACGTCTCCGGCGCGCTCCTGGTGACCGTCGGAATGACCTCTGTCGTCTACGGATTCATCCGGGCCGCATCGGACGGCTGGACCGAGTCCGGCACCCTGGCCGCGTTCGGCCTCGGGCTCGTCCTGCTGGCCGCTTTCATCGCGGTCGAACTACGCGCGGCCTCCCCGGTGATGCCGCTGCGGCTGTTCGCCGACCGCGACCGCGCCACGGCATACCTCGCCCGGCTGATGCTGGTGGCCGGCTCGCTCGGCGCGTTCTTCTTCATGAGCCAGTACATGCAGATCGTGCTCGGCTGGACGCCGTGGCAGTCGGGGCTGGCCTTCCTGCCGTTCCCGGTGACCATCTTCATCAGCTCGCAGCTGGTGGCCCGGGTCATCTCCAACCACTTCTCCACCAGGACGATCGCGGCCGTCGGCACCCTGCTGTCGACCGTGGGCATGCTGATGCTCACGACGCTGACCGCGCACACGACCTACCTGCAGATGCTGCCGGCGTTCGTGGTGTTCGCGCTCGGCAACGGCATCGCCTTCGTGCCGCTCACCACCGCCGGCCTGTCCCGGGTCGAGAAGTCCGACACCTCGGTCGCGTCCGGGCTGGTCAACGTCACCCAGCAACTCGGTGGCGCCCTCGGCCTGGCCGTGCTGGTGACGGTCTTCGCCACCGCGGGCAAGAACCCGGCGGTGGCACCCGGCGCCGGCGACCACGCCATCCACACCTTCGTGACCGGCGCCGACCGCGGCTTCGAGATCGGCGGGCTGATGCTGGCCGTGGCGTTCGTGCTCGTCATGCTCGTGATGCGACGCACCCCGCGCGGCGGGGCCGTCCGCGACGCCGCCGCGCCGGTCGAACGGCTGCGCGACACCGAGGAGATCGCCCTCGAGGCGACGACCTGAGGAGCCGCGAGGTACGAGCGGCGTCTCGAAGGACCGGCTGACGTCATACCCCTCGGCACGCCGCAGCGGCTCGGTCCTCGACCGGGCCGCTGCGCCGTGTTCGGCGGCCCCCTCGCCAGGCACAGGAAGTAAGGGTAACCTCACTTCTATGTCGCTCGCTGATTCGCCGAGGAGAACCCTCCTGAGGGCCGCCGACCTGCGTGCTGCCATCGCCGGACTGGTCGATGTGCCGATCGAGCGCCTGTCGGATCACGCGAACCTCATCGAGCACGGCATCGACTCCTTCCGGGTGATCCAGCTCGCCGAGCGGTGGTCCCGGCTGACCGGGCGCGTGGTGCGCTTCGCCGACCTGGCCGCCGAACCCACGCTGGCTGCCTGGGCCCGGATCGTCGGTGTCACCGCCTGAGCCGTGGCTGTCGTCACTGCCGGCCCGCCGGTCGCCGAACGCGTCGCCTCTCCGGTCATCACCCGGCTGGGCGAGCGCATCGCGGCGTCGCCCGGGGACGGACCGGCGCTCGTCGAACGCTTCTGGACGGATCTGGCGCACGCCGGAGGTACGCCGCTGGTCGACGCGGCCGGCGACGGCGAGGTGATCGCGACCTTCGTATGGCGCGGCACCCGCGCCACGACCCGCGTCCTGTTCGTACCCAACCGGATCGGGGACCGGGAGCAGCGGTCGGCGTCGCTGCTGCAGCACGTCCCGGGCACCGATGTCTGGCACATCGCCTACCAGCTGCGGTCCGACCACCGCGGCTCCTACCAGTTCGCGGTCGACCACCAGCCGATCGAGGACGGCCTGTCCGCCGACGCGCTGCAGCAGCACCTCACCCGGCTGGCCCGCCGCGGCGTGCCGGATCCGCTCTGTCCGCAGACGGTTCCGACCCGGTGGCGGCCGGGCAGCGCGAGCGTCTTCGCACTGCCGGACGCTCCCTCGGAATGGTGGCGATCGGGCGCCGCGCGCGTCGCCGGTCGGGTCGACACCGTCGACTGGTCGCCCACTGCGCCGGTCGTCCCGCGGCCGGTGCACCGCTACCGCGCGCCGGGCGACGAGGCCCAGCCGTTGCTGTTGCTCTGCGACGGGGACATGTGGTTCGAGCACCTCGGCCTGCCCGCAACCCTGGACGCCGCCATCGCGGTCGGCGCCCTGCCGCCACTCACCGTGCTGGCCCCCAGCGCGATCGACCTGACGCACCGGTGGACCGACCTCGCACCGACCGGCGGGTTCGCCGACGCCCTGGTCGCGGCCCTGCCCGACCTCGCCGCGGATCTCGGGCCGATCCGCGCCGACCGGCTGGTGGTCGCCGGCCAGAGCCTCGGTGGCCTCACGGCGCTGTATGCCGCCGCACGCCACCGCGACCTGCACGGCGTCATCGCGCAATCACCCTCGCTGTGGTGGCGACCCGGTTCCGCGCACACCGTGCCGCACCTCGAGCAGCTCGAAGAGCCCTGGTTGGCAGAGGTGTTCGAGAACGCTCCGGCCAGCTCGACCACCGTCCGGATCGACGTCGGGGCACACGAGGGCGCCATGCCCCAGGCCGCCCGGCAACTGGCCGAGGTGCTCGCGGCCCGAGGACAACCGACGCGACTCACGGTCTACCACGGGGGCCACGACTATCCGTGCTGGCGGGTGGCGCTGCTCGACGGACTCGCCGCCCTGTTGTGCACCTGATCCAGAGCCTTTCTATATAGTCTGCGTCGTGGACGATTCCCGTCGACCTCCTCACGACCACCGGAGCAGCGACCGACCCAGTGGCCCGAGCGGTGGTGTGCCGCAATGAGATTGCACGGCAGCTTCGCACTCGTCACCGGCAGCAGCGGGGGGCTCGGCGCAGCCGTCGCCCGGGAACTCATCCGGCACGGCGTGCGTGTCGTCGTTCACGGCCGTGACGCGACGCGCACCGCAGCTGTCGCCGCCGAGCTCGGTACGGCGCACGTGCTCGGTGACCTGGCCGACCCGGCCCAGGTGCAGCGGGTCGCAGACGAGGCGACCACCGCGCACGGCCGGCTCGACCTGGTCGTGCACAACGCCGGCATCGGCTGGCAGGGTGGCTTCGACACCATGCCGCCCGAGCGGATACCGGAGATCGTGGCGACCGACCTCACCGCCCCGGTGCTCCTCTCGCGTGCGGTGCTCCCCAGGCTGCTGGAGCGTGGCCGCGGCCACCTGTGCTTCGTGACCAGCATCGCCGGACGCACCGGGGTCGCCGGCGAGGCGGTGTATGCCGCCACGAAGGCCGGCCTGGACGCGTTCGCCGACTCGCTGCGGCTGGAGGCGACCGGCAGTGGCGTCGAGATCAGCACCTTCGTGCCGGCAGTCGTCGACACCGACTTCTTCACCCACCGCGGGACGCCGTACGAGCGCCGCTCGCCGAAGCCCCGCGACCCCGAACGTGTTGCCCGGCAACTTGTTTCACTGATCGCCTCCGGTGGTAGTGAACGGTGGAGCGACCCCGCCCTGCGGGTCGCCCCGGTGGTCCGGGCGGCATGGCCCGCGGCATACAACCGGCTGGCGAGGCGTTGGGGGGAAGAGACACGTCTTTCGGGAGGAGACGACTGACCGATGCTCTGGTTGGTGCTGCTGCTCGCCTGCGCGGCCGCGTTCGCGTTCGCGCTGTCGGCCATGCTCGAGCAGCGTGCGGCCACCCAGGCCACCCGGTCGCACTCGCTGGAGACGGTGCACGGGTTCTCCGCGTTCGTGCGGGCGCTGGTCCGGCGCAAACTGTGGCTCACCGGTTTCGTCATCAACAACGTCGGCTTCCTGATCCAGGCGGCCGCGCTGCACCTGGGCAGTGTCGCGCTGGTGCAACCGGTCATGGTCAGCCAGGTGCTCTTCGCGCTGCTGCTCACCGGGCTGGGCAGCCGGCTGCGTCCGAGCGCCAGGGACTGGTGCTACGTGCTGTGCATCTGCGCCGGGCTGATCGTGCTGCTGTCGGTGAGCGGCGCCGCCCCACTGCACGGCACCCCCAACCGCGAACTGGTCATCTGGGTGCTGCTCGCCATGGCGGCGCTCGTCGTGCTGCTGGTCGGCTCGGCGCGCGGACAGCAGGACGCCCGCATCGCCAGCATGCTGCTCGCGATCGCGGCGGGCGTCTGCTTCGCCGGCAACGCGGTGCTGACCAAGCTGACCGTGGAGGACCTCTTCGGCCCCGGCGTGCTGCACACCGCTCTCGACTGGCCCGGCTACAGCCTGGCCGTCGCGACCGCCTCCGGCCTACTGATCGAGCAGGCCGCGTTCGCACACGGCACCCTGCCGTGGGCGGTCGCGGCCATGAGCATCACCAACCCGGTCATCAGCTACCTCGCCGGGATCTTCGGCTTCCACGTCGCCATCCCGCACACCGCGGGTGCCCTGGCGGCCGTGTCCGTCACCGCCGTCCTCATCGGCATCGGCATCAGCGGGCTGGCGCACTCGCCGATCACCCGCAGCAAGACGCAGGGGCATTCACAGGTAGCGGTGCCATCATGAGTCATGCCTTTGCCACCAGCGGCGGCCACACCGGCCTGTCAGCTGATCATCGACAAGGAATTCGTGCGCGCTTCGGCGCTGCGCGCGGGTCGGCTCGCTCTGGAGGCCGCCGTCGTCCCTGCCCTGCTGCTGTATGCCGCACTCGCGACGGTCGGGCAGTTCTGGGGACTGATCTCGGTGCTGGTCTGGTCCGGCCTGATCGTGGCGGTGCGACTGCGCACCCAGTCCAGTGTGCCGCGCACCCTGTTGATCGCCGTGTTGATGCTGGTCGGGCGCACCTCACTGTCGCTGGCGCTGTCCAGCATCTACGTCTACCTGCTGCAACCGATCGCCGGGTCGCTGATGATGGCGTTCATCTTCCTGGGCAGCGCCGCCATCGGCAAACCGATCACCAAACACCTGTGCCGCGACTTCATCGCACTGCCGCAGATGCTCTTCCACGACAAGCGGGCGCACCGGATGTTCAGCCAGGTCTGCATCCTGTGGGGTGCGTCCCGGCTGGTCGACGTCGGCATGAACATGGGCTTCCTGCATCTCGGCGCGCGCAGTGCGCTGCTGTCGCGCGGGGTCTTCAGCACGTCGCTGACGCTGCTGACCATCGTGGTCTGCATCGCGTGGGGCTGGAGCCGGCTGCGGCGGATGCCCGAGTTCTCCATCGCCTTCGCTTAGTCACCCCCTGGGTAGGTAGCCCAGACCGAGGCACGAGGGGGCGGTCAAGCGAACGACCACAGACACAGGCGAATGACCGCGCCCGAGGCACGAGGGGGCGGTCAAGCGAACGACCACAGACACAGGCGAATGACCGCGCCCGAGGCACGAGGGGGCGGTCAAGCGAACGACCACAGACACAGGCGAATGACCGCGCCCGAGGCACGAGGGGGCGGTCATGAGCGCGACCCACTCCCCGCACCACGGGCACCACGGACACTTCCAGCTGCACCTGCCACGCGTGCGGGTGCACTGGCCGGCGGTGCCGCACACCCGGCGCCCGCACCTGCTCGGCGAACTCGTCCTCGGCGGGGCACTGTTCGCGGCATACCTGTTCGTCGACTCGTTCGGCAGTGCCAGCCGCACGGCCGCCGCACGCTCGCACGGTGAGCACGTGCTGCAGCTGGAGCAGTGGCTGCACGTCGACGTCGAGCACGGGCTGAACAACTGGCTGGCCGCCCGGCCGGGGCTGATGACCACCGCCAACTACGAATACGCGACGACCTACCTCATCTCGGCGGCGCTGCTGCTGGTGATCACCTACGTGTGGACGCCGCGGCTCTACCGGCAGGCGCGCAACTCCTTCATCCTGCTCAATCTGCTGGCCTTCGCGTGCTTCGCGGTGCTGCCGGTGATGCCGCCGCGGATGCTGCCCGGTTTCATCGACACGGTCGCCACGGGCGGCACGGTTGGTTCGTGGGGCTCGCCGATCGTCGCCGACGCGAACCAGCTGGCCGCCATGCCGTCGCTGCACATGGCCTGGGCGCTGTGGGTCAGCGTCATGCTCGCGCGGATGGCGCACCGCCAGTGGCTGCAGGTGGTGAGCGCCGCCCACGTCGGGGTGACGTTGTATGTCGTGCTCGCCACCGCCAACCACTACGTCCTGGACGTACTCGGCGCGGCCGTGGTGGTGGGCGTCGCCGTGGCGGTCACCGAGTGGTGGGACCGCGGCCGGCCGGGCGACCGGCTGCCGACATCGGACGCGTTCTTCCTGGACGTCGAGGCGCCCGGGAACGCGCAGAACGTCGGTGGCCTCGCCCTGCTCGGCGGCGCGCCCAGCTACGCGCAGATCCGCGACAACCTTGCCGAGCACCTCGACGTGCTGCCGCATTTCGCCGACCGACTGGCCGGTGCGCAGACCCACCGCTGGGTGCCGGCCGGACCGATCGACTGGTCGCACCACCTGGTCGAGGTGACCCTGCCGGAGGGCACGGACCTGGACTCGTTCGTCGGTGAACTCACCGGTGCCGCATTGCCTCGGGACCGGCCGCTGTGGCGGGTCTGGTTGATCCGCGGGCTCGGCGACCGGGTGGCCTTCTGCATCGTCATGCACCACTGCATCGCCGACGGCATCGGTGCGGTCGCGAAGCTGTTGCACATCCTGGCGCCGCCGTACCAGCTGCCCGTCCCCGATCGTCCGGGACCGACGTTGCTGCGACGCGGCGGCGGCGTCATACAGGGGTTGGCGCAGTTGGCGACCGACGGGAAGCCCGCGGCGGTGCTGCCCGCAGGTGGGCCGCGGCGTGGTTTCGCCACCATCGACGTGCCCCTGGCGGCCGTGCAACAGGTCGCGCGCAGCCACCGGATGCGGGTCACCGAGCTGCTGCTCGCGGCGACCGGCATCGCGCTCGCCGAGGTGGATCCGGTGCTCGCGTCGGCCTGCGACGACCGGTTGCGCGTCTCGGTCCCGGTGATGCTCAGGGCACCGGGCGTGGGATCGGACGACGGCGGCAACCTGACGGGTGCGGTCATCGTGGATGCGCCGGCCCGTGCGACTTCGATCGAGGACGTGCGCGACGAGGTATGCCGCCTCAGCGCTGCGCTGCGCACCCCGACCCGGGCGCTGGCGTCGCGGTGGGTGATGTCCTCCGCACTGCGCGCGGTGCCGCACGGCGGCCGGCGGTGGTTCGCCCGGACGGTCTACGGCCGTAAGTACTTCCAGGCGATCGTGTCCAACATGCCGGGTCCGGACCAGGCGTTCACGCTGTCCGGCTGCCCGCTGCTGCGGGTGCACCCGATCCTGCCGCCCGCCCCCGGCATACCGCTCACGATCGGCGCGCTCAGTTGGAACGGCTCGCTGGGGATCACGGTCGTGACCGACGCCGACGTGCTCGACGCCCGGGCGTTCGCGGACGCGCTGCAGGAGCGGGTGTTGCAGACGCGGCGGGCCGATGACGACGGCGCGGAGATGGCGCTGCGCTGAGCGCGCGTACTTTCATCAGATGACATCGGACCGCGCTCTCCCGAATACCGCGGAGTGTTCTCCGTGTGGTTGCTCGGCACGTTGTTCGGTGCCGCCTTCATCTCGCTGATCGCCGGGATCCTCGGCGGCCATGGACGTCTTCGACCCGCGGGCCACCGCACCAGTGATGCGCATAACCCGCATCATTGGTGCTAAGCTTGTCACATGCGTACCACCGTCCGGCTCGACCCCGAAGTGCACGCGGCAGCGGAGCGCCTGCGTCGCGAGCGCGGCATCGGCCTGGGTGAGGCGGTCAACGAGCTGGCCAGAGCCGGTCTGGACCGGCAGGGCGTCGAGCAGACTCCGTTCGTGCAACGGACCGCGCCACTCGGCGCACGGATCGACATCTCGAACATCGCAGACGTCCTGGAGCTGCTCGATGAGACCGAGGAGTCATCCGACTCGTGATCGTCGACGCGAACGTGCTCATCTACGCCGTGGACGAGACGTCCGTACACCACCGGTCGGCAAAGGCGTGGCTCGAAGATGCCCTCAACGGTCCTGCCCGCGTTGGCCTGCCGTGGGTATCGCTGATCGCGTTCCAACGGATCACCACCCATCCCCGGGTGATGATCCATCCGCTCCGGGCCGCCGAGGCGTGGTCATTCGTGCAGAGTTGGGTGGATGCCGAGAACGCTTGGATAACTGTCCCCGGGCCCCGCCATGGCGACATCCTGCGGCGCTTCATCCTCGACGGCGACGTCCGCGGAAATCTCGTCACCGACGCGCACCTGGCTGCTCTCGCGATCGAACACGGCGTCGGTCTCTGCTCGTTCGACAGTGACTTCGCGCGGTTCGCGGATCTGCCCTGGTTCAATCCCGCTCAGGGTTGAGCAGTGTCGCGCTGATCAGTCCTCCGGGGGCGCACCCCACACCAGCGCCAGGAACAGCTGCGCGCGTTGATCCGGGTCGTCCAATGCATCGCCGAACACACCGCGCAACTGGTCGAGACGGTAACGGACGGTCTGCGGGTGGATGTGCAACTCCTTCGCGACGGCCGCGCGAGAGCCGAAGTGACGCAGCCAGCTGGCCAGCGTCTCGGTGAGACGCTCCTGGCTGCCCGCCGGCAGCTTGTCCATCGGGGCAAGGACCCGAGAACGCAACGCTGCCAACAGTTCCGGGTTGCGGTGCACGAGCAGCGTGTCGATGTGTTCGGGCACGAAGATCATCCGGTCGGGCAACACGCCCGCGCCCTGCAGGCGCCGCGCGCCACGGGCGACCCGCATGCTGCGGCGGGCCTCGGTGACCGCGACCGGGGGGCCGACCACCGCCGGCACTTCACCCAGTGCACGCTGCAGCCGCGGTCCGATCCCGGCCACCCACGGCACCAACCAGCCGACGACGTCACCGACGTGCACGACCAGCCACTCCGGATCCAGCCGCGGCCGAGTGGCCAGCGGCGGGTCGTCCTGGTCGCGCAGCAGCACGAACGCCAACTCGTCCGGCACCGCCCACCCCGCCTGATCGGCCGCCAGCAGCACCGCATTGCGGTCCGGCATGGTCGACATCAGCAGACCGGACAACTCGCCGCGAGCCCGGTGCGACACCAGGCCGCGCTCGGACTGCTCGCGCACGTAGCCGTCGGTGGTCCGTGCCGAGATGTCGTGGGTCAGCATGAACAGCGTCTCCGCCAGCCGCGACAGCCGCCGGGTGTCGAGCCCGACGTCCATCGCCTCGCGGGAGATGTGCGCCCAGGCCACCCTGGCGCCGGCCTGGTATGCCGTGAGGATGCCGTTCAGGTCGCGGCCCTGCTGGAACTGCGCGCGTCCCAGCTGGTCGAACATCGCGACCAGCAGCGGGTCCAGCTCCGGCGCCACCACCGGCTGCTCGAGGGCTTCACCGCTGATCGTCGCGAGCAGCCGGGGCACCACCTGGTCCGCGGCGTCCGACAGCGAAGTGCCCCGTTCCGACGCGAAGGCCAGACAGGCGGGCCACAACATCTCGAGTTCCTCGGCGACCGCCGCCATGATCTCAGCGAAGCGAGCGTGCAGACGTGACTGCAGGATCCGCAGCTCGGGCGGCGGTCCCGCGACCCCGGCGACCTTCAACGTCTGCCCCATAACACTCAGGTCTATCACTTGATGACAAACAATCTCCGGTTATGTCACACCTTCCGGTGCAGCGCCCCCGGACCCATTCACGGGAGGATGGAAGCAAATGATCGGAGCCGCCTCATCCCCCGACGTCGCCACGGCGGACGTCGCACCCGGTGCAGCGACCGAGAACTTCCCGGTTGCGCTGCGGATCCTGCCTGTTCGCTACCGGGACGCGCTGCTCGTGATCTACCGGGTGGCACGGACGATCGACCAACTCGGAGACGCTGCTCCCGGTGATCGGGTGGCGGCACTGACCGCCTTCCGGGCGGACCTGCACCGGTTGCGCGACGGGGGACAGCCATCGGAACAGGTGCTGCGTGACCTTGCGCCACAGGTGACGCGGTTTGCCCTGCCACTGCAGTGTTTCGACGATCTCATCGAGGCCAACCTGATCGACCAGCGCGTCACCCGGTACGCCGACTTCGACGCACTGCTGGACTACTGCGCGTTGTCCGCACACCCGATCGGCCGGTTGGTGCTCGCCGTCTTCGGGCAGTCGACACCCGCTCGCGTGGGGTGGAGCGACTCGGTCTGCGCCGCCCTGCAGGTGCTGGAGCACTGCCAGGACGTCGTCGAGGACCATGCCGCCAGCCGCGTCTACCTGCCCGCCGACCAACTCGCCGAGGCCGGGCTCACCGACACCACCATGCTGCGGCCGGCGAATACTCGTGCGCTGCGCGGCGTCGTGCTGCGCCAGGTCGCCACTGCACGCGAACTGCTCGACGCCGGCACGCCGCTCGTCGGGCAGTTGCGCGGCTGGGCACGCATCGCCGTCGCCGGGTATGTCGCCGGCGGCCTCGCCACCGCGGACGCGATCGACCACACCGGCGGCGACATCGTCACCGACGCTCCGGTCAAGCCGTCCCGAATCACCACGCTGCGACACGGCATTCGGTTGCTGCTGACAAGGAGGGCGTGAAGTGTCGATCGACGAGGCGTTCGCAACGGCGGAGCAGGTCACCCGCAGCGAGGCACGCAACTTCTACTACGGCATCCGGCTGCTGCCGGTGCGCAAGCGCCAGGGACTGTGCGCGCTCTATGCCCTCGCACGTCGCATCGACGACATCGGTGACGAGCAGGCCCCGCTGGAACAGAAGCGCGCCGCACTGTCCTTGGTGCGCAAGGAGTTGTCCGACATCGACTCCGCGACCGACCCAGTACTGGCCGCCGTCGCCGAGACAGCGCGGCGTTTCCCGGTGCCGCTGGACGCGTTCGACGAGCTCATCGACGGCGTCGAGATGGATCTCGCCGGCGCCAGCTACGAGACGTTCGACGACCTGCGCATCTACTGCCGCTGCGTGGCCGGCTCGATCGGCCGGCTCTGTCTGTCGATCTTCGGCAACGGCACCGATCCACGCGCCCCGCAATTCGCCGATCAACTCGGAATCGCGTTGCAGCAGACCAACATCCTGCGCGACATCCGCGAAGACCTCCTGCTCGGTCGGGTGTACCTGCCCCGCGCGGAGCTGGACGAGTTCGGTGTCCGGTTGCAGCTGGACGACGAGGGCACGCTGCACGATCCGGATGCGCGGCTCGCGACATACATCGGGTTCGCGGCGGAGCGGGCCCAGCACTGGTACGAGCTCGGTCTGCGGCTGCTGCCCGAGCTCGACCACCGCAGCGCTGCATGTTGCGCGGCCATGTCGGGCATCTACCATCACCTGCTGGTGCGCATCCAGGCGAACCCGACCGTCGTCTACGACCGTCGAATGTCGTTGCCCGCCCACGAAAAGGGGCGTGTGGCGCTCACCGCGCTCGCCAAGGCGGTGCTGCCCGTATGACGGGGCGTGCCCAGGTCAGGGTCTGCGTGGTCGGCGGCGGCCTCGCGGGGATCACCGCCGCCCTGGAGCTGGCCGACGCAGGCTGTGAAGTGACCCTGCTGGAGTCCCGCGCCCGGCTCGGCGGGCTGACCCATTCCTTCCGGCGCGGCGACCTGTGGGTGGACGGCGGGCAGCACGCGTTCCTGCGCTGCTGCACCGACTACCTCGGGCTGCTCGATCGCCTGGGTGTCCGGCACCTGACCTACCTGCAGGACCGACTCGACGTGCCCATCGCCAGTGAGGCATCTGCGACGCGGACACACCTGCGCCGCAACGACTTACCCGCCCCGTTGCACCTCAGCGGGTCACTGCTGCGGCACCGGTGGATGCCGCTGCGCCAACGATTGCTGGTCGGCCGGATCGCGCTCGCGTTGGGCAGGATCGACCCGGACGATCCGACAGTCGACGAGCAGACGTTCGGGGGCTGGCTGCGGTCCAAGGGCGCCGACAACCGGTCGATCGAAGTGCTCTGGGAGCTGATCGGCAAGGCGACGCTCAACGCCGACGCGGACCACTGCTCGTTGGCCCTGGCGGCAACGGTGTTCCAGCTCGGCATGCTCCAGGACAAGGGCGCCTCCGACCTCGGCTGGGCACGGGTCCCGTTGCAACAGCTACACGGAGACGCCGCCGAGCGTGCGCTGGCCGCAGCCGGATGTACGGTCCGGTTGCGCGGCAAGGTCAGCGCGATCGTTCCTGGTGACTCCGGGGTCGAGGTCACCACCGCAACCGATACGCAGCGGTACGACGCGCTCGTCAGCGCCGTCCCCCCTGCGGCGCTCGAACGCCTCCTCGATCCCGCCGTCCTCGGGCTGCCCTCCGACATCGCCGCGCGGCTCGGCCTGTCCCCGATCATCAACGTCCACCTGGTCCTCGACCGACCGGTCATGGACACCGATTTCGTGGCCGCAGTGGACAGCCCGCTGCAATGGGTCTTCGACCGCACCGCAGCAGCGGGCCTGCAGGAGGGGCAGTACGTCGCCGTGTCGATCTCCGCGGCCGACGACCTGATCGGGTTGACCAACGCCGAGCTGCGGGACTGGGCGATGCCGCACCTGCGCGCACTACTGCCCGGCCTGGCCGAGGCCGAGGTGCGCGACTTCTTCGTGACCCGTGAACCGGAGGCGACCTTCCGCGCGGCGCCGGGCAGTGCGCGCTGGCGGCCAGGGGCCAGGACGGCCTGGCCGAGGCTCGCGCTGGCCGGCGCGTGGACGGCCACCGGATGGCCCGCGACCATGGAAGGCGCTGTGCGCAGTGGTCATTCGGCTGCACAGGTCGTGTTGGACGGCCACTTCCACCCCGCCATCACAACGGAGGGACCCCGCATGAGCACCCCACAGCACTCTCCTTCACCCCGCACCGCCGACAGCGAGCTCGGCAGGGCGCAGGAGCTGACCCGCACCCTCGTCAACCCCGCACTCCACAAGGCCGTCGACACGCTCGACGGTCAGGAGCGGCTGGTCGTGGCCTACCACCTGGGCTTCGTCGACACGCACGGCAACCCGGTCGCCGAGGACGGCGGCAAGAAGCTGCGGCCGACCCTCGCGCTGCTCGGAGCCGCGGCCCTCGGAGTCGAGCCGGCGCACGTCGTCAGCGCCGCCGCCGCGGTGGAGCTGGTGCACAACTTCTCCCTCGTGCACGACGACATCATGGATCGCGACCGCACCCGACGGCACCGCGAAACGGTGTGGTCGGTCTGGGACGATGCGACAGCGATCCTGGCCGGGGATGCCTTACAAACACTGGCATTCGAGACCATGCTTGCCGACCCCAGCCCGCACGCCGCGGCCGCCGCGCACCTGCTGGCCACCACGACCCGTGAGCTGATCCACGGGCAGATGCTCGACATGGACTTCGAGACGCGCAGCCACGTCTCACTGGCCGAGTGCCGGACGATGGCCGCCGCCAAGACCGGGGTCCTGTTGTCCTGCAGCGCCGAGCTCCCGGCGGTGCTCACCGGTGCCGGCCGGGAGCGACGTGCCGCGCTGGCGGCATACGGACGCGGTGTCGGCGCGGCCTTCCAGCTCGTGGACGACCTGCTCGGCATCTGGGGTGACCCGGAGACGACCGGCAAGTCCAACCACTCCGACCTGCTGGCGAAGAAGCGCTCGCTTCCGATCAGCTGGGCCCTCGAACAACCGGGTAGTGACCCGATCGCCCAGTGGTTCTCGTCCGGAGAAACCACGGACAGCGAACTACGCCGGATCGCAACCGAGCTCGACAATCTCGGCGCACGCGACTGGTGCCGCAGCAGCGCGGACCAGGCGGTCGAGGGAGCGATATCGGCGCTCCACGGAGTCGACTTCGACCCCGCCGCGGTCGCTGGACTCACCGAAATGGCGCACTACGTCGCCGGAAGGGAAGTCTGAATCCCATGACAGAGACGCTGGCCGACACCAGCTCGGGAGGCACTGCCGACGTGGCGCGGTCCACGCTGGAACGTGCGGTGCAACGACTACGCGACCTGCAGTTGCCGAGCGGTGCGTGGAAGGGCGAGCTCGAGACCAACGTGACGATGGATGCCGAGGACATGATGTTGCGCGTCTTCCTGGGCATCGACACCGAGGAGACCCGCGACCGGACCGCCTGCTGGATCCGCAGCAAGCAACGGGCCGACGGCACCTGGGCGACGTTCGCGGGCGGACCCGGTGACCTGGCGACCACGGTCGAGGCGTGGATCGCGCTCCGCATGGCCGGAGACAAGCCGAATGCCGAGCACATGCTGCTCGCCCGTGAATTCATCGTCGGTGCAGGTGGGTTGGAGCAGACCAGGGTCTTCACCCGCATCTGGTGTGCGCTGTTCGGTTGGTGGGACTGGAAGGACCTGCCGAACATGCCGCCGGAGTTGATGTATCTCGGTAGGCGGGTCCCGCTGAACATCTACGAGTGGGGGTGCTGGGCCCGGCAGACGATCGTGCCGCTCACCGTCGTCGGCACGGTGCGTCCCGTGCGCCCGATGCCCTGGAACCTCGACGAGCTGCGCACCGGATCGACACCACCACGGCCGTCGGGTTTCAACATTCCCAACGCTTTCCAGCAGGCCGACAAGGTGCTGCACCTCTACGACAAGCACGCGATCGGCCCGGTGCGCCGCAACGCGCTGCGCCGAGCCGCCGAGTGGATCATCGCCCGCCAGGAGGCGGACGGTGGCTGGGGCGGCATCCAGCCGCCCTGGGTCTACTCGATCCTCGCCCTGCACGCCCTCGGCTACCCACTGGAGCACCCCGTGCTGCAGGCCGGCATCGCCGGCCTCGACGGTTTCACCATCACCGAGGACACCCCGGACGGCCCGATCCGCCGGCTCGAGGCCTGCCAGTCACCGGTGTGGGACACCGGGCTCGCCCTCAACGCGCTGCTGGATGCCGGTGTGGATCCACACGATCCGGCACTGCGCAAGGCCGGCGAGTGGTTGCTGGACGAGCAGATCACCACGGCCGGTGACTGGACGGTGCGCCGCCCGAAACTGCCGTCCGGCGGGTGGGCGTTCGAGTACGCCAACGACGTCTACCCGGACACCGACGACAGCGCGATCATCGTCATGGCGTTGCGCCGGGTGATGACCCACCGGGGTCCGCTGCAGCAGCAGGCGGTGTCACACGGGATCGCCTGGACCGCCGGCATGCAGTCCAAGGACGGTGGCTGGGGGGCCTTCGACGCCGACAACACCAGTCGGTGGCCCGCCCAGTTGCCGTTCTGCGACTTCGGCGCAGTCACCGACCCGCCCTCCGCCGATGTCACCGCCCACGTCGTGGAAATGCTGGCGGCCGACGGACGTTCGGGCGGCGCCCGGTGCAAACGCGGCGTGCAATGGCTGTTGGACCACCAGGAGCAGGACGGCTCCTGGTTCGGCCGCTGGGGCGCCAACCACGTCTACGGCACCGGAGCGGTCCTGCCCGCCCTCGTGGCCGCCGGGGTCAAGCCCGACTCCGCACCGATCCGTGCCGCGGTGCGCTGGCTCGCCGACCACCAGAACGACGACGGCGGCTGGGGCGAGGACCTGCGGTCGTACGACGACCCCGCCTGGATCGGTCGCGGTGAGTCGACGCCGTCCCAGACCGCGTGGGCCCTCATGGCGCTGGTGGCCGCCGGCGAGTTCGGGGCACCGCTGCAACGCGGCATCTCCCATCTCGCCGAAACCCAGCGGCCGGACGGCGGCTGGGACGAACGCAAATTCACCGGCACCGGCTTCCCGGGCGACTTCTACATCGCCTACCACCTCTACCGTCTCGTCTTCCCGGTCTGGGCACTCGGCCGGGCGGTCCGCGCCCTCGACTGGCACAACCGTGGTGGCTCTCGGCACCGCGAACGAACCTCCGGGGGATCGTCGTGAGCGAGCGAGGGCAGGTCCTGACACCCCTGCGCATCGAGCGGATGGCGGTGGAGCACGGGATGCGCCGTGCGCCATACGTTTCCGGTCGCGGCCCGGACGGGCGTCCACCGCGCACGGATGTGCCGACCGTCGTCGCCGGCGTCGCCGGTGCGCTGTCCCCGGACGTTCGCCCGGCCGACCTGGTCGTTGCCGACCGGCTCCGCACCGGCGGCGCCGACGTGGCCCTCCCGTCCGCACCGCTGCTCGCCGGCGCACTGCGCCGTGCGGGCCTCACCGTCCACGTCGGTGCCGTGGAGACGGCAGATCACGTGGTGACCGGTGACGAACGGCTCCGGCTCGCCGAGCGGGGTTCACTCGCCGTTGACACCGAGTCCGGCTATCTGGCAATGCAACTCGATCCGCGACAGCTGGCCGTGGTGCGCGCGATCGTCGACACTGCGGACGACCCGTTGGTGCACCCCGGCACCCTCAAGCGGGGTGTGGCGGCACTGCGCACGCTGCGCCGCGCCGCCCCCGTCATACAGGACTGGATGGACGCGTGCGCCGACCGCACGGTCGTCCGAGCCGAGCCCCAGTCATTCTGCGCCGGCGTCGAGCGGGCGATCGAGATCGTCGAGCGTGCCCTGGCCCGGCACGGCGCACCGGTCTACGTGCGCCGGCAGATCGTGCACAACACACACGTCGTCGCCGAGCTGGAGCGCCGCGGCGCAGTTTTCGTGCAGGAGTTGGAGGAAGTCCCGGAAGGTGCGGTCGCAGTCCTCGCGGCCCACGGAGTCGCACCGTCGGTGCGCGTGCAGGCGATCGAGCGGCGCCTGCAGGTGATCGACGCGACCTGCCCCCTGGTGGCCAAGGTCCACCAGGAGGTGCGCCGCTTCACCGGCGCCGGCCGCACCGTCTTCCTCATCGGGCACGCCGGCCACGAAGAAGTCGTCGGCACCCGCGGCGAGGCCCCGGACCACGTCGTCCTCGTCGAGTCGATCGACGACGCACGAACGGTGCAGGTGCCCGACCCGGACCAGGTCTCCTACGTCATGCAGACGACCCTCTCGGTCGAGGAGGCCGACGAGATCGCTGCCGTGCTGCGCGAACGGTTCCCGGCACTGCAGTCACCCCGACGTGACGACATCTGTTACGCGACCAGCAACCGGCAGCAGGCCATCCGCGACGTCGCCGCGGTCACCGACCTGGTCCTGGTCGTGGGCTCGCCCAACTCATCCAACTCGACACGCCTCACCGAGGTGGCCCGCGCAGCCGGGACCCGTGCCCACCTCGTCGAGGACGCCGCCGCCCTCGACCTGCGCTGGCTACGCGGCGTGCACCGCATCGGTGTCAGTGCCGGCGCATCCGCCCCGCCATCGCTGGTCACCGAGCTCATCGATGCGCTGGCCGCCCTGGGTGACCTCGAGGTCACCCACGTGGGCGGCATCACCGAGACCGTCCAATTCACCCTGCCCCGAGAGGTTGTCTGATGCCACACATGCCGTTCCGCCAGTCCGTTCGCCTCGGGCAGTACCTCGCCAAGCAGAAGCTGCTCCGCCGCGACAAGTTCCCGCTGCTCGTCGAACTCGAGCCGCTGTTCGCCTGCAACCTCGCCTGCGTCGGGTGCGGCAAGATCCAGGAACCGGCCGCGACCCTCAAACAGCGCATGCCGGTCGAGCAGGCCGTCGCCGCCATCGAGGAATGCGGTGCACCGATGGTGTCGATCGCCGGGGGCGAACCCCTGATGCACCCGAAGATCCACGAGATCGTCCAACAGTTGCTGGACCGCAAGAAGATCGTCTTCCTCTGCACCAACGCGCTGCTGATGGAGCGGCACATCGACAAGTTCACGCCACACCGCGACTTCGCCTGGATGGTGCACGTCGACGGCATGAAGGAACGGCACGACGCATCGGTCAGCAAGGAAGGTGGCTTCGAGGCGGCCATCGCCGCGATCAAGCTGGCTCAGTCGCGCGGGTTCCGGGTGATGACGAACACCACTGTGTTCAACAGTGATTCACCCCAGGATGTCATCGACGTGCTCGACTACCTCAACGACGAGATCAAGGTCGACAACATGCAGATCGCGCCCGGGTACGCCTACTGGAAGGCGCCCGACCAGGAGGGCTTCCTCGGCGTGGAGGAGACCCGCGCGCTGTTCTCCAAGGCGTTCGGGCAGGGTCGCCGCAAGAAGTGGCGGCTGAACCACTCGCCGTTGTTCCTGGACTTCCTGGAGGGCAAGGTCGACTACGAGTGCACGCCGTGGGCGATCCCGTCATACAGCCTCAAGGGCTGGCAGCGTCCCTGCTACCTGCTCGACGACGGCTGGGTCTCGACCTACCAGGAGCTGATCGAGGACACCGACTGGGAGGCGTTCGGTCGCGGCAAGGACGAGAGGTGTGCCAACTGTATGGCGCACTGCGGCTACGAACCGACCGCCGTGATCGCGACGATGGGGTCCCTGAAGGAGACCATCCGGGCGGCGGTGGCGTGATGTCCGCGCCGGAGCTGCTGCATCACGTCACCTCTCCCGGTGACCTGAAAGTCCTGCCGGGAGAGGCACTTCCCGAGCTTGCGGCACAGATCCGGCGCCGACTCATCGACGTGGTGACCCGCACCGGCGGCCACCTCGGCCCCAACCTTGGCGTCGTCGAGCTCACCATCGCCATCCACCGCGAGTTCGACGCGCCCAGGGACGCCATCGTGTGGGACACCGGGCACCAGAGCTACGTCCACAAGATCCTCACCGGGCGTGACGACCGGCTCGAGCAGCTGCGCACCGCGGGCGGCATCACCGGCTATCCCTCGCGGGCCGAGAGCAGCTTCGACATCGTCGAGAACTCCCACGCGTCAACGGCTCTGTCGTATGCCGACGGGCTGTCCCGCGGCTTCGAGATGACCGGCCGCAAGCGTCGCGTGGTCGCCGTCGTCGGCGACGGTTCACTGACCGGCGGGATGGCGTGGGAGGCACTGAACAACATCGGCGCGAGTGACCGCCCGGTGATCGTCGTCCTCAACGACAACGGCCGGTCCTACGACCCGACCGTCGGTGCTCTCGCCCGGCACCTGGCCGAGCTACGTGCCGGGACCGCGACATCGAACCTGCTGGAATCATTGGGCTTCGGCTACATCGGCGTCGTCGACGGACACGACTTCCGCGCACTGGACAAGGCGCTGAAGGCAGCCCGGGCCCACACCGGCCCGGTCGTGGTGCACGTCGTGACCCGCAAGGGATGCGGCTACCCACCGGCCGAGCAGGACGAGGCGGACCGGATGCACACCGTCAGCCCGGCGCCCGCGCCGGCCGCCGTCACCGACGACACGACCTGTGAACCGCGAACCGAAGCCTGGACAACGGTTTTCGGCCGGGAGCTCGCCGCGATCGGTGAGGAGCGTGCGGACATCGTCGCACTCACGGCGGCGATGCGGCTGCCGACCGGCCTCGGCGCCTTCGGCGAGCGCTTCCCGCACCGCCTGGTCGACGTCGGCATCGCCGAGCAGCACGCCGTGACATGCGCTGCCGGCCTGGCCACCTCTGGTCTGCACCCCGTCGTGGCGATCTACTCCACGTTCCTCGGTCGTGCCTTCGACCAGGTACTGATGGATGTCGGATTACACCGCCTCCCAGTGACTTTCGTGCTCGATCGGTCCGGCGTCACCGGGCCGGACGGGCCCTCGCACCACGGTATGTGGGACGTGTCGATGCTGCGGGGTGTCCCCGGCATCCGTATCGCCGCTCCGCGCGACAGCGTCCGGCTGCGCGAGCTGCTGCGCGAGGCGTTGGCCCACGAGTCCGGGCCGACGGTCCTGCGCTATCCGAAGGGCAGGGCCCCGGCACCTATCTGCGTGCACACCCGCATCGGGACCGTCGATCTGTTGACACCGCACCAGTCGTGCAGCCAGGTGCTCGTCGTGCCGAGCGGTCCCCTGGCGACCGTGGCTGTGGAGGCGGCCCGACGGCTCGCCGGGATGGGTGTCTCCGCCACGGTGGCCGACCCGCGCTGGATCCACCCGCTCGCACCGGAACTGATGACACTCGTCGCCGACCACCAGGTGGTGATCACGCTGGAGGACAACGCGATCGGCGGCGGGCTCGGGGCGGCACTGTCCATGGCGGCACACCGGGCGGGCCTCGCGACGCGCGTCATACCCATGGGGTTGCCGGTCGAGTTCGTCCCGGTCGGCGAGCGCGCCGACCTGCTGGCCCGCTACGGCCTCGACGCCGAGCACGTCGTCGACACGGTGCTCGCCACCCGGTGGCGCCGGGGCACCAGCAGGGCCGCGGCCGTCTCCCTCGCCAGCACCTGACCCCCACAACCGACCGGCTCAGAAAACACCGACAGGACAAGAAAACCAGCCCGTTTCGAGGCGGTTTTGCTTGTCCTGTCGGTTTTTGCTGAGCCTTTCGCTGAGTGGTGGGCGGGTGGCGGGCGGGGCCGCTGTCAGTGGGCCGGGCCCGCCGCCGGCGGGAGGGCCGCCCGGTGTGCGCCGCCGATCACGCTGCCGAGGTAGGCCGGGGCTCCCACGATGCCGAGCCCGACCACGCCGAGCAGGACCGCGTCACCCACCGAGTCCATCGCCCGGACGGCCGCCGCGACACCGCACACGACCGCCGCGACCGCCCACAACCGCTGCGCCGCCGCGCTCGTCTGCCGGCGCGCGTCCACGAAGGCCCACACGAACGCGACCACCGCGGCAACCACGAGAGGCACCACACCGACACCGATGTCGGCATTTGCTGCCGGATCGTCTCCGTCCAACAGCCAGATGGCGGCACGCAACAGCGCCACCGCCAGAACCATCACAACCACCGCGCGTAGGGCGCCCCCGATCAGTGTTCTCATACTCGCGAACCTAGGACCGCGCGAGCGGCCACGGATCGGTGGAAACACCCCACTACCCCCGGGTAGTTCTACTCAACCTCGGGCTGATCGGCCCACCAGCGCAGCAGTTCCTCGCGCGCTGCGTCCTCACCCACCGGCCCGTTGTCCAGCCGGAACGCGAGCAGGTGCTTGTACGCCCGGCCCAGCACCGGCCCCGGCTTGATGCCGAGAACCTGCGCGATCTGGTTGCCGTCGAGCTCCGGGCGCACCGCGTCCAGCTCCTCCTGCTCCCGCAGCGCGGCGATGCGCACCTCCAGGCTGTCGTATGCCGCCGCCAGCGCGGCCGCCTTGCGGCGATTGCGGGTGGTGCAGTCCGACCGGGTGAGCAGGTGCAGCCGGGGCAGCAGCGGACCGGCGTCGGTGATGTAGCGACGTACGGCCGAATCGGTCCACGGCGAATCGACGGCCCCGGCGACATCGCGGGACGGGACGCCGGGTCCGCCATACCCGTGGAAGCGCAGATGCAGCTCGGTCAGCCGCGCCACCTGCTTGACGGTGTCCTTGTCGAACCGCAGCGCCCGCAGCCGCTTGCGCACCAGCTTGGCCCCGACCATCTCGTGGTGATGGAAGGAGACCCCGCCGCCCTTCTCGAAGCGCCGGGTCGCGGGTTTGCCGATGTCGTGCAGCAGCGCCGCCAGTCGCAACACCAGGTCGGGGCCCGGCACCAGCTCCGGGTGCTCCAGCCCGGGCACCGTGCGCTGCCCCTCCAGCGCCATCGCCTGCTCCAGCACCGTCAGGGAGTGTTCGTAGACGTCCTTGTGGCGGTGGTGCTCGTCGATCTCCAGCCGCAGCGCGGGCAGCTCGGGCAGCACGAAGTCGGCGATACCGGTGTCGACCAGCAGCGCCAGGCCCGCGCGCGGGTCGGGCGCCAGGAGGAGTTTGACCAGCTCGTCGTGCACCCGCTCGGCGGAGATCATCTCGATCGAGCCGGCGAGGTCGGTCATCGCGGCACGCACCCGCGGGTCGACGGTGAAGCCGAGCTGGGCGGCGAACCGCGCGGCACGCATCATCCGCAACGGGTCGTCGCCGAAGGACACCTCGGGCGCCGACGGGGTCATCAGGGTGCGGGCCGCGAGCGCCGCCATCCCGTCGTAGGGGTCGACGAACTGCAGATCGGGCAACCGCAGCGCCATGGCGTTGACGGTGAAGTCCCGCCGCACCAGGTCCTCGGTGAGCGACTCGCCGAAACTGACCACGGGTTTGCGGGTCTGCCGGTCGTAGGCGTCGGCACGATAGGTCGTCACCTCGACGATGTCGTCGCCGCGGCGGGCACCGATGGTGCCGAAGTCGCGGCCGATGTCCCAGGTGGTGTCGGCCCACGGCTTCAGCAGGGCCTCGATCTGGTCCGGGCGCGCCGACGTGGTGAGGTCCAGATCGTGGGAGCGGCGCCCGAGGAAGGCGTCCCGGACCGGTCCGCCGACCAGCGACACCTCGTGGCCGGCGTTCGTGAACAGGTCTCCGAGCGAATGCAACAGCGGCAGGACCGGCGCCAGGTGACCGACGGCACGCCGCTGCAGTGCACCGAAGGAGACCTGTTCGTCGCTGACTGGGGGCTTGGGCACCCCCACAGGGTAGGCGAGCGCGTCACCCGCTCGCCGTCGCACACAGCCATCCACCCGTCAGTCCGATCCTCCGATCAGCCCGGTGCTCGCGCGCATGCGGTTTACAGTGTTGGAATGACCACCTATCCGCCGCGTGCCGACCGCCCCCTGCGGCGGCTGCCTGCGGTGGAGGAGACGTCGGCGGGTGGGGTGATCATCGACGTCGCGGGTGGCTTCGCCTGGATCGCACTCATCGCCCGACACAACCGCGCCGGACGCCTGGAGTGGTGCCTGCCCAAGGGCCACGTGGAGCCGGGCGAGACACTGGTGGAGACCGCGGTTCGCGAAGTGCGGGAGGAAACCGGCATCATCGGACGTGCCCTGGTCACCCTGGGCACGATCGACTATTGGTTCAGCACCCCGCAGTTGCGCATCCACAAGCGGGTCCATCACTACATGTTGGAGGCACTCGGTGGCGAGATCAGCATCGACGGCGACCCCGATCACGAGGCCGTCGACGCGCGCTGGTTCCGGCTGGACCGTGTGCAGCGGAAACTGACCTTCCCCAATGAACGACGCATCGTCCAGACAGCGTGGCAGCACCTGGCCCCGTCGGCATGAGCACCTGGTCGCGCTCTGCGCGGCGCTCCTGACCGCAGCACTGTGCCTGCTGCCGTTCGGCGCCTCACGCGCGGCCGCGGCCGCCGTGTCCAGCACGGTGCGCATCTCGTTGGTCGGCAACGAGCCCGCGGTGTCCGCGTCCGGTCAGGCCGTCATCGTCTCCGGAACGCTCACCAACACCGGGTCGGCCGCGATCGACGACCCGGTGGTGCACCTGTCGATCAACGGCGAGCGCCTGCTCGACACCCGGTCCGCGGCGAACGACTGGATGTCCGGGAAGCTCGATCTACCGGTGCAGCAGGTCGCCACCGGCACCACCGACCCCCTCGCGCCGGGAGCCACGACGTCGTTCGCCGTCACGATCCCGGGCAACAAGCTGAAGTTCTCCTACGGCCTGGCGTCGCTGCCGCTCGCCGTCACGGTCACCGACGGGCGCACGTCGAGCGCCTCCGGGGTCCGTGGCACCGCCCGCAGCACGCTGCACCAGCAGAACGCCACGGTCGACTCGCCGTTGCGACTCACGGTCGTCATACCCCTGACCCTGCCGGCCGACCCCGACCTGTTCGGGCCGTCGGGTGCGACGCGGGCGGCCGCCTGGGAGCGCGCGGTGGGACCCGATTCCCGGGTGCAGCGCCTGCTCGACGCCTTCGCCGGTATGCCGGTGGCCTTCGCGGTGGACCCGGAGCTGCTCGACCCACCGGCGGCCGCGGACGACAACGTGCCGTCCGCCACCCCCACCCCGTCGGGTAGCTCGACCTCCGGGACGCAGCAGTCGGACGGCTCCACCAGCGCGCAGTCGACTGAGGGCACCGAGGATGCCACGACCGCGCCGAACCCGACCAGCACGGCGGCTGCCACGTCCGGCGACGCCACGACCACCGGGACCGCGTCGGGCACCGCAACCGGCGGATCGACCGGTGACGAGAGCCGGACGACGACGTCGGAGTCGCCGTCGTCGTCCTCGTCCAGCAGCACCGCCGCTCCGAACTCCCCGGCCGGACGGATCGCGACGGCGGTCGACGGCCTCGCGCAGCGGCTGGCGGCCCTCGACGACCCGGGGTCGGTCTGGTGGCTTCCCGCGGACGACCCGGACCTGGTGGCACTGGACGCCGCCGGGCGGGACGGCCAGGCGTTGCTGCGCCGCGACCTCACCCGTGCGTTGCCCGACACGGCCACCGACATCAGCACCACCCGCGTCGTCATCCCGGCCGGTGACACGCCCCGTTCGATCGTCACCGCCGCAACCAAGCGGCTGGCCGGTGACGGCCGAGAGGCGATCGCGGTGCTGCCCGACCGGATGTTGCCTGCCGCGTCGGCCGCGGCGACGACTGCCACCCACCGGGCGTCCGGGACCTCCGGGGTGCTGACGTATGACGAGCGCCTGTCCCGACTGTTCGGCGCGTCGTCCACGTCACCAGGGACCCAGACCGGTCGCCTGCTCACCCAGTCACTGGCGATCTACCAGCAGTCGCCCGGCTCCTCCCGGTCCCTGGCCATCCTCGCCCCGCGCACGGGCGGCGCCAACCCGACGGACCTGGCCGCCCGGGTCGGCGCTCTCGAGACGGCTACCTGGCTGCAACTGCGATCGGGGGCCCAGACCGTGAAGTCGCTGCGCTCGGCCCCCCGGGCGACGCTGCTGACGCAGCCGCGCAAGGGCACGCCCTACCCGACGGTCCCTGCCACGGCGATCACGGTGACCGAGCTGCGCGACCTGGACCGGTCCCGGCGCCAGCTGGCCGCCCTGCAGAGTGTGCTGGTCGGCGGCGACGAGGTCCTGCCGCAGCGCACCCAGGCACTCGACATCATCGGCTCCACCCGCTGGCGGGGATCGGTCGCCCGGCTCGCCTCGGTCGCCGACCGCGACGACGCGGCCGTGTCGGCGATGCTGGGCAAACTGTCGATCCGGTCCTCCACCATCAACTTCTTCGCCGACTCGGGCGACATCAGCGTCACGATCGCCAACGACCTCAACCGGCCGGTGCACGGCGTGTTGCTGAACCTGCGGCCGCGCAAGGTCTTCATCCAGGTGACGGACGCGGAGAAGTCGGTCGACGTCGACGCCGGCGCACACGCCGCCACCCGGTTCCACATCAAGGCGGTGGGCGCGGGCACCGTCCCGGTCGACGCCCTGCTGCACGCACCCGACGGCGCACCGCTCGGCCCGCCCGGCGCGCCGTCGCAGCTGAAGATCAACGTTCATCCCACCTCGGGGTGGATCATGTGGGTGCTGGGCGTGCTGGCGGCGCTCGTCCTGGTGATCGGCCTGTGGCGCGCCGTACGCCGTGGCCCCCGCGCCGCGTCGGAGGCGACTCCGGCGGACGAACCGACCCCGGAGGAGACCATCGTCGACGCCGGACCGGGCGCCCCGCAGCCGACCGACGACGAGGGCACAGGAGACCGATGACCGACGAGCGCCGACCCACCCTGGGTCAGCTGTATGCCGAGTCCGGTGCACCGCCGTCCGTCCTGCAGGGTTCACCCGACAGCGGTGCCAGCCTCGGCATGCTCTACTCCGCCTGGATCGGCGAGGACTCCGGGTACCTGCCGCTGCCCGACCCAGACGTCGTACAGGCCCGCAAGGACGCCATCGCCCGCGGCGAGGACCCGGACGCGGCGGGCGGCACCACGGCCCTGCCGGTGCCGGTGCCCGAACCCGCCGCGGAGGGTGGTCTCGGACGGGCCAGCGCGATCATGGCCCTGGGCACCCTGACGTCCCGGGCGCTGGGTTTCCTGCGCACCATCCTGCTGGCCGCCCTGGTCGTCGGTGTGGCCGGCAACGTCTGGGACACCGCCAACACCATCCCCAACCAGATCTACCTGCTGCTGGCCGGCGGCGTGATCAACGCGGTGCTGGTCCCGCAGATCACCCGGGCGCTGAAGGACCCGGACGGCGGCAAGGCCTACACCGACCGGTTGCTCACGCTGGCCATGGCGATCCTGCTGGCCGCGACGGTGATCTTCATGATCGCCTCGCCGCTGGTGTTCAAGCTCGGCTACCTGAACGCGACCGGCGACACCTGGAAACTCGGCATCATCTTCTCGCTGATCTGTATGCCGCAACTGTTCTTCTACGGCCTCTACACGCTGCTCGGTGAGGTGCTCAACGCGCGCAGCAGCTTCGGTCCGCTGATGTGGTCGCCGGTGCTGGCGAACCTGTTCGCCATCGCCGGCATCGGCTGGCTGCTCCTGCAGTACCCGCACCACCCGATCACCGACCCGTCCGCGTGGACCACGCAGATGATCCTGGTCCTGGGTGGCTCGACCACCCTCGGCATCGTCGCCCAGGCGGTGGTGCTGATCATCCCGTTGCGACGCTCCGGGTACACCTGGCGGCCGAACTTCTCCTTCCGCGGTGTGGGACTGCGCAGCACCTCCACGGTCGCCGGGTGGGCGTTCGCCGCGGTCATCACCCAGCAGGCGGGCCTGTTCCTGGTCACCAGCAACATCCTCAACCAGGTGCCGTCGGCCAAGCTCGCCCAGACCAACGCGTTCCTGTTCTTCATGCTGCCGCACTCGCTGATCACGCTCAGCCTGATCACCGTGCTGTTCACCCGAATGTCGCGCGCCGCGCACGAGGGCCGCACCCGCGCGGTCACCGACGACTCCGAGCTGTCGCTGCGGCTGTCGTCCGTCGCCACCATCCCAGCAACCCTCGGCATGCTCGCCATCGCCGGCCCGCTGTGCGGCTTCTTCTACCCGTCCATCTCCACCGCGGTCGAGCGGCAGAGCATCGCACTGCTGATCGGGCTGGTGCCGTTCACCGTGTGCGTCGTCGTCCAGCGTGCCTTCTTCGCCTACGAGGACGCGCGGACACCGTTCATCATGCAGTTGTGGTGCACGATCATCACCGCCGTGCTCGCGGTGCCGTGCCTGCTGCTGCCCGACCCGTGGATCGGCTTCGGGGTCAGCCTCGCCGGATCGATCGCCTACTTCGCCGAGGCGACCATCGGTTTCCGCTCGTTGCGGGCCAAGCGACTGCCGCAGCTGCGCATGGTCGGTGTCATGCAGACGTGGGCCCGGCTGATCGTCGCGTCCGTGCTCGCGCTCGCCGTCACGTTCGCGGTGCGGTGGCTGCTCAGCGAGGTGGTGGGCACCAGCTCACGGGCGACCAACCTCGCCATCCTGGTGCCGACCGCACTCGTCTTCAGTGCTTTGTATGTCGTCTTCGCGCGCCGTCTGCACGTCAGGGAGGTCGAGGAACTCATCGACGCGGTCGGCAGCAAGCTGGGCGGCGCCCGGCGGCTGCTGGGCCGTTCCTGAGCGAACGCCGGAACGCGGGTGGACACCGCCGAGCACGCGAGGGATCGGGCCGCGTGGTGGTTCACCTGCGGGCTATTCTTCGTCCTCTCGCTGCTGACCACGGTCCCGTGGCTGCACCACATCGGCGGGTGGCTCGACGAGGGAGCCACGATGTCGGCCGCGAGCCGGAGCATCGCGGACCTGGTCACGCTGTCCACGCACCACGACGCGGTCCTGGGCACCTACTACGCGACGGTGCACAGCTGGCTGGCGGTCGCCGGCCCGTCGCTCACCTCGGCGCGTGCCCTGTCGGCGGTGTGTCTGGCCGCCGCCACCGTCGCCGTGCTCGACTGCGGCCGGGCCGTCGGTGGCCGGGTGGTCGGCTGCGTGGCCGGCGCCCAGCTGCTCGTCATACCCGGCGTCTCCTGGGCGGGACTGGACGCCCGGCCCACCGCACTGGCCACCCTGTTGCTCGCCGTCCAGTTGCGGCTACTCCTACGGGCTCGCGGCCGGGTGCCCGGGCCCTGGTTCTACGTCGTCTCGGTGATCGCCGGCTGGGTGCAGCTGACGACGATCCTGCAGCTGGTGTGCACGATCAACCGGTCCACCGTGCGGCGCGTGCGGCTGTGGGCGTCGACGGGTCTGGCGGTGCTGTGCGTCATACCCGTGGCGTGGGCGGGGCACCGGCAGTCGGCACAGATCGGCTGGATCGACGACGGCCCGGTGGCGCAGTTGACCTCCGTGTTCGTCGGCAGGTTCGCCGACGCACCCAAGTCGACGACGTTCCTCACCGGCCCGGTCGGCGTGACCAGCGCGGTTCTCGGGGTGGTCTACCTGGCGTTGTGCATCGCGGCGGTGTGGAGACTGCGTTCGCCCGAGGCGCGGCTGCTGGCCGGGTGGGCGTTCGCCCCGGCCGTCCTGGCGGTGCTGGCCGGGCCGCTCACGGGTGGCACCGTGTATCTGGCGCGCTACTTCGCCGCGTCGCTGCCGGCGGCGTTCCTCCTGGTGGGCCTGCTCGCCCGCGACGTCTGGTCGGTTGCCCGGGTACGACACGCCGGCTGCGTCGTCGCGGCCGCCCTGGTCGTCGCGCTGTGCCTGCCGAGCCTCGCGGCGTCCCGGGTCGCCGACGGCAAGTGGGGTGAGGACAGCCGACAGGTCGCCGCCGAGGTCGGGGCCTCGGATGCGCCGGTGATCTGGCTGGGCGACTCGCTGAGCGTCGCGATGACCTACCCGCAGCTGGTCGGTGACACCGCACAGCTGCCGACCAGGGCGTCGGCACTGCGCTCCGACTGGCTCTGGGGCCGGCGGTCCACCACCGGACGGGCCGTCCAGCGGGCGCGGCAACTGCACCGGGCCGTGATCGTCACCCCGACGCGGGACTCCGCGGCGGTCCGCCGGGCGCTGCACCGCGCCGGTTGCGCCGCGACGCACGTGCAGCCGCACCGGCGATATACGGTGCTCGCGGTCTCCTGCGGACGCTGATCCAGGCACCGGGCGCGTGTCCGCACGGGGGCACTGCGGGTCGCCACTTAGTATGTGGGCGGTGTGTCGGTGCCCTCTGCGCCGACACCGATCATCGGCACCGCGTGGCAGCGGTGACCGTCACGGCGAACAGGGAGCCACGAGGCAGTGCAGGCAATCGGCGAGAACACCGTGCTGGCACAGCGCTACACGCTGACCCGCAAGCTGGCCGGGCAGCGTGATCAGGAGCTCTGGATAGCCACCGACGCCACCCTGGACCGAGAGGTCAGCGCGACCGTCTTCTCGGCCGACTCCGTCCACGCCGAGGCCGCACTCGACAGTGCCCGGCGGGCCGCGGGCGTCGAGGACCACCACCTGCCCCGGGTGCTGGACGTCGGTGTCGAGGACGGCACCGCCTATGTCATCTCCGAAGCGCTGCACGGCGCGGAGTCCATCGCGGCCATGGTGCAGTTCGACCCGCTGCCACCGGAGGAGGTGCGCCGGCTGGTCGGCGAGGCGGCGAGCGGGCTCGGCGCCGCAGCGGCACGCGGCCTGCACCACCTGCAACTGACCCCGCACGACATCGTCACCTCCCCGGACGGCGCGGTCTCGGTGCTCGGGCTACCCACCGACGCGGCGCTCGCCGGTGCCGAGGAGCTGTCGTCCGAGGACGCCTCCCGGGCCGACACCGTGGCGCTGGTCCAGATCGCGTACGCCGGGCTGACCGGTCACTGGCCCGGCGACGACCCGGTGCCCGGGGTGCCGGACGTGTCGCGCCGCGCGGACGGTGAGCTACCCGCGCCCAGCGAACTCGCCTCCGGGGTCCCCGGGGACCTCGACGCCCTCTGTCGTACGACGCTCGGCGCCGACGAGGGTCCCCGCACCCCCGGCGAACTCGCCCGGCAGCTGGCGCCATGGTCGTCCGAACGTGTCACCAGTTCCACGCGCCGTACCACCGGCTCCGGCGGACAGTCGGGGGCGGCGACGCTGCGCGCCGTACCCGGTGGTGGCGGCTCCACGACGGCCCCTGCCTCTCCGCCACGGGCACCCGCGGCCGACGCCGAGGACGCCACCGCCGAGGTCCCGGTCAAGACGGCGCTGCCCCGGGCCGCCGCTTCAACGGTGGCCGCGACCATCCCCGAGGGCGACGAAACGGCGCAGATCTCCCGCGCGGACCTGATGAAGGCCCGGGAGCGCACCGCCGCGCCGCCGCCGGCCGATGACGACTGGGATCCCTCGTTCACCGAACTGGAATCACCGGTGCCCGGGCTCGGTGGGCACTTCGAGCCGGACAACCACAGCAGCCGGCTCGCGCTCGCGCTGGTGGTCCTGCTGGTGATCATCGCCGTCGTGTTCGCCGCCATCGGTCTGCAGGGCATCGGCCGGTCGTCCTCACCGGACTCCACCGCTGCGGCGTCCGGCGCCGCGCCGGCCGCGTCGTCGTCGGCCTCCGGCACGACCTCGTCGAGTACGACGGAGTCGGCCCCGGTCGCGGAACCTCTCACGATCAGCCGCGTGACGTCATACGGCATCAACGGCGGGGAGAACAACGCCCTGGCGAAGTACGTCGTCGACGACGATGCGGACACCTACTGGAACACCGGACAGTACGGCGCGGCGGATCTGGGCGGACGCGGCGGTGGCACGGGGCTGCTGATCGATCTCGGCAGCCTCAAAACCCTCAACGACCTCAGAATCACCACGGCGGGCAGCGATTCCACCATCAACGTGTTCGTCAGTGACAAGATCGAGCCGGTGAGTACGCGGCAGCCGGAGACGACACTCAAGGGCAGGGGCACGCAGACAGCGGACCTGCACGGGGTGCAGGCGCGCTACATCACCCTCTGGGTGACCTCGCTGAGCAAGCAGTCGGACGGGGCCTACCAGGAACGCATCAGCAAGGTCGCGGTGTACTCGTGACGAACGTGGCCGAACTCGGCGACCGGGAGCTGCTCGCGGCGCACTGCGCGGGCGACCCCGACGCGTTCGGCGAACTGTTCCGGCGCCACAAGGACCGCATGTGGGCCGTGGCGTTGCGTACGACCCGCGACCCGGAGATCGCTGCCGACGCGGTGCAGGACGGATTCATCTCGGCGTTCCGCCGGGCCGATTCGTTCCGTGGCGACGCACAGGTCACCACCTGGTTGCACCGCATCATCGTCAACGCCTGCCTGGACCGGCTGCGTCGCATCAAGCCCACCTCGGAGCTGCCCGAGTACGACCTGGCCGACCGGTACGACGCGCACTCCAGCACGGTCGTGCGGCTGGATGTGCAGGAAGCACTGGGCAAGATCCCCGAGGGCCAACGGCTCGCGCTGACCCTCGTGGACATGCAGGGTATGCCGGTCGCCGAGGCCGCCGAGGTGCTCGGTGTCGCGGAGGGAACGATCAAATCCCGCTGTGCGCGTGGCCGCACCGCGCTGGCTGCGCTGTTGCGCGATAAGCACGGCGACGGCTACGTGGGCGGTTCATAATGACGAGGGAACCAACCGGTTTCCTCGCTCGTCAGACCCACGACTGATGTTGGTGTCCCCCACAGCCGCCCTGTTCTTCGCAGGCCGGAACCCCGACCGTGCATTCGTCGTCTCAGCTGCTGAACCGATTGGAGGAAAGCCGTGACGACACCTCCCGATGACTTCGAGAACGACCCCACGGGCATGCGTGACCTGCTGCGTTCACTGCCCGACCCCGGGCCGATGCCACAAGACGTGGCCGACCGGATCACTGCTGCCCTCGCCGAGGAGCAGCAGGGGCGATCCGATGCCGACCGCGGCAACGTGACGCCGCTCACCCGCACCGCTCACCCGGCCAAGGGCACGGGCGGTGGGCGTCGCTGGATGCAGGCGGTCGGCGGCCTCGTCGCGGCGGCTGCCGTCGCAGCGGTCGCCGTCGTCGGCGTCAACTCCCTGCGCCACGACAACGCGCCCACGTCCGCGCTACCGCCCGGCTCCACGCAGAGTTCGGTGAGCGGTGACCAGCTCGTCGGCCGCATGCAGGTCCAGTCCACCGGCACCGACTACACGCCCGCGTCCTTCAACACGCAGGCGGCGAGTATGGCGACCGGCTCGGCCAGCGGACAGCCCGATGCCGGGATCCTGACCGAGTTCGGGTCCCTCACCAAGCCGAGCGCGCTGCTCGCGTGTGCGCGTTCCATCGGTGGCTCCCTGCTCAACGACCCGTCGAGCATCAAGGTCGACCTGGCCACCTTCCAGGGCAAGCCTGCAGTGGTCATCGTCGTCACCAACGAGGGGAAGAAGACCGCCTTCGCCGTCTCCTCGACCTGCAGCAAGGGCGACCGGCCCTATGCCGCACCGCGGACGATCTGACGCTCCACCGGTTCGGGTGGCGGGCACGGTCCCGGGTGCGGAACATTCCCCGCCTACCATCTGTTGTGCAATGCGTGCCCTGCTGCACAGCGGGCAGGGCCGTTGTCACCCGAACCGAAGGAAGACTCCGTGAGCGAGCCTCGCAACCTGATCATCATCGGCTCCGGCCCGGCTGGTTACACGGCCGCGGTCTACGCGGCCCGGGCCAACCTTCACCCGTTGGTCTTCGAGGGCTCGGTCACCGCCGGTGGGGCGTTGATGAACACCACAGAGGTCGAGAACTACCCCGGGTTCGCCGACGGCATCATGGGCCCGGAGCTGATGATGCAGATGCGTGAGCAGGCCGAACGCTTCGGTGCCGACCTGGTCCGCGACGACGTCACGGCCGTCGACCTCACCGGTGAGGTCAAACGGGTCACCGACGGTGAGGGCAACGTCCACGAGGCCAAGGCGGTCATCCTGGCCATGGGGTCGGCATACCGCGAACTCGGCCTGGAGGACGAGAAGCGCCTGTCCGGCCACGGCGTGTCCTGGTGTGCCACCTGCGACGGCGCCTTCTTCCGGGACCGGGACATCATGGTCGTCGGCGGCGGGGACTCCGCGATCGAGGAAGCCACCTTCCTGACCCGCTTCGCCACCAAGGTCACCGTGGTGCACCGCCGCGACCAGCTGCGCGCGTCCAGGATCATGGCGGACCGGGCCGCCGCCAACGACAAGATCGACTTCGCCTGGAACAGTCAGATCGTCGGCATCCACGGCGACCCGAAGGTCAGCTCGGTGACCCTGCAGGACACCCGGACCGGAGACACCCGCGACGTCGACACCTCGGCGGTGTTCGTGGCCATCGGGCATCTGCCCCGCAACGAGCTGATCATCGGCCAGGTCGACACCGACGCCGAAGGTTACGTCCTGGTCGGGCAGGACACCACCGCCACCAATCTGCCCGGTGTCTTCGCCTGCGGTGACCTGGTCGACCACACCTACCGCCAGGCCATCACCGCCGCCGGCTCCGGCTGCGCCGCCGCCCTCGACGCCGAGCGATACCTGGCCGACCACGAAGCGTCGACCGCGCCGGAAGCGTCCGCCGCGGTCAGCGTATGAGACTCTGATCTTCTTCATTCCCAACGTAATTCAGCGCTAACAGATCAAGGAAAGGACCCTCACGCAATGGGTGCAAACACCAAGGAAACGTCCGACGCGACCTTCGAGGCCGATGTCCTCAAGAGCGACAAGCCGGTGCTCGTCGACTTCTGGGCGCCCTGGTGCGGGCCGTGCAAGATGATCGCCCCGATCATCGAGGAGATCGCCGAGGCCAACGCCGACAAGATCTCCGTCGTCAAGCTGAACACCGACGACAACCCGGCCACCTCCGCCAAGTACGGCATCACCGGCATCCCGACGCTGAACGTCTACCAGAACGGTGAGGTCGTCAAGACCATCGTCGGCGTCCTGCCCAAGCCCAAGCTGGTCAAGGAGCTCGAGCCGTTCATCGGCTGATCTCTCCGCAGTGCGAAGGCGGCTCTCCCGGCTGGGAGAGTCGCCTTTTGCGTTGCTGCTGTTGGGTTTCCGGGTTGCGTGCAGTGGACGGTGCTCTGTGGCTGACTGTCGGGGGTGCTCTTCATCCTGTTGGCCGGAAGGACAAATCACGCGACTCAACTGATCCTGCCGTGCAGTTGGTCGATCAGGTGATGAGCCCATCTCCCGAGATCGACCAAGCCACGGCCACGTCGCATACTCGAGAGTCGAATCCGTCCTGACTGCAACGTATTTCAACTCCAAAGGCACTTCGGTAGGCAGCGAAGGCGGTGGGCAGGTCGTCGTGCCCGGCCTATGCAGCGGAACGGAGCGCTAGCGGAGTGCAGCGGAGTGAGTCGGGCACGGCGGCCTGGTCGCCGCCCGACCAAGCCAACCACGGGTGCCGTGCGGGGACCTCGATACGCCCTCGCCTAGCGGCTCGGGCTACTCGGCCACCGCTGAGTAAGTACTTCGGTGACCGCTGGGTGAGTACTCGGTGACCGCTGAGTGATTACTCGCCCAGCGGCTCGGGCTACTCGGCCACCGCTGAGTGAGTACTCGTCCGGTTCCGCCGCGAATTCTGTTGCGTCGCAGGGAAATTCAGTCGTGAGAGACGCCGAGTTGGTCCATGATGCGGTGCAGGTCCTCGACGCTGGCGAACTCGACGGTGAGCTTGCCGCGCTTCTTACCGAGGGCGATCTTGACGCGGGTGTCGAGTTGGTCGGACAGGCTGGCGGCGAGGGAGTCCAACTGCGGGTGGTGCTGGCCGGCGCGCGGGGAGCGGCGCACCGTCTTCTCCTGGTCACCACCGAGCGCGACGATCTCCTCGGTGCTGCGGACGGACAGGCCCTCGGCGACGATGCGCTGGGCCAGCCGCTCCATGGCGGCCGCATCCGGGAGCCCGAGCAGGGCGCGGGCATGCCCGGCGGACAGGACACCCGCAGCGACGCGGCGCTGCACGAGGGCGGGCAGCTTCAGCAGCCGCAGGGTGTTGCTGATCTGCGGCCGGGAGCGGCCGATGCGGCCGGCCAGCTCCTCGTGCGTGCACCGGAAGTCGTCGAGCAGCTGGCCGTAGGCGGCGGCTTCCTCGAGCGGGTTGAGCTGTGCACGGTGCAGGTTCTCCAGCAGGGCGTCGCGCAGCATGTCGTCGTCGTCCGTGCTGCGGATGATCGCCGGGATCGACTCCTTACCGGCCGTCCTACTCGCGCGCAGGCGGCGTTCGCCCATGATGAGTTCGTACTCGATGCCCGCATCGGCGCCGGTGTCGGCGGGCAGGCGGCGCACCACGATGGGCTGCAGAACACCGATCTCACGCACGCTGTGCGCGAGTTCGGCAAGTTCGTCCTCGTCGAAGACCGTGCGGGGCTGGCGCGGGTTGGGCCGGATCGAATCCACCGGCAACTCGGCAAAGGCCGCTCCGGGGACCTCCTGCAGAACGGGCGCCTCGTCGGCGTGCGGCGCCTCGTCCGTGGCAGCCGTGACGTCGTCAGCGACGGTGTGCGTGCCGTCGGCATCGACTGCTACCGAGTCGTTGTTTCCCGTGAAACCAGCGTCGCCGGACTGTTCACGGGTCGCCGTGGTGGCGGCAGCACCGGGGAAAAACACGTCGGACGGTCGGGGACTCCCGGTGGTGGGGGTGGGTGCTGTCGGTATCAAGGCACCGAGGCCGCGCCCCAGTCCGCGTCGTTTTTCGCTCACTCGGCAATCGTAGTGCTACGCGCCGCCAGCTCTTTCGCAGCCTCGGCATAGGACAGCGCGCCGCTGCTGGACGGGTCGTAGGTGAGCACGGTCTGCCCGTGACTGGGTGCTTCGGAGATCCGCACGGAGCGCGGAATCGTGGATTTGAGGACCTGGTCGGTGAAATGGTTGCGGACCTCGTCGGCAACCTGCGCCGACAACCGGGTACGCGCGTCATACATCGTCAGCAGGATGGTGGACACGTGCAGTTCGGGGTTCAGGTGAGCCCGGATCAGCTCGATGTTCTTCAGGAGTTGGCTCAGCCCCTCCAACGCGTAGTACTCGCACTGGATCGGAATGAACACCTCACGTGCGGCGACGAACGCGTTGACCGTGAGCAGCCCAAGGCTCGGCGGGCAGTCGATCAGGATGAAATCGAACACGCCGGGAGCGCCCGGGTGCTCCTGGTAGTGCTCGATGGCGCGCTTCAACCGCGATTCGCGCGCGACGAGCGACACCAGCTCCAACTCGGCGCCGGCCAGGTCGATGGTCGCCGGGGCACACCACAGACCCGGTATGTCGGGGCATTCCTGGAGCACTCCGGCCAACTCCTGGTCCTCCACCACCACGTCGTAGACGCTGGGAACCTCGGCGTGGTGCGGGATGCCGAGGGCGGTGCTCGCATTGCCCTGGGGATCGATGTCGATGACCAGCACCCGCAGGCCGAACTGGGCGAGTGCCGCCGCCACGTTCACCGTGGTCGTGGTCTTACCGACGCCGCCCTTCTGATTGGAGATCGTCAACACCCGTGGCTGGGCCGGTTTGCCGACGCTGCTGCCGGCCAGTGCCTGGCGGCGCCGCGCGCGGTCGACCAGCTCGTCGGCCAACGGCGACGTGGACGGTGCGTGCTCCGGACCCTGTGCCGTCGCGCCGTCGACCGATGTTTCACGGGAAACCGGCTCCGGCACAGTGGCCGGTTCCGGTGGAACAACGGGATGCTCCGCGGTGCCGGCCGGGACCGGGTGCAACGCGCCGACGAGTACGGTCGGGTGCAACCGCGCGGCATTGCGCCAGCCGACCGGCTCGGACGACGACGCCACCGCAGTCGTGGGTTCGTGCCACCCGGTGGGCAGTGAACTCGTCGTCACTGTTCGCCTCTCCCTTGGTCCTGGTGCTCGGCTCCGCCGGCTGCGTAGTTCGGCAGAGAAGTGCTGTCAGCGGTTGTCCGCGGAGCGCCCACTCGGTGCCCGTTTGCGACGATTCGCCCTCTTCGCGCTGGACGGACCCAGTCGACGAGGAGTCCCGATCGCCAAACGCGCAACGGTCGTGGGTTCGTCCAACACACCGACGCCGCACTCGGTGATGTCGATCGAGGTGACTCCGACCTCGGTCAGCAGCGAGCGACAGCCGTCGATCTCTTCGGCCACTGACGCACCCTTCATCGGCAGCCACCATCCGCCGGGGCGGACGAGGGGTACGGACCACACTGCCAGATTCTCCAGCGCGGACACCGCGCGGGAGGTCACGACGTCTGCCGCGGGCACTTCGTCCCACAGCGCCTCCGCGCGGCCACGCGCGACCTGCACGTTCGTCAGCTCGAGTTCCTCGACCACCTCGTGCAACCACCGGACCCGACGCAGTAGTGGTTCGACGAGCGTCACATGCAGGTCCGGGCGGCGGATCGCGATGACCAGTCCGGGAAGTCCGGCCCCGCTGCCGACGTCGATCACCGTGGCGTCCTCGTCGATCAACTCGGTGATGACCGCACAGTTGAGGATGTGGCGCTCCCACAGGCGCGGGGTCTCACGAGGCCCCAGCAGACCGCGGATCACGCCGGAACCGGCGAGGATCTCGGCGTACCGGAGGGCTTCCGGCAGCCGGTCGGCGAAGATCCGCTCGGCGGCCACAGGGGTCTCCGGGACCGCGGCGGTCTCCAACCGCTCGGTCTGCCGTGCGGAATCAGGTTTCACGTGGAACGTCCTCAGTCGTCCGCGGGCAGAACCACCACGAAACGCCGCGGTTCGGCGCCTTCGGACTCCGAGCGCAGACCGCCGGCGAGCACCGCATCGTGGACCACCTTGCGTTCGAAGGCGGACATCGGGTCAAGTGCGACCCGCTCACCGTCCGCCTTGACCGACGCAACCGCCTCCTGGGCGATCTTGACGAGCTCAGCGCGACGGTCCGCCCGGAATCCGGCGATGTCGAGCATCAGGCGACTGCGGTTGCCGGTCTCGGCCTGGACCGCGAGGCGCGTGAGTTCCTGCAGCGCGTCCAGCACCTTGCCGTTGGGGCCGACCAGGCGACGTGGCACACGGCCCTCCTCGGAGTCGACGATGGAGACCGAGGCCCGGTCCCCGTCGACGTCGACGTCGATGTCGCCATCCATGTCGACGATGTCCAGCAGGGTCTCCAGGAAATCGGCCGCAACCTCCCCCTCGCGATCCAGGTCGACGGCCTTGCTCGGCTGTGCTGCCACGTCCGAGGACTCCTCCGCGGAGAGCGGATCGTGGGTGGTCACGTCAGTCATTCTTCACTCCAGTGCAGTTGGTCAGGTGGTCGAGGCGGCGGAGTCTCGCGGAGCGAGCCGCCCACGGCGATCACGCCACAGCGGATCGACGCTCGAGCGCGAGGGTGCTACCGCTTGCGCTTCTTGTTGCGTTTGGGCTGGACTCGCTGGCCACCCGACTTGCCGGCGGTGCCGCCGTCGGCGGTAACCAGTCCCGGGCTGCCGGGCGGTGTCTTGGACTTGGCGAGTTCGACCGCCGAGGTGTCGGCCGCCTCGTCGTCGTGCGAGTGCAGACCCGGGATGCTGAGCTTGGTGATCGGCTTGCCCTTGGCCTTGCGGCGTTCCTCGAGCGCTCGCTCGGCCTCGGAACCGGGGGCAGGCATCCGGCGAATGGTGTAGAACTGCTGACCCATCGTCCACAGGTTGGTGGTCACCCAGTACAACAACACACCGATCGGGAAGTTCACACCGGAGATCGCGAAGAACACCGGCATGATGTACATGATGTACTTCTGCTGCTTGGCCAGCGGATTGTCCAGGGCGGACGCCGGCATGTTCTTGCGCATCAGCTGGTGCTGCGTGGTGAACACCGTGACCGACATGATGATGATCAGCGCGATACACAAGGTCCGGGTGGCGCCCACCGGCGAGTCTCCCGGGTGCAGGAACGCCGAGGACAGTTTGACGCCGAAGAGAGTGGAGCTCTCGGCCTGCGCGGCCAGGCTCCTGGTCATCACACCGATCGGGTGATGGGTGCCGTGGCCGATGTCCTTGAGCCGGTCCAACACCCGGAAGAGTGCGAAGAAGAACGGTGACTGCAGCAGGATGGGCATACAGGACGAGAACGGGTTGGTGCCCGTCTTCTTGTAGAGCTCCATCGTCTCCTCAGTCATCTTCTGACGAGACTCGGCGTCCTTCTTGCCCTTGTACTTCTTCTGGATCTTCTGGATCTCGGGCTGGATCAGCTGCATCCGCCGCGACGACTTGATCTGCTTGACGAACAGCGGGATCAGCAGGATGCGCAGCACGATCACCAGGCCGACGATGGACAGGGCCCAGGTCCAGCCGCTCGCCGCCGGCATGCCGATCGCCGTGAACGCCTTGTGGAAACCCACCATGACGAAGGCGACGAACCATTCGAGGGGGTACAGGATCGTGTCGAAGAAGTCGTAGATGGCGCAGTCCTTTAGTTCAGCGGCGCCGGCGTGGGTGTGCCGGAGCGGTCCGCGGTGTCAAGAGGCGGAACGTGGTCGACACCGCCGGGGTTCCACGGGTGGCAGCGGGCCAACCGGCGGACGGTCAGCCAACTACCCCGGAAGATCCCGAAACGGGTCAGCGCGGTGATCGCGTAGGTGGAGCAACAGGGGGTGAAACGGCAACTCGGCGGGAGCAGCGGCGAGATCAGCAGCTGGTAGAGCCGGACCAGCCAGATCAGTGGCCTCGCGAGCAGCTGACGCAGTGTCACGGGATCACCCGCGCCTGCGACGCACTGCCGCGTCCAGCAATCGGTCCAGATCGTCACGCAGGAGCGCGGCCGGCGCGGTCCCGGCGGCCGGGGTTGCCCGGATCACCACGTCCAGCTCGGTCGGCAGGCCCGGCAGCAGGTCGGCCATCTCGTGCCGCAACACCCGCTTCGTGCGATTGCGGATCACCGAATTGCCGACCGCCTTCGACACGACCATGCCGACCCTGCTGATGTCTCCGCGGGGCGGTGCCACCGTGACCACGAGTCGTGGACCCGCGGCCCGTCCGGAACGACGACTGCGCAACACTGCGGTGAAATCCGCACTGTCGCGCAGTCGATGCTTCGTCGGCAACACCTCGCCCGACCCAGCGCCGAAGCCCCCGGGGGTCGCTCAGGCCGAGATCTTGGCGCGGCCCTTGCCGCGCCGAGCCGACAGGATGGCGCGACCGGCGCGGGTGCGCATGCGCAGACGGAATCCGTGCGTCTTGGCGCGGTGGCGGTTGTTCGGCTGGAAGGTGCGCTTGCTCACTGTCGTCTCCGTCGAAATGTGCGGGCCGGTGTCGGCCCGGGTCGTGCTTCGGTCACTGGGATCTTCGCGGCACGTAGGACGCATGACGTCCACCTGCCGGAGGCAACCGAACTGGTCGAGGCAGGTACGCGCGAAGATGGTTCCGATCTACGATACGGGCCGCCGACGGACAGGGTCAAACCGAGCGCGACCACGATGCGGCCGCGGCCAAACCCACCATGAAACCGGTGATCGCCGCCCGCTGCCACACGCCACGCCGACGACGGAAAAAAATCTGCGCACGCGGCTTGCCGGACAGCAGTTCAAGTTGTTAGCGTCAGCGTCTTCCCGGTCAGTTCACCTTCCCGCGACAACGGCACGCCCAGCTTCATTCACAGCCTGTGGATAACCATGTGGATGACGGGCGTAGCATGTGCACAGCGGAGCCGTGCTGGACCCACCGTGAATACCGCCATCTGCCAGGGAGGACGCAGTTACCGTGAGCGAACCGGACATCGATCTCGCTCACGTCTGGCACGGTGCGATGCTCGGCATCGAGGACTCCGGCATACCCGCCCGGGACCGCGCCTATCTGCGACTCGCCCGGCTCGCCGGCCTGGTGGGAGACACCGCCCTGCTCGCGGTTCCGTTCGACCACACCAAGATCTTCGTCGAGACGACCCTCAAGGACCCCATCTGCTCGGCGCTCGGTGCGCAACTCGGCACCGACATCCGGCTCGCGGTCACGGTCGACGAGAGCCTCCGCCCCGCGGAGGAGGAGATCACCGAGCAGCCGCGTCCGGCCGGGCCGGAGCTGTCCGACGCCGAGGAGGACCTGTTCAGCGCGGCCGCCGCTCGCGACCGGTCGCCGGTCCTCACCGAGCCGGTGCCGGACGCCAGGCTCAATCCGAAGTACACCTTCGAGACCTTCGTGATCGGCGCGGGCAACCGCTTCGCCTGCGCCGCCGCCCAGGCCGTCGCCGAGACACCGGCCCGCTCGTACAACCCGTTGTTCGTGTATGGCGACAGCGGACTCGGCAAGACGCACCTGCTGCACGCGATCGGCAACTACGTGCGCAACTACTACCCGCACATGCGGGTGCGCTACGTGAACTCCGAGGAGTTCACCAACGACTTCATCAACTCCATTCGCGACGACAAGGCATCCAGCTTCCAGAAGCGGTACCGCGACAACGTCGACGTGCTGCTGATCGACGACGTGCAGTTCCTGCAGGGCAAGGACGGCACGCAGGAGGAGTTCTTCCACACCTTCAACGCGCTGCACAACAGCGAGAAGCAGATAGTGCTCACCTCCGACCAGCCGCCGAAGATGTTGTCCGGTCTGGAGGACCGCATGCGATCCCGCTTCGAGTGGGGCCTCACCACGGACGTCAAACCGCCGGATCTGGAGACCCGCATCGCCATCCTGCGCAAGAAGGCCGTGGCCGACTCGATGCAGCTGCCCGACGAGGTGCTCAGCCTGATCGCCAGCAAGGTACCCAGCAACATCCGGGAGCTCGAGGGTGCGCTGATCCGGGTGACCGCCTACGCGTCGGTCTCCAACCAGCGCGTCACCGAGGAACTCGCCGGCCGCGTCCTGAAGGACCTGATGCCCTCCTCCGGGTCCGGCCAGATCAGCGCGATGGCGATCATGCGGCAGACCGCGAAGTACTTCGGCCTGTCCGTCGAGGAGCTGTGCGGGTCGTCCCGGTCGCGGACACTGGTCAATGCCCGCCAGATCGCGATGTACCTGTGCCGGGAACTCACCGACCTGTCGCTGCCCAAGATCGGTCAGCAGTTCGGCGGCCGCGACCACACCACGGTGATGCACGCCGATCGCAAGATCCGGCAGCTGATGGGTGAGCGGGCGCATCTCTACGAGCAGATCAGCGAACTCACCACGCAGATCCGCCGCGCCACCGCCTGATCCGGGCGTCGTACACACCGCTTTCCACAGCACCTGTGGAAAGCGGCACCTCCGCGCAGGCTTGTCCGTCCCCCCGCACGACGTGTCGTGAGTCGACCGCGCCAGGACGGGGGCGCCGATCCGCCGCCCGTCGCAGCAGCTTGTCCACACCCTGTGGACAAGCATGTGGGTATTCTTCCTGATGTGACTGATGTGACACCTGGTGTCTCCACATCACGCGGTGTACAACACCGCTGACCCTGTGGACAACTGGGCCGACACACCACGTCGGGTTGCGAACAGCCTGTGGACAACAATCTTCGTCCACCGAGCGGCGAGGTTATCCACAATCTGCGGCCACAGGCCGTCCACAACCTGCTCGGGCGGTATGACGCCCCACACCGGAGTTATCCACAGTATCCACAGTTGCGACTACTACTACTGACCAGAGAACAATGACGATTTCGTCATTGACCACTGGGGATTCACGGCACATACGAAAACTCCCCCGCCGGCCGGGGCCGACGAGGGAGCCTTGACCACCCAGGGCCTCACGCCTTGCGCGCGAGCTCCTTGGTGCGGGTGTTGTTCCGCGCCGCGATCGCACGGAACACGTTCGTCCATGCGCCTTCCAACGCCGCATGGCCCATGAACAGGCCCAGGTGACCGGCGGTGACCAGCTCCTGGTGCTGCTCCCGCTTCGGGGTCCCGACGTGGTCGGCGAGCGCGAACATCTGCTCCGGAGGGGTGATGTGGTCGGTGGTGCCGGCCAGCATGAACACCGGGCAGGTGATGTTGCCCAGGTCGACGAACTCGCCGCCGACCCGCAACTTCTGCTGGATCAGCTCGTTGCGGATGAACAGGTGCTCGACGATCCACAGGTAGAACGCACCGGGTACGTCCTGGCCCCACGCGAACCAGTTCTCGAAATCGGTGTAGCGCTGGACGTAGGCGTCGTCGTGGATGTGGCCCCACAGCGCCGCCAGCCGGGAGATCTCCTCCGGAGGCTCCAGCATCTTGAAACCGATGATCTGGTTCTCGCCCAGGTGGTTGCCCCGGCCGAGGTCGACGAGTTTCTCGTAGAAGCGCATCTCGCCGCGAGCGCTGAGGCCGCGCACCCACTCCTGGATGGCCGAGTGACCGGCGTGGAAGTCGATCGGTGCCCCGGCGACGGCCAGGCTCTCGACCGACTCCGGCCGCAGGGCCGCGTAGATCGCTGCGAGCCAGCCGCCCTGGCAGTCACCCACCAGGTTGATCCGGCCACCGAGCTGCTCGACGGTCTCGTCCAGGATCGAGACGAAGTCCTCGATCGACGACGACGCGGTCAACTCGGTCGCGGGGTTCCAGGAGAGCACGTAGACCCGCTCCAGACCCGCGTCACGCGCGGTCCGGACCTGACTCTGCTCCGCCGAGTAGTCCACGATCGTCGACGCGTGTCCGGCCTGGGGAGGCAGGATCACGGTCGGCGTGCCGTGCTCGGAGGTGGAGAAGTCCAGCAGCGCGGCCTGCGGCCAGCTGCGGACTGTCCGGTGCCGGGTGGACCAGGAGGGCTGGGTCCGATCGGCGACCGTCTCCCACCAGTGCAGCAGGTCCTCGGTGAACCCGACGGTGGTCAGCCGCGAGTGCGCGAGCGCGGAGCCCGCGTAGTCGAGCCAGCCGTTCCAGATCGAGAACGCCGCGTCGGTCGGAGCCTGCACCCAGCGTTCTCGCTGAGTGCGGGCTCGTTCCCCGGCGGTCACTTCAGGGCGTCGCGCGCCGCGGTCGTGAACGCGTTGCTCACCTCGGTGACGAACGAGGCGTAGGCCGTCGCCAGCGCGTTGACGAAGTCGATCTGCGAGGCTCCGGCGGCCTTCTCCTCGAAGTCGACGAGGCCCTTCAGGGTCTTCTCGTAGGCGTCCAGCGACAGGTTGCCGCTCTTCTTGGCAGCCTCGATCATCTTCTCGTTCAGCTCACGAACGCGGGCAGAAGCTGCCTCGAGGTCGGGGGTGAACGCCGCAGCGGCGTCGGCGGCCGGGTTGCTCTTGGAAGTAGCCATGATGTCTCTTGTTCCTCTCGTTGCGATCGATCCAGTACCGAACCGATCTCCTGCAGACGATGTTAGCAAGAGTCAGCTAACTATGCAAAGAGTTAGTGCCGCACGTAGGTGCCGGGTGCGTCCTCCAGCGGCTTGTACTTGCGGTTGCCCAGCCTCTTGGGTGCCGGCACCAGCTTGCCCGCCCGCGCGACCGACCATTCGATCCAGTCCTCCCACCAGGACCCGTCCTGCCGGGTAGCTTCCTCGCGCCATTCCAGGGGGCTCTCCGGGTTGTCGGCGCCTGCGGGCAGGGCCTCGAACCAGGCCTTCGGTGACGGCGGGTTGACCACCCCGGCGATGTGCCCGCCGGAGCTGAGCACGTAGCGCACCTCGCCGGTGAACAACTGGGTGGCACTGTACGACGTGGTCCACAGCACGATGTGGTCGTTGACCGCGCCGACGACGTAGATCTCCGAGTCGACGTCGCCCAGATGCAGGTGCTGGCCGCCCAGCTCCATCTCGTCCTTGGCCAGGCGGTTCTCGCCATACAGCAGGCGCAGGTAGCTGGAGTGCATCGCCGCCGGCATCCGGGTGGCGTCGCCGTTCCAGGCGAGGATGTCGAACGGCTGCGACGCCTTGCCCAACAGCCAGCGTTCGGGGATGTAGCGGAAGATCAGGTCGCGGGCTCGCAACAGGTCGAACGCCAGGGCCATGTCGTTCTCGTCGAGGAAGCCGGTCTCGCCCATCCGCACGTCGATGCGGTCCAGCGACTGCGGGTCGACGAACGCCGCCAGGTCACCAGGCTCGGAGTAGTCCAGGATCGTGTTCAGCAGGGTCAGCGTGCCGAGGCGGGTGTCCTGGCGCGCCGCCAGGTGGGCCGCCGCCATCGACGCCATCGCCCCGCCGAGGCACAGCGACAGCACGTCGATCGTGTCGCTGCCGGTGACCTCCTGGACGATGTCCATCGCCTGCAGCACGCCCTGCTCCAGGTAGTCGTCCATCGTGACGTCGGCCATCGATGCGTCCGGGTTGCGGTAGCTGATCATGAACACGGTCCGGCCGTGCTGCACCGCCCACTCGACCAGGCTGCGGCTCGGCGCCAGGTCCATCACGTAGAACTTGTTGATCCACGGCGGGCTGGCCAGCAGCGGGATCTCGTGCACCTGCTCGGTCTGCGGGGAGTACTGGATCAGCTCCATCAGGTCGTTGCGGTAGATCACCGACCCCTTGGTGGCGGCCATGTCCTCGCCCAGCGTGAACACCGAGGCGTCGACCTTCTCCGGCATACCCTTGCGCTCCACCAGGTCGGACAACGCCAGCTTGGCACCGTCGACGAGCGACCTGCCGGCCGTGTCGAGCGCCTTGCGCATGGCGACCGGGTTGGTCAGCAGGAAATTGGTGGGTGCCGCCGCGTCGGTCAGCAGGTGGGCGGTGAGGGCCGCCTTCAGGTCGGTGAGGTCGTCGGTGTGCCCGGCCGCGAGCACCTCGTCCACGTAACGGCAGACCAGGTCGTAGAACTGGCGGACGGCGAAGTAGTAGGCGCTTTCGTCCCAGGACGCGTCCGAGAAGCGGCGATCCTTCGGGTTGGGCTCGATCGGTGGCGCGACCGGCACAGAGAACGCCTTGCCGGCGGCCGCGAACGGCAGCGTCGCCAGTCCGGTCATCAACCGGACCCCCGCGACCGCCATCGGTGCGGGGTTGCGGGCCGCCTGACCGATCGCGGACGCCGTCGCGGTCGTCCACCCCAGCGGGTCCAGCTTGGCCTGGATCTTGGTGAGCATGTCCGGCTCGTTCTTGTCAGTGACCATCACTGCTCCTCGTAGTAGCGGAAGAGTCCGTCGGTCACACAGACCGGCTTGGAATTGTCCGGCACGGTGAACGTGCCGCGGTAACGGACCTGGACGCCGCCGGCCACCGGCTCGACCGACACGATGTCCAGGGTCATGCTGACCGGCGATCCGGCCGGCACCGGCGCCGGGAAACGCACCTTCTCCAGCCCGTAGTTGACCACCTGGGCGGCGTCGGTCACCTGCAGCACCTCCCACATCAGCGCGGAGGCGAGCGACAGGGTGAGGTAGCCGTGCGCGATCGTCGTCCCGAACGGCCCGGATCTGGCCCGCTCCGGATCGGTGTGGATCCACTGCCGGTCCTCGGTCGCCTCGGCGAAGGCGTTGATGCGCTCCTGGGTCACCTCGATCGCAGGGGCGGTGCCGACCGTGGTCCCCACCAGCGACGGAAGCTCGGCGATCGTCACGCGGACCGGGAGCTGTGTGTCGGTGTCTGTCATCTGGTTGTCGTCCTTGCGTCTCGTTAGGTTGATCGTGCGCCGAAAACCCGCAGCTGCCAAGGGGTTAGCGGTCATGAAATCACGCGAAGGCACTGACTCCGGTGATCGCGCGGCCGACGATGAGCGATTGCACGCTGTCGGTGCCCTCGTAGGTGTAGACGGTTTCGATGTCGGCGTGGTGGCGGGCCACGTGATGGTCCAGCAGGATGCCGTTGCCGCCGAGGATGTCGCGCGCCTGAGCACACACCGCGCGGGCGCCCGCGGCGGTCTGCAGCTTGGCGAGTGCCGCGTGCTCGATGGTCGCCCGGTGCTCGGCCTGCAGCTCGGCGAGGCGTCCGCACACCATCTGCATCGCCGTGATCTCGGTCAGCATGTGCGCGAGCTTGTCCTGGACCAGCTGGAACTTCGCGATCGGCCGGCCGAACTGCTCGCGGCGCAGCGCGTAGGTCACGGCGGCGTCATACGCACCGATCGCGTGGCCGAGCCCCTCCCAGGCGACGGTTTGGCGTGACTTGGCCAGCACGATGTTGGTGTCGGCGAAACTGCGGGAGCCGGCCAGCCGGTTGTCGGCCGGGATCCGGACGTCGTGCAGCGCGATCTGGGCCTGGGTGATGCCTCGGCCGGCCGTCTTGCCGCGGATCGGGGTTGCGTCGAAGCCCGGGACCGGGTCGTGCACGCCGTCCGGGTGCTCGACCACGAACCCGCCGACCTTCCCGTCGTCGTCGCGGGCCCACACCACGACCACGTCGGCCAGGTGGCCGTTGCCGATCCAGCGCTTGGCGCCGTTCAGTACCCAGCTGTCCCCGTCCCGGTGTGCGGTGGTCTCGAGGCTGACGACGTCCGAACCGTGGGTGGGCTCGGTCAGCGCGAACGCACCGGTGCGGGTGAAGGTGGCCATGTCCGGCAGCCAGCGCTGTTTCTGCTCGTCCGAGCCGAGCAACCCGATGCTGGCCATCGCGAGCCCGGAGTGGACGGCGTTGAGCGTGCTGAGGCTGCCGTCGCCGCGGGCCAGCTCGGACACCACGATCCCTTCGAGCAGCGGGCCGAAACCAGGACAGCCGTACCCCTGCAGGGAGCCGCCCGCGACACCCAGCGCGCCATACCCCTGCTTGATCTCGGCCGGCATCTCGGCGGCCTCCCAGTAAGCGGCCGCCCGCGGCACCACCTGCCGGTCGCAGAACGCCCGCACCCGGTCGCGGACGGCCAGCTCGTCGTCGGTCAACCGGTCCTGCAGGCCGTAGAAGTCGGTACCCCGGGCCAACCCGAGGTCGTCACCGGACGGCAGCGGGTTGTCGGCGCTCATGAGGTGGCCTCTTCCTTGAGCTCGTTCTTGCGGATCTTGCCGGTCGCGGTCTTCGGCAGCGACGGGCGGATGTCGACCGATTTGGGCGCCTTGTAGCGGGCCAGCAGCGTCTTCACGTGGTCGATGAGTTCGGCCTCGGTCGCCTGCGCGTCCTGGCGGAGCACGACATACGCCTTGGGTACCTCGCCCCATCGCTCGTCGGGAACGCCGATCACCGCGGCGTCCACCACCGCCGGATGCCGCTGCAGGGCCTGCTCGACCTCGATCGAGGCGATGTTCTCGCCGCCGGAGATGATGACGTCCTTGCTGCGGTCGACGACCTGGATGTACCAGTTCGGGTGCTGCACGCCCAGGTCACCGGAGTGGAACCAGCCGCCCGCGAACGACTCGGCGGTGCTCGCCTCGTCCTTGAAGTAGCCCTTCATCACGGTGTTGCCGCGCATCACGATCTCACCGAGCGACACACCGTCGGCGGGCACGTCGGTGAGCTCGGAGCCGTCCTCGCCGGAGGAGGTGACGATGCGGGCGCGCTCGGCGACCGACGAACCGATCCCCTGCAGGGACAGCTTGTCGGCGAGCTCGCGAGGGCTCAGTTCGTCCCACGCGTCCTGCCACTCGCAGATCGTGTAGGGGCCGTAGGTCTCGGTGAGCCCGTAGACGTGGGTGATCTGCGCACCGAGCTCGTGGAATCGCTCCAGCGTCGCGGGGTTCGGCGGGGCGCCCGCGGTCACCACCCGGATCGGCGTCTCCAGCGGGTGCGCCTCGGCGGCGTCGCCCATGATCGACAGCACCGTCGGCGCGCCCGCCAGATGGGTGATGCCCTCGCCGTCGATCAGCCCCCACAGCGCCGGGCCACGCACCGCGCGCAGGCAGACGTGCGTGCCGCCCGCGGCGGTGACACCCCAGGCGCTGCACCAGCCGTTGCAGTGGAACATCGGCAGCGTCCACAGGTAGTGGGTGTCGGCGTCGAAGCCCTGGTGCTGGGCCTGACCCAGCGCGTTGAGGTAGGCGCCGCGGTGGGTGTACATCACACCTTTGGGTCGGCCCGTGGTGCCCGAGGTGTAGTTGATGGTGATCGTCGACGTCTCGTCGTCGACCGTCCAGGGCAGGTCGTCGCCGGCGCTGCCGCCGGACAGCAGGTCGTCGAAGGTGCGGAAGCCGTCGGGCGGGTCACCCGCCGACCCGTCCTCGGCGGGCAACAGCACCAGCTGCGCACCGCTGCCGGCGAGCACCTGCCCGGCGGCGTCGGCCACGTCCGGGTCGGTGAGGACGATCCGCGCCTCGGAGTGCTCCAGGATGTAGGCGATCTCCGGCGGGGACAGCCGGGTGTTGGTCGCGACCAGCACACCGCCGGCGAGCGGCACCGCGAAGTGCGCCATCACCTGTTCGGCACTGTTCGAGGCCAGGCTGACCACCCGCTCGCCGGGTTGCAGCCCGGCCGCCCGCAGGGCCCGCGCGAACTGCTGGGTCCGGTCCGCGACCTCACGCCAGGTGAACCGGCGCGGGCCGTCCACGACCCCGGTCTTGTCCGGGTAGGCCTCGGCGGTGCGGGCCAGAAAACGCAGCGGGGTGAGAGGAACATCCAGTCCGGACATGGGCAGGCTCCATCGCGGTCGAACGGTTGGCTCCGTGCCCACACCTTGACCGATGAGTTCGGCCTACTGTCCAGTAGCCCCAGGAATGTCCGCGATGTGAGAACGGGCCGTCCGTTCACCGTGGATACCGACCGTTCGTCGCACCATTCGGCGCGTCATGGGCATCGCGGGCAGGCGGCTAGATTGGGTCTCGTGTCCGCGAAAGATCCGATCGACGACCTCCCGTCCAGTCTCGGCGAGCTGATCCGCAAGCAGCGGCAGTTGGCCGAGTTGCCGATGCGCCAACTGGCCAGCATGGTCGGCATCTCGAACCCCTACCTCTCGCAGATCGAGAACGGCCTGCGGGCACCGAGCGAGCAGGTGCTGGACAACATCGCCCGCTCCCTCGGGCTGTCCCCGGAGGATCTGCGACTCGAGGAGGACGAGGAGACCGAGTCCGACCTGCGTGCGGCGATGAAGGCGGACCGGTCCCTGACCGCCGCGCAGCGCCGCGCGCTGGTCGAGGTGTATGACGCGATGGTCGCCGCCAACCGGGCCAGGACCGAGGGCTGAACCGGGTCGGATCCACGATCTTCGCCTCGTGCCCAGTGGCGGTCCGTTCGGCGCGGCGACTAGGGTCATCGTGCGCCCGGATCGACCGTGCGGTTCGCGGTCTGCCGGCCCGCGGCGTGAAGCACTGCTCCGAGAGGCGTCTCGTCATACCCGACGGGAGCCTTTGAGAACAAGGATGGTTTGTACGTGAAGCTCATCGTCGAACGCGATGTCCTGGCCGAGGCCGTGACCTGGGCCGTGCGTGGCCTGTCCACCAGGCCCCCGGTGCCGGTGCTGGCCGGTGTGCTGCTCGATGCGAGCAACGAGGGTCTGACCCTCAGCGCGTTCGACTACGAGGTGTCCGCGAAGGTCACCGTCGACGCGCAGGTCGACGAGCCGGGCCAGGTGCTGGTCCTCGGCCGGCTGCTGGCCGAGATCTCCCGCTCGCTGCCGAACAAACCGGTGACGATCACCGCCGACGAGCACAAGGTCGAGCTCACCTGCGGGTCCAGCCGCTTCTCGCTGCAGCAGATGCCGACCGCCGACTACCCCACGCTGCCGACCTCTCCCGACCCGACCGGTGCGATCGCCGGCGACGTCTTCACCGAGGCGGTGTCCCAGGTCGCGATCGCCGCCGACCGCAGCGACACCCTGCCGATCCTCACCGGCGTCCGCCTGCAGATCGAGGGCGACAAGCTCAGCCTGCTCGCCACCGACCGTTACCGGCTCGCGCTGCGCGAACTCACCTGGAACCCCACGGACGCCGACGCGGAACAGACCGCGCTGATCCCCGCCCGGACCCTGCTGGACACCGCCAAGGCGCTCGGCGCGTCCGGTGCTGTGCAGGTGGCCCTCGGCAACGCGGCCGGCGGCGACGGCCTGGTCGGCTTCGAGGCGGGGCAGCGCCGCGCCACGACCCGGCTGCTGGACGGTGAGTACCCCAAGGTGTCCTCGATCTTCCCCAGCAGCGTCGACTCGGTCGCCGTCATCGACACCGCCGCGCTCACCGAGGCGGTCAAGCGCGTGTCGCTGGTCGCCGAACGCAACACTCCTGTGCGGCTTCGGTTCTCGGAGGGTCAGGTCGCGATCGAGGCCGGCCAGGGGGACGACGCACAGGCCTCCGAGGCCGTCGAGTCCACCCTCACCGGGCCGGAGATCGAGATCGCGTTCAACCCGCAGTTCCTGCTGGACGGGCTCGGCGCGCTCGGCACGAAGTTCGCGCGGATGTCGTTCACCCAGCCCAAGAGCCCCGCGGTGCTGTCCGGGCAGGCCGAGGCGGACGGCGACGCCGACGAGTCCTACCGCTACGTCCTGATGCCCGTCCGCTTCGCGAGTTGACGGCGCGGAGTAGCGTCGGGGACGACTTCCGACATACATCGACGAAAGGCGTGGCATGCAACTCGGTTTGATCGGCCTGGGCAAGATGGGCGGCAACATGCGCGACCGCCTGGAGGCGGCCGGGCACGACGTGGTCGGCTACGACACCAACCCCGAGGTCTCGGACGTCAAGGACCTGAAGGAACTGGTCGACAAACTGGCTGCGCCGCGCAACGTCTGGGTCATGGTGCCCGCCGGCAAGGTCACCCAGTCGGTCATCGACGAGCTGAAGGGGCTGCTGGAGAAGGGCGACCTGGTCATCGACGGTGGCAACAGCAAGTTCACCGACGACGGTAAGCACGAGAAGGAACTCGCCGAGAAGGGCATCGAGTTCGTCGACTGCGGCGTCTCCGGCGGCGTGTGGGGCAAGGACAACGGCTACGGCCTGATGGCCGGTGGCAGTGCCGCGAACATCGAGCGGCTCATGCCGATCTTCGACGCGTTGCGCCCGGAGGGCCCGCGCGACGAGGGGTTCGTGCACGCCGGCGACGTCGGTGCCGGGCACTACGTGAAGATGGTCCACAACGGGATCGAGTACGGCATGATGCAGGCGTATGCCGAGGGCTACGAGCTGCTGGAGGCCAAGGAGATCGTCAAGAACGTCCCCGCCGCCTTCAAGGCGTGGACCCGCGGCACCGTCGTCCGGTCCTGGCTGCAGGAGCTCACCGCGGACGCGCTGGAGAAGGACCCGGGGCTGAAGGACATCGAGGGCTTCGTCAACGACTCCGGCGAAGGCCGCTGGACCGTGCAGGAGGGTGTCGAGTACGGCGTGCCGATGCCGGTGATCTCCGCCTCGCTGTTCCAGCGGTTCTTCTCGCGCCAGGGCACCGAGTCCCCTGCGATGAAGGCCGTCGCCGCCATGCGCAACGAGTTCGGCGGGCACGCCGTCACCAAGAAGGGTGAGAAGGGCGTGGTCACCGACCACTGATCGGGTCGGTCGTGTCGAGCAGGAAACCGATCGCCGCGGGGTAGGCGTCGAGCCGGTTGGCGCGCTTGGCCAGCCCGTGCCCCTCGTCGTCATACACCCGCAGTTCGCAGGGGACGCCCCTGTCCGTGAGGGCGGCGTGGATCTGCTCGGCCTCGGACAGCGGTACGCGCGGGTCGTTGGCTCCGTGGATGGCGAACAGCGGCGCACGCAACTGGTCCAGATAGGTGATCGGCGAGCACCGGATCAGGGTGTCCCGGTCGTGCTCCAGGCTGCCGTACTCGCGTTCGCGGTAGATGCGCCGATAGTCCGAGGTGTTCTCCAGGAAGGTGACCAGCGAGGAGATGCCGACGATGTCGACCCCTGCGGCCCACAGGTCCGGCTGGGTGGCCAGACCGGCCAGCACCATGTAGCCGCCGTACGAGCCACCCCACAGCGCCGACCGATCGGGGTCGAGGTCGAGGGTCGGGAGCCAGTCGTGCAGCGCACGCAGGTCCTCCACCGAGTCGAGCCTCAGGTCCACGTCGTCCAGGCTCACCCAGCGTTTGCCGTAGCCGTCGGAGCCGCGCACGTTCGGTTGCAGGACGGTGAAGCCTGCCAGGGCGAGGCCCTGGATGACCGGGTTCCAGAACCGTTCGGCCTGTGCCTCGGGACCGCCGTGAATATGCAGAACCGTTGCGCCCGTGGGATTTTCGGGTGAGTAGACGAAGCAGGGGACCTGCTCGCCGTCGGATGTCGGCACCCGGTGACAGCTTGCCTCGACCAGCCGCTGACGCAGCGCCGGCGGGATCTGCTCGACACCGTCGATCATCCAGGAGACCTCGCCCGACACCGTGTCGACGGTGGCGATCGAGCCGGGATCGACACAGGCACTCAGCCCGAGCACGACGCGGCTGCCGTCGTGGGCCCAGGCCACGGAGGTGGACACGTAGTCGCGGCCCAGATCGATCGCCCTGCGTAGGGTGCCGTCCGGTTCGTGCAGGGCGAACCGGCGGGATCCGTCGACGTTCGTCGTGACCAGCAGGGTCTTGCCGTCCGGGGCGGCGGACAGGTGCAGATCGTGGGCGTCGTCGGCGAGCAGTGTCTGCCAGTCGGACCCGTCGACCTTGGCGCGCACGATGGCACGGAAGTCACGGTCGCGGTTGCTGACGAAGATCAGCTGGTCGTCGGAAAGCCAGTGCGGACTGGAGTGTTCGGCGGGTTCGTCGGCGGGGGTGATCGGGCCGGGTGACTCGTCGCCGACGACGGACAGCTGAGCTGCGGCCGGCTGCGTGGTGAGTGCGACGAGTGCGCAGCGCCGCCCGTCCGGTGACACGCGTGACTGGGCGACGTACCCGGCGTCCTGCGCGACCACGTGCTCCGCTCCGGTGCGCCAGTCGCGGACCACGACGTCCCACGAGGCACCGTCCCGACGATTGGTGGAGTAGACGAGGTGCTCCTCCGTCACATCCTCCAGCGTGTGCACGAACCGGGCGTCGTGCACCAGCGGTGACAGGTCCTCGTCGGTTGCGGGCAGCGGGCCGTCGAGGTCGAGCAGGGACAGTTGCCAGTTCTCGTCACCACCTGAATCATGCATGATGACAACGGATCTCGTGCCTGGCACCCAGCGACCGAGGCACCGCCCGGCCAGCGCGGTCAGCCGGGTCCGGGAGCCGTCCGGGCCGATCCGGACCAGCTGCATGGTGCCCGAGGCGTCGTTGCCGGCGAGCACGGCGCCGTCGGCGCCGACGTCGTGCGCTACCCAGCTCTCCAGCTCCAGCAGGGTCGTCAGATCGGTCGCGTCATACGAAGTCACCGGTCCAACCTAGAGGGGCCGGCTGCGCACCGGCTCAGTGCGCCTTCTCCAGCACCGAGTTCAGCCAGGTGAACAGTGCCGGCTCCATCCGGGCCCAGGTGCGCCAGTTGTGTCCACCCTGCTGGAGCACGTATCCCGGCGCGAGCGTGGTGGGCGGGCGGATCGCGCGAGCGAGTGCGGTGATGTTGGACGGCGGACTCCAGCTGTCCTGCGCGCTGGTGGCGGCGAACAGTGTCACCGGAGGGCGGGAGCGGGCAAGCGTGAGCGGAGCGTTGGCGGTCCGCAGGGCGGTGCGCTTCAGCACGGTCGGGTCACCGGCGAACGGATCGGAGTCCATGCCGGCGCCGATGCCGAAGACCTTCGGGAACTGCATCGGCAGCTTGATCGCGCAGAACCCACCGGTCGAGATCCCGATCAGTGCCCAGGCCCGCGGTGCGGAGAGAACGCGGAAGTGGTGCCGGATCAGCCCCGGCACGTCCTTACTGAGCCAGGTCGCGCCGCGCACGGCGGGTGTGTTCGAGCAGTCGGTGTCGACGCCTCCCGGCGTGATCTCGGGTATGACGACGACCGCTGGCGTGAGCCGATGGGAGGCCATCAGGTGGGCGATCGCTCCCGGCATACCGCCCCGGGTGAGCCAGTCCCGCGGCTCACCCGGAGATCCGTGGAGCAACTCGATCACCGGGAAATGCGTTTTGTGGTAGGCCTTTTCGGCATACTGCGGTGGTGTCCACACGTAGACCTCGCCGGCTAGACGAGACTGAGGACCGCGGAAATACGTGCTCACCGTGCCATTGATGGATCGGGTGAACGTCGCGGTCCGAGGTGGTGGCCCGGCCATCACCAGTGCTCCCGAGTTGTCCGTGCCCAGCAGGTCGGACCACGATGCGTACAGCCCGAAGTGGCTGTTCACCCACGTGCTCACCACTGCAACGGCGGTCACCTGGCACAACACCACGAGCCCGAGTCGTTGCAGCAACCGGAGCAGCGCAGGGCCCGCGCACCCGCGACCACAACGACACGGTGGCGACCACCACGACGACGGTCACGGCGATCAGTGCCAACCAGAAGGTCTCCCCCGTAAGGCTCATGGCGGCAACGTATGCGCGCAGTCCGAGTGTTCGTCGCGAGATTGCTGAGCGAATTCAGCAGCAGTGTCTGTGTTTTCGCTGGACTAGACGGCGGTCGAGGATTCTGCGGGTTCGTGGGTGGTCTGCAGTTCGTTGTCCGAGGCCCACTGCCCGATGTCCTCGTGCTGTATGGCGGCCGCCATCAAATCCGGGAAGAGGTCCGGGGTGCAGGCGAACGACGGCACCCCGATACCGGCGAGGGCGGCGGCGTGCTCCGCGTCGTAGGACGGACGACCGGAGTCGCTCAACGCCAGGAGCGCGATCATGGTCGCGCCCGACCCCACGACCGACGCCGAGCGGCGCAGCATCTCCTCGGCGATACCGCCCTCGTAGAGGTCGCTGATCAGCACGAGGATGGTGTCCTGCGGCCGCTGGATCAGCCCCTGGCAGTAGGCGAGGGCGCCGTTGATGTCCGTCCCGCCGCCGAGCTGCACCCCGAAGAGCACGTCGACGGGGTCGGCCAGCTCGTCGGTCAGGTCGACGACCTTGGTGTCGAAAACGACGAGATGGGTCCGCACCGAACGCAACGAGGACAGCACAGCACCGAAAATGCTTGAGTAGACGATGGATTCGGCCATCGACCCGGACTGGTCGATGCACAGGACGATCTCCCGCTCGATCTGCGTGCGGCGGCGGGCGTGTCCCACCAGACGCTCGGGCACGATCGTGCGGTGCTCCGGCAGGTAGTGCCGCAGGTTGGCCGCGATGGTGCGTTGCCAGTCGATGTCGCGGAACCTCGGGCGCCGCGTGCGGTGGGACCGGTCGAGCGCGCCGGAGACGGCTTGCACGGTCCGTGCTGCCAGCCGTTCCTGCAACTGGTCGGTGACCTCCCGCACCACCTGGCGGGCGGTCTCCTTCGAGTGCTCGGGGATGGCGCCGCTCAGTCCGATCAGCGTGCTGACCAGGGCGACGTCGGGCTGCACCGAGCGCATCATCTCCGGCTCCAGCAGCATCTCCCGCAACCCGAGCCGATCCATCGCGTCCTGCTGCATGACCTGCACGACGGAGGACGGGAAGTAGCCGCGGATGTCACCGAGCCACCGCCCCACGTTGGGTGTCCGGCCGCGACGCGTCGACCCGTAGAGGGTGGCCAGCGCATCACTGCGTTTCTGGTCGTCCGGCGACAGCTCGACCTGGCCGAGGGCGCTGTCGGCCTCGGCCGGCTCGCCGAGCACCAGCCGCCACCTGGTCATCCGGTCCTCGGCGGTCTCCTCCTCCGCGACGTGGTCATTTTTCATCGGGTCACCTCCAGGCCGAGCAGTTCCGCTGCGTGATGGATGGCGGGCAACGCCTGCTCGAGTTCGTATGTCGTTCCGGCCCGGTCACTTCCGGGTTCGCCCAACCGCGCGATCAGCTCACCCATCTGTTGCCGGTCGGTCGCCTCGAAACGGGAGAAGGTCCGGTGGACCAGGGGCAGCAGGTCGTCGAAGGTGGATTGCCGGATGGTGGAGATCCACCCGTCGATGATCGCCAGCAGGTTGCGGTCGTAGATGAGCAGGGCGGCATCGCCGGCCAGGAAGCCGTCCAGCCAGGCTGCCGACTCCGCCGCGTGCGCACCGACCGACAGCTGCCGGGACAGGCGCAGGGTGGCCTCCGCGAGGTCGATCTCCTGAGCGTCCAGCAGCATCCGGTTGACTCGTCCGGCCAACGAACCGTGGAGGGCGGCACCCCGGGCCACCGAATGCAGCGCGGCGCGCCACGGCCGGTTGAGGGCGTCGACGTCGAGTAACGCGATGCCCTCGGCAGCGAGCTCCACCAAGGACCGCAGTGCGGCAGCGGCGTCGTCGTCCAGACCGTGACTCGCGCCCGGCAGGGCGATGGACGCACGGGTCACGATGGTGTGCAGAACCGCGTCGAGCCGGCGCACATCGACGCCCCTGACGTTGCCGTAGCGGCGGGTGCGCGCCAGCGGACCGATGGTGCCGAGCAGGACGCCCGCGTCGTGCTGGCGCGCCGTGCCGGCCTCGAGGGCCGCGACGACGGCGTCCAGCGCTTCCGGCAGGTCCGCGACCATCGCGTCCGACACCAGAGCCGTGATCCGGGTGAGATCGTCGCTCTCCCGGGCGATCTCACGCACCCGGGAGTCCGCGGCCGCGGCGACGGTGGTCCCGTGCAGGCTCGCCTCCACTACCTGCACGGCCAGCTCCGGCCGCCACTCCAGCTCCCAGGACTCCCGGAACGTGCCCGTGCCGCGCGCATCGATCTCTGTGCCCCAGTCGATCTGCAGCAGCCGCAACCGGTGCAGCAGCACCGAGCGCGCCCGGCCGGCGTCGCGGCGCAGGTCCAGGTCCACCGTCTTGGCGACGGCGCTCGGCTTCAGCCGGGTGCTGCGCTGCTGTCGCGCCAGGTCGGCCGCGAGCGGCACCATCGGTGCGCCGTCGGGCACCGTGCCGAGGTCGTTGCCGACGACCAGGTTGTCGTGGACGAGTCGTAGCGGGACGGGCGACCCGGAGCACAACACGGCCTCGGCGGCGTCGTTCAGTTCGCTCAAACCGACCGACGGGCGTCCGCGCAGGGTCGCCAAAGTCGTTGCCAGTCGGGCGCTTTCCACCACCGAGGCCGTCGACGCGTCGATGCCCTGCTCTCGCAGTTCGCGTGCGACCCGCACCAGCCAGGACGACGCGACGTCCTCGTCACCGCTGTCCCAGTGCAGGAAGAGGTGCTGGTACCAGCCGGGCGAGGTGACACCCGCGCCGTACCCGCTCTCGACAGCGAGCCGACCGGCGGTCCACGGTGCCCAGGTCGCGGCCACCTTCGTCCGCGGCAGCTTGGCGAGCAGCCGGTTGTCCGCTGCCGCGGCGGGGAACGAGTCCAGCTGGAGCATCGGCGCATGAAAAGCTCCGCACACGAAGGCGATCCGCTCCTTACCGGCCTTGATCGCCGCGCGGACGCGGCGCCGCATGGCCGCCTCCCGGCGGGCGTTCCACAGCACGTCGGGGTCCGAGTCGGGACGGGTGTCCTGCTCGCGGGTGGCGGACATCGCCTCGCTCACCAGCCGGAACTGCTCCAGTCCGGATTCGGACCGGTGCTCGATCGCGTCCTCCCACCAGCGTTCCGGGTCGTCGTAACCGGCCGCTTCGGCCAGCAGGCCGATCGGGTCGGGTGGTGTGGCGGGCGTTGTCGGGCCGGCCTGATCCGTGGGTTCTGCTGTGTCGGAGTCGGTTTCGTCCGGTGGTGCCAGCTCGTGTATGGCGGGCAGGTCCGCGAAGCACACGTCGACACCGGCGGCCAGTGCCCACCGCATCGCGACCCACTCCGGAGAGAACACCGCGAGCGGGTAGAAGATCGCATTGCGCGGCCGGTCCACGGCATACACCAGCCCGGCCACCGGCGGGCGCAACTCGGGTGACGCCGCGAACGGCAGGGTCTGGTCCAGCTCCGGGACGCCCTCGATGACGACCAGGTCCGGCCGCAGCTCGTCCAGGGCGCGGCCCACGGCGCGCGCGGAGCCCGGTCCGTGGTGCCGGACCCCGAGCACCTCGAGCCGGGCGGACGACGGTGCCGCCACGTCAGCTCAGTTCGCGGCAGGCGTCGTAGAGGTCCCGCCATTCGCGCCGGTCGCGGACCACGGTCTCCAGATACTCCTGCCACACGACGCCGTCCTGGACCGGGTCCTTGACCACGGCGCCGAGCAGCCCGGCCGCGACGTCCTCGGCTCGCACGGTGCCGTCGCCGTAGTGGGTGGCCAGGGCCAGCCCGTTGGTCATCACCGAGATCGCCTCCGCCGTGGACAGCGTCGAGGAGGGGGACTTCAGCGTGGTGCGCTGATCGGTGGTGACGCCCGAGCGCAACTCGCGGAACACCGTGACGACCCGCTCGATCTCCACCAGCTTCGCCAGATCGACCGGCAGATCGAGGCTCTCGCCGAGCGACCGCACCCGGGTCCGGACGATCTCCACCTCCTGCTCGAGCGAGTCCGGCAGCGGCAGGACGACCGTGTTGAACCGGCGGCGCAGCGCCGACGACAGGTCGTTGACGCCCTTGTCCCGGTTGTTGGCGGTGGCGATGACGTTGAAGCCGCGCTGGGCCTGCACCTCGTCGTCGAGCTCCGGCAGCGGCAGTGACTTCTCGGACAGGATGGAGATCAGGGCGTCCTGCACGTCGGCCGGGATCCGGGTCAGCTCCTCCACCCGCACGAGCGAGCCGTCCTCCATCGCCCGCATCACCGGGCTGGGCACGACGGCCGACCGGGTCGGACCCTCGGCCAGCAGCTTCGCGTAGTTCCAGCCGTAGCGCAGGGACTCCTCGGGGGTGCCCGCAGTGCCTTGCACCACCAGGGTGGACGTACCGCTGATCGCGGCCGAAAGATGCTCTCCCAGCCAGGATTTGGCAGTGCCCGGCACCCCGAGCAGCAGGAGCGCGCGATCGGTGGCGAGTGAGGAGATCGCGATCTCGACGAGCCGCCGCGAGCCGAGGTACTTCGGGGTGACGACCGTTCCGTCCGCGAGGGTCCCGCCGAGCACGTAGGTCGCGACCGCCCACGGTGACAGCCGCCAGCGTGGTGGACGCGGCCGGTCGTCGATCGCCGCGAGGGCGGCGAGCTCGTCGGCGTACTGCTGCTCGGCGTGCGCACGCAGCAGGGTGGAGTCGGTCATGAGAACACCTCGTCGATCGATGTGAGCAGAGTGCGGTACTGCAACAGCTCGCGCAGAGCGGATGCGGCGGTCTTGTCGTCGGGGCCGAGTGAGGTCAGCCAGTCCTCGACGGACGGCAACAGGGCGGTCGGGAGCCCGTCGGCCATCGCCGCGACGACATACGTCATCGCCTGGACGTTCGGCGCCCGTCGGGCGACGCCGACCACCATCCGGGCGAACGTCTCACTCCACGGAGTGGACAGCACGTCCAGGTCACGCAGCGTCAGGTTCAGTTCGACCTGTCGCAGCCGGTCGGTGAGGACCTGCTCCCGGCGGACCGGGGGCAGCACCGCGAAGAGCTGGGTGGACCACTGCCGCCGCAGCAGGACGTCCGCCCACTCGGCGTCCCGCCGCGCCGTGGCGGCCGCGACCAGGCCGGCGAGCGCGTCGGCGTCCTCCACCGACCCGGCCACCGCCGCCGACTTCAGACCCGCGGACTCCCACACCGAGAACGGCGCACCGGCCACGATCCGCCGCAGCCAGTAACCGCGGCGGGAACGGCCCGGCCCGGGGTCGATCAGTCCGTCGCGGACGCCGCCGTCGTCCGGGTCGTCGGGCAGCGCGACGTTGACCTTCTTGCGCAGCAGGCCCTGGGCGGAGATCAGCGGCGCGAGGCGGGCCGCCATCCGACCCGCCCGGCGCGACTCGGGCAGGTGGTCCAGCAGGTCGACGGCCGCCGCGCGGACCGCCTTGGAACGATCGTCCAGGCACCGCTCCAGCAACTCCTCGTCGGCCATGCCGATCCCGGACCGTAGTGCGATGAGGCCCGCGGCGCGGCGCCGGGCGGGCAACTCGTCCCAGGCGTGTTCCAGCAGGTCGCGGCCGCCGTCGGCGTCCCGGGCCCGGGCGGCGTGCACCAGGTCCGCGAACCCCTCGTCGGTCAGGTCGGCCGGCTGGAACGCGTCGTCGGTGCCGCTGCCGGTGCCGATCGCCCACCGCCAGGTGGGCCGCTGTCCGCCCAGCCAGTTGCCGCGCGCCCCCAGCACCCGCCGGGCCGCACTGCGCAGTTGGGGCTGCGATGTCGCGAGTTCGAGCAGCGGTGCCACCTGCTCGGGCGGTATGACGCACCCGGCGCGCTCGGCACGTACACACCAGTGGTCGAGCAGCCGGTCGCGCATCCTGAGGCCCACCGGGCGTTGCCCGATGAGCAGGGCGAGCAACTGGACGGCTCGCGGTGACGCGACGACACGGGTCTCCGGTGGCGCCGGAGCGGGCGGCGGTGCGATCACACCGGCGGACCGCCCGGCCTGCCGCAGCGTCGCACCGAGCGCGGCACCGTCCAGCACCGCGGTCTCCCGGTCCGCGTCCGGCCGCGCCGCAACGCCCAGACCGGTGGACGGCCACGCCGGTGGCTCCCGGCGTGCGGTCCCGACGAGTGCCGCGCCGCGCAGGTCGTCCCACCACAGGCCGAGCTCGGCGTCGTCCGTCATACCGGCACCACTCCTGCGGGGGTGGTGGCCGCCAGCGGCCGGAACGCCGGACCGTCCAGTTCGCCGAAGACGTCGACGGGGTGACCGCCGGTGACCGCCAGCGCCGTCCACACCTCGGCGTCCTCGGTCAGCGGGAGGCGGCAGCCGTCGGCGTCGACGATCTGCGGCGCCGGCTGCGCGGTCAGCACCGCACCGGAGAGCACCACCGGGTGCAGGTCGACGAACGGGTTGGTGGCGGCAGCGGCGGCGCCGGCCGCGACAGCCGCGCTCAGCGTGCTGCCCGGTGGGAGCGCGGCGGCGGGCTGCACCGGGGTGTCCGCCGTCTCCACGAACCGTGCACGTTTCGGCGCGCTGCCGGGGTAGCGCGCCAGGGTGGCCGTGACGAGGCTGCCGGTGAGTTGTGGCGCGACGAGCACGCCCTGCCCGGCGGCGAAGTCGAGCACCTGCAGCAGTTCGCCGGTCGTGGTCTCCCGCAGCCAGGTGCGTTGCTGGCGCAGCCGGCCGTCGTCGGAGCGGTGCGCGCCCAGCACCAGCCAGGTCCCGCTGACCCGGTCGCCGTCCGGCAGGTCGGCGGCGGCATACGACCACCCGAGGGCGGCGCGCAGGTCCGCGAGCGTGTCCGGGGTCAGTGCGTCACGGCGTTGCCAGGTGTGCACGATCAGCCACCAGCGGCCGACGCCGTCCAGCAGCACGTCGGCCCAGTCGTCGCCGCGGTGCACCGCCGACGCCATGTCGCGGACACTCTCGGCCAGCCGCGGACACTGCGCGTCGACCAGCCGGGCCGCCGCGCCGTCCCACCACGAGTAGGGCCGTTCGTGGGCCGCGGCCAGGCCACCCCGGACGAGGTCCCGCAGCCATCCGGCGAACTGCTCGATCCCCGCGTCCATCAACGCGATCCGCTGCTCGACCCGCTTCGCGCGGGCCTCCGGGTCGGCGGGAGCCTCGCGGGGCGTTCGCGCCTTCGCGGCACGCTCGGAACGCCCGGCCGCCCACTCCCCGGCGAAGTCCGCCGCCCGGTCCGCGGCACCGACCCCGTCCTCGCCGGCGGCCCACAGCATGAGTAGGGCGAGCGCGTGCTTGCACGGGAACTTCCGGCTCGGGCAGCTGCACCGGAACGCCGGACCGCTGAGGTCCACCGACACCTGGTAGGGCTTCTTGCCGCTGCCCTGGCAGTTGCCCCAGACGAGCAGGTCGGTGCTGCCGGTCTCCGACCACGGACCGGGGGACGAGAGTTTGCGGGCGGCGGCGAGCGAGGAGTCGTCCGGAGCCAGTCCCCTGACCTGCTCCAAGCTCCAGCGCGCCATTCCCCACATCCAACCCGACCGGACGGTGTTCGAGGGGCTGGGCGGACCGAACCCCTGTTGCAGACGGTATGACGCCCGCTGTCGACCCGCAGTTCCGGGTCGCCGGGACACCTAGACTCGGGGACGTGTTCGTGCGGCATCTGACCCTGAAGGACTTCCGGTCCTATGAGTCCGCCGACCTCGAATTCAGCAGTGGCGTCAGCACTTTCGTCGGACTGAACGGTCAGGGCAAGACCAACATCGTCGAGGCCGTCGGCTACCTGGCGTCGCTCTCGTCGCACCGGGTGGCCCAGGACGCGCCGCTGGTCCGGGCGGGTGCCGAGCAGGCGATCGTGCGCGGTGCCGTGGTCCGTGACGGCCGCGAGCAGCAGATCGAGCTGGAGATCAACCCCGGCCGGGCCAACCGGGCGCGGCTGGGCAGGTCACCGGTCACCCGGCCCCGTGACGTGCTCGGCACGCTGCGCACCGTGCTGTTCGCGCCCGAGGACCTGGCCCTGGTCAAGGGCGACCCGGGCGAGCGCCGCCGGTTCCTGGACGACCTGTTGGTCGCCCGGCAGCCGCGCTGGGCCGGAGCCCGCAGCGACTACGACAAGATCCTGAAGCAACGCAACGCGCTGCTGAAGACCGCCCGGTCGGCCCCGGATCGTGCGGCCGCGCTGGCGACACTGCCGGTCTGGGACAGTCACCTGGCGTCGGTGGGCGCCAACCTGGTCTACGCCCGGCTGCGGTTGTTGCGCGACCTGCAGCCCTACCTGCAGCTGGCGTACGACGAGGTCAGCGCCGGCCAGTCGGAGGCGCGCACGTCATACAAGAGCTCCCTGTATGCCGAACTCGCCGACCAGCTGGCCGCCGGCGAGGTGCCGGAGCTGGTGGACCTGGAGGCCGGTTTCGCCAAGAGTTTCGAGCAGCAGCATCGTGCCGAGGTGGAGCGCGGACAGACCCTGGTCGGCCCGCACCGCGACGACGTCGTGCTGCAACTGGGGCCCCTGCCGGCCAAGGGTTACGCCAGTCACGGCGAGTCCTGGTCGTTCGCGCTGGCGCTGCGGATCGCGGCCTTCCAGTTGTTGCGGCACGACGTGGGCACCGACCCGGTGCTCGTCCTGGACGACGTCTTCGCCGAGCTGGACGCCGGCCGCCGCCGCCGCCTCGCGCTGATGGTGGCCGACTGTGAGCAGGTGCTGATCACCGCGGCGGTCGACGACGACGTGCCCGGGTCGCTCGCGGGCAACCAGTTCCAGGTCACGCTGGGCGAAGTGGCGCCGTCATGAGCGACCACCTATTGATCGAGAGGACGACAAACAGTCCGAGAGGAGTAGCAAACCATCCCGTTTTACTACTCCGCTCGGCCCGGTTCTGCTCCTCTCGGTCCGGTAGTGGGCCGACGCGATGAGCGAGGAACCACCCGAGGCTGACCGGCCGGACGACGACGAGCCGCTCGACGCGGCCCGCGATGCGCTGCAGCGCGCCCGGGTCGCCGCCCGGGAGAAGGGATTCCGGCCCGGCTCCCCCGCACCACGGCGCCGTCGCAAGGCCGCCGACCTGGGCACCGGCCGGGCGCGTGACGACGGCCGCGACCCGGCTCCGATCGGCGATCAGTTGGACCGGCTGCTGGTCGAGCGCGGCTGGCAGGTCGACGTCGCCGCCGGCTCGGTGATGGATCGCTGGCCGGAGATCGCCGGCGAAGCCGTGGCCGAGCACTCCCGGACCGTCTCGTTCGAGGGCGGTGAGCTGACCGTCCGCGCCGACTCCACCGCGTGGGCGACCCAGCTGCGACTGCTGTCCTCCACTCTCCTGGGCAAGATCGAACAGGCGGTCGGCGCCGACGTCGTGCAGTCGCTGCGGATCGTCGGCCCCAACGCGCCCAGCTGGAAGAAGGGCCCCCGCACGGTCCGCGACGGACGGGGCCCCCGCGACACCTACGGGTGAGCCAGGTCGCACACCGAATTTGCCCGGGGCACCGGCCAGCCACGTACAGTGGTGCGAGTTTGTGCACAGCCATGACCCCAACCGGCAGGAAGCAGTTTCGACGTGAGTCATGACCACCCAGGTCAGGACGACAACCCGAGCGGGGGCCGGGACGAGTTCGACCATTTCTTCACCGATCGAGGTGCGACGCCCGGACACCAGGACCCGGACGCTACCGCCTGGGCCGGTCGGCCCTACGACGCCGACCAGACCCAGACGGCGGCCCACGCGCCGTACGTCCGGCCACCGCACCAGCAACCGCGGTACGACGAGTACCCGCCCGCGGAGCAGACCGAGGCGGTCGAGCACACGCCATACGTGCGCCCGCCGCAGGAGCCGCAGTACGACGAGTACGAGCCGGCCGGCCAGGGTTACTACCCGCCCGCGGGCTATTACCAGGAACCACCGCAGCGCAAGAGCACGATGTGGGCGCCGGTCGCGGTCATCGTGGCCTCGCTCGCCATCGTCGCGGTGGTCATCGCGTTCATCCTGAACAACTCGACCGGCCGGATGACGCAGGGCGCGTTCACGCCGACGGCAACGGTGACCGAGACCACGACACCGACTCCGACGCAGTCCTCGGGCGCGTCGTCCTCGCCATCACCCAAGTCGTCGAAGTCGCACAGTTCCTCGTCCAGCTCGGCGCAGCACTACGCGACCTCGCTGCCGGGCTCGGCCTCGTCCTGCCCCGGCTCGGACAGTTACGGCACCGGGCCGAAGACGTCCTGCGGTTTCGCCGCCGTGGTGGCGACGCTCTACAACGCCAAGAAGGACAGCGACGGGAACGCGTCCTTCCGGGCCAAGTCGCCGACCACCCACGACAAGTACAACGTCAGCTGCCACGGGGACTCCTACGCCACCTGCACCACGGACACCGGAGCCATCGTCTACGTCCTGCACAAGTGAGCGGTCGCTGAACGCGTCGTGAACGCGCTCGTGGCCCGGGCCGTGTGTAGGGACTCGCGAAGTGGGCGCTCCGGCCCGCAAAATGCCGTTCACGGCACGTCTCGTGCGGTTTTCCGATGCCGGCAGGGTATGCTTGGAGACAGATTCTGAGCTTCGTCGCCCCCTCCTGCGGCTCGCCTCTCGGCGAGCCGCACGTGTGCCCGCTCGGAGTCCACCCGCGTCACCTCTGAAGGAGCACTGTGTCCGACACGCCTGCGCACGATCCGTCCGACGACGAGCAGCAGCCGGTGATCCCGCCTGCCGCGGCAGAGGACGACGGCGGGGCCCCCACCTACGGCGCCGACGACATCCAGGTGCTGGAGGGCCTCGAGGCCGTCCGCAAGCGCCCGGGCATGTACATCGGGTCCACCGGCATCCGCGGCCTGCACCACCTGGTCACCGAGATCGTCGACAACTCCGTGGACGAGGCGATGGCGGGGTACGGCGACCACATCGAGGTCACCATCCTCGCCGACGGCGGCGTCCGGGTCCGCGACCACGCCCGCGGCATACCCGTCGAGATCAACAAGGCCTACGGCGTCTCGACCGTCGAGCTGGTGCTCACCCAGTTGCACGCCGGCGGCAAGTTCGGCGGTGGCGGGTACAAGGTCTCCGGCGGCCTGCACGGCGTCGGCTCGTCCGTGGTCAACGCGCTGTCCACCAAGCTGACGGCCGACGTGCGGCGCGACGGCAAGATCTACTACATGGAGTTCGACCACGGTGCGCCGCTCGGCCCGCTGGAGGTCATCGGCGAGACCGACAAGGACGATCACGGCACCACGATCACCTTCTGGGCCGACCCGGACATCTTCGAGACGGTCGACTACGACTTCGAGACCATCCGGTCCCGCTTCCAGCAGTACGCCTTCCTCAACAAGGGCCTGGCCATCACGCTCACCGACGAGCGCGCCCAGCAGGTCGACGAGGGTGCCGAGGACGAAGCGGCCGCGGGCGCCAGCGCCCAGGACGAGGTCGAGGACGCCTCCGGCAAGCCCCGCACCGTCACCTACCGGTATGACGACGGGCTGATCGACTACGTCAAGCACCTCAACGCCTCCAAGCGCAGCGAGCCGGTGCACGACGACATCATCGCGTTCGAGCACGAGGACGGTGAGCGGCTGCTGTCGGTGGAGGTCGCGATGCAGTGGACCACGGCATACAGCGAGTCCGTGCACACCTACGCCAACACGATCAACACCCACGAGGGCGGCACCCACGAGGAGGGTTTCCGGGCGGCACTGACCTCGCTGGTCAACACCTTCGCCCGCAACCAGAAGCTGCTGAAGGACAAGGACGACAACCTCACCGGTGACGACATCCGTGAGGGGCTGACCGCGGTCGTCTCGGTCAAGCTGGGTGAGCCGCAGTTCGAGGGCCAGACCAAGACCAAGCTCGGCAACTCCGAGGTCAAGGGCTTCGTGCAGTCCGCCGTGCGTGACGAGTTCGACCACTGGCTGCAGCAGCATCCCCGGGAGGGCCAGGGGATCGTGCGCAAGGCCATCCAGTCGGCCGCGGCCCGGATGGCGGCCCGCAAGGCGCGCGAGGCCACCCGACGCAAGGGGCTGCTGGACACCGCGGCGATGCCCGGCAAGCTGAAGGACTGCCAGAGCAACGACCCGACGATCTCCGAGGTGTTCATCGTCGAGGGCGACTCCGCCGGCGGTTCCGCGGTGCAGGGTCGCAACCCGTTCAACCAGGCGATCCTGCCGATCCGCGGCAAGATCCTCAACGTCGAGAAGGCCCGCATCGACAAGGTGCTGGCCAACAACGAGGTGCAGTCGCTGATCTCGGCGTTCGGCACCGGCATCGGCGAAGAGTTCGACATCGACAAGGCCCGCTACCACAAGATCGTGCTGATGGCCGACGCCGACGTCGACGGCATGCACATCCGCACGCTGCTGCTGACCCTGTTGTTCCGCTTCATGCGCCCGCTCATCGAGGCCGGCTACGTCTACCTGGCGCAGCCGCCGCTCTACCGCATCAAGTGGACCAACCGCGAGCACGAGTTCGCGTTCTCCGACAAGGAACGCGACGGACTGCTGAAGATCGGTCAGGCCGCAGGGGGCCGGTTGCCCAAGGAGAACCCCTACCAGCGGTACAAGGGGCTGGGCGAGATGAACTACCAGGAGCTGTGGGAGACCACGATGGACCCCGAGCACCGCACGCTGCTCCAGGTGACGCTGGACGACGCGGCCGCGGCCGACGAGATCTTCGCGGTGCTGATGGGCGAGGACGTCGAGAGCCGGCGCGGGTTCATCCAGCGCAACGCCAAGGACGTCCGCTTCCTCGACATTTGACTTTGGTATGACGAGAGCCACTCGCAGCGCCGAAGAAGTCTCCACGCACCAAAGCGAACAAGAGTGACAACCAAGGGAACTCATGACTGACGACACGACGCCACCCACCGGCGGCGACGGAGAAGGCCCACGGTCGAACGTCGACCCGATCGACCTCAACACCGAGATGCAGCGCAGCTACATCGACTACGCGATGGCGGTCATCGTGAGTCGCGCGCTGCCCGACGTGCGTGACGGGATGAAGCCGGTGCACCGCCGCATCGTCTACGCGATGTTCGACGGCGGCTACCGCCCCGACCGCGGCTACAACAAGTGCAGCCGCGTCGTCGGTGACGTCATGGGTCAGTACCACCCGCACGGCGACAGCGCGATCTACGACGCGCTGGTGCGGCTGGTGCAGCCCTGGTCGATGCGCTACCCGCTGGTCGACGGGCAGGGCAACTTCGGTTCACCCGGTAACGACGGTGCCGCCGCACCGCGATACACCGAGTGCCGGATGGCCCCGCTGGCCATGGAGCTGGTGCGCGACATCGAGAAGGACACCGTCGACTTCGAGCCCAACTACGACGGCAAGACCATGCAGCCGACGGTGCTGCCGGCGCGGTTCCCCAACCTGCTGGTCAACGGCGCCTCCGGCATTGCGGTCGGTATGGCGACACAGATCCCGCCGCACAACCTGCGCGAGGTCGCCGCCGGTGCCCAGTGGCTGCTGACGCATCCGGAGGCCACCCGCGAGGAGCTGCTGGCCAAGCTGCTGGAGATCATCCCCGGTCCGGACTTCCCGACCGGCGCGCTGATCATGGGCAAGAAGGGCATCGAGGACGCCTACCGCACCGGCCGCGGGTCGATCGTGATGCGGGCGGTCGTCAATGTCGAGGAGATCCAGGGCCGGCAGTGCCTGGTCGTCACCGAACTGCCCTACCAGGTCAACCCGGACGCGCTCGCCGAGAAGATCGCCACCCTGGTGCGCGACGGCCGCGTCGCGGGTATCGCGGACCTGCGCGACGAGACGTCCGGCCGCACCGGGCAGCGCCTGGTGATCGTGCTCAAGCGCGACGCGGTCGCGAAGGTTGTCCTGAACAACCTCTACAAGCACACCCAGCTGCAGCAGAGCTTCGGCGCCAACATGCTGGCGCTGGTCGACGGGGTGCCGCGCACGCTGCCGATCTCGGCGTTCGTGCGCTACTGGGTGGAGCACCAGGTCGAGGTCATCCGCCGGCGCACCGCATACCTGCTGCGTCAGGCCGAGGAGCAGATCCACATCCTGCGCGGTTACCTGAAGGCGCTGGACGCGCTGGACGAGGTCATCGCGCTGATCCGCCGCAGCCCGTCCGCCGACGAGGCGCGCGGTGGCCTGATGGAGCTGCTGGACGTCGACGAGATCCAGGCGACCGCCATCCTCAACCTGCAGCTGCGCCGCCTGGCGGCCCTGGAGCGGCAGAAGATCGTCGAGGAGCACGACAAGCTGCAGCTGGCGATCGAGGACTACCAGGACATCCTGGCCAAGCCCGAGCGGCAGCGGCAGATCGTGAGCGACGAGCTGGCCGACATCGTCGACCGCTACGGCGACGACCGCCGCACCCAGATCGTGCCCTTCGACGGCGACATGTCCATGGAGGACCTGATCCCCGAGGAGGACGTGGTCGTCACGATCACCCGCGGCGGCTACGCCAAGCGCACCAAGACCAGCGAGTACCGCTCGCAGCGGCGCGGTGGCAAGGGGGTGCGCGGCGCGAGCCTGCGCGGTGACGACGTGGTCGAGCACTTCTTCACCACCACGACCCACCAGTGGCTGCTGTTCTTCACCAATACCGGCCGGGTCTACCGCGCCAAGGCGTACGATCTGCCGGAGGGCAGCCGGGACGCCAAGGGTCAGCACGTCGCGAACCTGCTGGCGTTCCAGCCGGGTGAGCAGATCGCCCAGGTGATGGAGCTGCACGACTACGAGCAGGCGCCGTACCTGCTGCTGGCGACCAAGCGCGGGCTGGTCAAGAAGACCAAGCTGACCGACTACGACTCGCCGCGCACCGGCGGGCTGATCGCGGTCAACCTGCGCGACGGCGACGAGCTGGTGGGCGCGGCGCTGGCCAGCTCCGAGGACGACGTGCTGCTGGTGTCGCGCAAGGGCCAGTCGGTGCGGTTCCACGCCACCGACGACGTGCTGCGCCCGATGGGCCGGTCCACGTCGGGTGTGACGGGCATGAAGTTCCGGGACGGCGACGAGCTGCTGTCGATGAGCATCGTCCCCGAAGGGACCGAGCGCGAGCAGCTCTACCTGTTCGTCGTCTTCGAGAACGGCCTGGCCAAGCGGACCGACGTCGAGGAGTACCCCGTCAAGGGTCGCGCGACGCTCGGTGTGAAGGTCGCCGCGATCTCCGACCGTGGCGGCGACCTGGTCGGTGCGCTCGTGGTCGAGGCGAGTGACGAAGTGCTCGTCGTGATGGAGAAGGGCAAGATCGTCCGCTCCCACGTCGACGAGGTCCGGGCCACCGGCCGGTCCACCCAGGGCGTGCAGTTCGCGACGCCGGACAAGAAGGATTCGATCGTCGCCGTCGCCAGGAACGCCGAGGACGAAGTCGAAGACGACCCCGATGATGGCGTACCGTCGTCAGAGGCGTCGCAGGATGACGCCACCGACGCCGAGCCACCGGCCACCGACGGACCGGAGGCGGACGCCGACCAGACTCCGGACGAGCCGGGAGACGATGAGTGAGCACTGACGGATCCGACGCCAAGGGCGCCGGAACGACGGCGACCGACACCGGGGCGGTGAAGCTCCCCGGTCCCGCAGCGGGCGGCAAGAAGCGCACGACGCCACCGCGGCCGGCTCCGAAGAGCGGCCGCCCGGCGGCCCGGACCCCGGGGCGAGCGGCACCCCAGCGCGGCGGTCGCCGCCCGGGCCGCACCACCCCGCGCCGGGTGCGGCTGACCGTCTCGCGGGTCGACCCGTGGTCGGTGATGAAGATCGCCTTCCTGCTCTCGGTGGCGATCGGCATCGCGATGGTGGTCATGGTCGCGATGCTGTGGATCGTGCTGAAGGGCATGGGCGTCTGGGACAACATCAACGACCTGCTGCGGACGCTGGAGACCAACGGCAAGAGCTTCGACATCATGGACTACGTGGGCTTCGGCCGGGTGGTGTCGCTGTCGGTGGTGATCGCGGTGGTCGACGTGCTGCTGATGACGGCGTTCGCGACGCTCGGTGCGTTCCTCTACAACATCTGTTCCTCGCTGGTCGGCGGCGTGCAGATGACGCTGTCCGACGACTAATAACCTCACCGCTGGTCGGGCGGCGCCCAGAGTAGGCCGCGAGGAACGAGCGGGCGTACCGAAGGGTAGCGACGAAGGAGCGTATCGAGGCCAGGGCGTCATACACCCTCGTTTTGGTGCTGCCCGCCTCGGTGAGATAGTCTCGTCCGGCGCCCGGGGTGACTGCCGCGGGACGCCGGACGGTGCACGGGCCTATAGCTCAGTCGGTTAGAGCGCTTCCCTGATAAGGAAGAGGTCACAGGTTCAAGTCCTGTTAGGCCCACCACCACCGTCCCGCCCACGATCGGAGCCCGGAAACCATGTTGAAGAAGCTCGCCCTGCTGATCGCCGTCGCCGGTGCAGCCGTCGTCGCGAAGCAGAAGCTCGGCCAGAAGAAGGACACCAAGGACCTCTGGGCGCAGGCCGCCGACAAGCCGGCCGGCAACTGAACCCTCGGCCCGCCACAGGGGACAACTGAACACGGGGCATTAGCTCAGTTGGTAGAGCACCGCCTTTGCAAGGCGGGGGTCAGCGGTTCGAGCCCGCTATGCTCCACGGAACAATCCCGAGTCGCCCGGCGGCTCGGGATTCTTGTATGTCGTACCGCTCGGTCACGTGACCGCGTCCCCACCGGAGAGTCATGGCCGGAGGATGGCGTTCGGCCGGAAGCCCATCGCCACCATCACGCTGCGGACGAAGTCCTCGTAATAGGCCTGCGGGTCGAGGATCATCGCGCGACGGTGCGGCTCGAGGCTCAGGTGTCCGACCAACGCTGCCCAGGCGCCCAAGGTGATCTGGATGCTGACCGGGTCGAGTGGCGCCCCGTCGGCGGACGTCCAGGGCGGCACCAGCGCTGCGACCGGGTTCCCGACCGGCGGCGGTACGAGCTGACTGCGCGCCATCGCGTCGGCGACCACACCGGCGACAAGGGAGCCGGCCCGGGCGCGCTGGGCGTAGACCGGTTCGGTCCACTCGTCCTCGGTGTGCATCGGGATGCTGTAGAGGAGGCCGAACTGGTCGGGGCTGTCGACGGCCCAGCCGCGCAACGCGCACGTGATGGCTTGCCACTGACCGGCGGGGCTGCGATCGCCGGCCGTCCGACGGGCGTCCGTGAGCTGCTCGATCAGCGAGCTGTAGGCATCCACGCGTAACTCGGCCAGCAGCGCGGCGCGATCCGGGTAGAACCGGTAGAGGCTGGACGGTGGTATGTCGACCGCGCGCGCGACCGCGCGCATGCCGATGCCCCGGGCGCCCTTGTCGCGCAGTTGCTCTCGAGCGGGCCACCTTGATCGCGATGCGGGTGCGGGCGCGTCGGGTCGTCCCGCTCGAAACGGTACGGCGTACCGCGGCTTCCTCGGACGAGTCAGCCACCATGGGACGGGTCGCATTGTGGGAACTGCTGGAAAAACGGATCAGCCTGCGTACATTGTTCGCAGTTGAGGTTCATTGGCGTTCGCTGCGGGCTTGAGGGGTCCAGGTCCGACGAACACCGATCCGTCTCATAGCTGCCGGTAGGGACGCCGGCAGCGTTGCACCGCCCCCACACGTGGGCTCTGCGGACAGGCGGCCATCGTCGATGGCGCAGTACTCGGAACATGTGGGGGGGCCCGCGAAGTGTTTGGCGATACGTCAGTTCGGCGGTACGGCACCTGGTGGGGCGGACCTACGACGGGGCCGTCGAAGTGAAGGTCATGGTGACCGGCGCCGCGGCACCGGCCGGAGCGACCCTGCTGACCCAGTTGCGCGACCGTCGGATCCCGGTCGTGGCCGTCGACGCGGACCATCCTTCGAGCACGGCCACCGGCCACCGGGTGCCACCGGTGAGCGACCCGCACCGCCTCATCGCGTTGCGGCAGCTCGGTCTGCGGGAGAACGTCACGGTGCTCATCCCCACCCTGCGGGAGGAGCTACCGCAGATCGCCGCAGCCAAGTCCGCGTTCGATCCCGCGGTCCACGTGGTCGTCGCCGGCGCCGGCCCGGTCGTCATCGCGCAGGACCTGCTGTACACCGCGTGGCAGTTGCAGGCACGCGGTGTGCCCACACCCGCGTTCGGTACGACAGCGGACTTCCCGGACGCGGCTGCCGCCTTCGGTGCCCTCGGTGGGCCGCTGGTCATCAAGTCCCGCACCGGTGGCGGCCGGTCCCGCGTCGTCCAGGGTCCCGACCAGCTGGACTGGGCGTCGTTGCGCAACGACGACCTGATCCAGCGCCACGTGCCCGGTGCCGAATACCTGCCGGTGGTCTACCGGCCCGCCCCTCGCAGCGGTGTCAGGTCGCTGGCGATCGCCGCGGTCCGCGCGCTCGGTGTCACCGGCCCCGCGACGGTCCAGGTCCGGCGCGATGCGGACGGTCACCCGCAGGTCCTGAAGGTGCTCGCCCGGTTCGTGGCGTCCAGTCACCTGGTGCCGGAGCTGCTGGACGTGTGCTCGCCGCGACCAGTGCCCACGCGGTGTCGCCGTCGGAGAGTGCGCTGTGAGCTGGGGTCCCCGTCACGGACGCCCGGTCCGAATTCTGCGTGACCCCACGGCGATTCGCGGCCGCACGATCGACGCCGGCGCACGTGTCTCCTGGTTGCTGCGGGTGAATCGGCTCGCGCGTTCGCACGGTTCGGCGGCACAGTTCGTCGAGCGACTCGAGGCGCACGGACACCTGGTGGGCCAGAGCTCGTTGTGTCGTTACGAGACCGCGGTCGAGCCCGTTCCCTTGTCGGTCGTCAGCGGATACGAGCTCGCACTCGGCCTGCCCCGCGGGCGTCTGGTGGGTGTCTGCGGTGGGCTCGACCAGATGTTCGGCGGTGCTCTCGCGCCGGCACCGAGTCCGGAGCAGTTGCGCCGGCCCGAGCTGTTCGACGCCTTGGGTGAGTGGGAGACCCGGATCGATTCGGGTTCGATGAGCGGCAGCGACTGGGCCCGGCTCGCGGAGATCGTGAGCCAGCCGACCGGGCCCGTCCTGCCGCCGTCACTGCTGCGCAGCTGGGTCCGGGTGCTGGTCGAGGAGAGCATGCGTGCCGTGCGCGAGGCGTACACCACCCGGCTGCACGCCCTGGGACTGCTGCTCGCCGACCCGCGCATCAGCCGCATCGTGCTGGGGGTCCTGGAGGACGTGAGCGCCGAACCCGGAACGCAACCGATGGTGGATGTGCTCGCCGTCCTCGGGACATCCTCCGACCCGAACGTGGTGCGGTGGCTGATCCAGCGGTTCGAGCGCGCCGAGGGAGAGCTCCGCTGGGGCGTCGGATACGCACTGGTGGGGCTGATCTGCCGGGAGACGATGCCCGCGAAGCTGGTCCCGGCGCTCACCCGCGCCGTCCTCAACGTGGCCGCCGAAGGCCCGGGGACGGGCCTGCCGGGGTTCATGGTTGCGCAACGGTTGTCCGCCGAACTCATGCAGCGGGTCGTCGGTCGGCTCGGGACGTACCCGGCTCTGACGGCCGCGGGTGCCCGCGTGCAGAGTCCGGCGAACCTGCGCGAGTATCGCGCGGCCGCCTTGCAGGAGTCGGGGCTGGAGGACCCCATGGTCGACCGGCTGTTGCGGGAGGCGCTGTCGCCCGACTTCGTCGAACGACGGCACTATTCGTCCCTGCTGCTGGCTGCCAGCCCCTACCGGGACACGCTCGCCAACGCCTGTCTCGAGGTCCTGGGCAACGGTCACGAATCGTATGTCGGGGACGCAGCGGCCGGCTGCCTCGTCTACCTCGCCCGCGACAAGCACCGGCGTCGACTGGTCGAGCTGCTGGCGACCGCGCCGAGGCAGCGCCGGGCCCTGCTGGCAGCGCTTTCTCGCTGCGGTGGCGTCCCGGCCGACGTCGACCTGGCGGGACTCCCGGCCTCGCCCGAGATGGCTCCTCACGTGGTGCGCGCGGCAGGAATGAGCGGCCACCCCGCCGTGCACACCTTCGCGACACACCCGGAGCTGAGCGGCAGTGACCTCCAGACCACCGCGCAGTGGTGGCGACGCACCGGCCCTGCCGTCACCGACACCCGCCGCGATCCTCGCCCGGTCGTGATGGACCTCGCCGGCTGACCGGAACGAGCACCACGCTGCCGGCGACATGTGCTCGGCCCACCCTTGCGCTATTGACCTACGCGTAAGTAACTTAGACGAGCTCTGTGATCCCCCTCACCCTCGATTGGACGAGTCATGTCACGCACTCGGATGTTCGGAACGGCCGTTGCCGTCGCGCTCGCGGCGGGAGCTCTCGGCGGCGTCACCGCTGCGCCGGCGCACGCCGCGACCGACGGCTCCTTCACCTACCACGGCAGCAAGCCGCTGGCGTCATACGCACCGGGGGCGGTGCTCGACACCCGCACCATCGACTACCACCTGCTCGGGATCTCGCTGCCGCTGAAGGTCGAGCAGATCCTCTACCGCACCCAGAACGCCGTCGGCGCCCCGATCGCGAATGTGACGTCGGTGATCCTGCCGCCCGGGAAGGCGAAGGCAGGCGCCGCGCTGTCGTACCAGTCGTTCTACGACTCGCTGAGCGTCGCCGACAGCCCGTCGCGGGTGATCGCCGGCAACCAGCGCTTCCCCGGCGGGGTGATCGCCAACGTCGAGACGACGCTGATCGCCCCGATGCTGCTCCAGGGTTATCCGGTGATCGTCCCCGACACCGAGGGTCCCACCGCCGACTTCGCCGCCGGGCCTGAATACGGCACCACCACACTGGATTCGATCCGCGCAGCCAGCACCGCAGCCGGCACCGACGTGAACACCGGCACCAAGCTGGCGCTGTTCGGCTACTCCGGCGGGGCGATCGGCACCAACTGGGCGGCCGCGCTCGCCCCGTCGTACGCGCCCGACGTCAACAAGCGGCTCGTCGGAGCGTCCGAGGGTGGGCTGCTCGTCGATCCGGCGCACAACCTGAAGTACGTCTCCGGTGCGCCTGTCTGGGCCGGGGTCGCGCCGATGGCGGTCGCCGGAGCGGCGCGCGCGTTCGGGTTCGACGTCTCGCCATACCTCAATGCCAAGGGCACGCAGGTGATGAACGGTGTCCAGAGCGATTCGATCGCGGAGGGGCTGCTCGCCAACCCCTTCATCACCTGGCAGCAGATGGTCAAGCCGCAGTATGCCGACCCGAACTCGGTGAAGCCGTTCGTGGACGCGGTCAACAAACTCAACCTCGGGCAGCGGCCCTCGCCGACCACGCCGATGTTCATCGAGCAGGGTGCCGGCGGCTTCTGGGAGGGCACTCCCGGAAACAAGGCGGGCATCGGTGCCGGTGACGGTGTGATGATCGCCGGGGACGTGCGCACCCTGGCGCGGCAGTACTGCGCCTCCGGCACCCCGGTGAAGTACACCCAGCCGAGCCTGCTGTCGCACGTGGGCGCCGCTGTGCCGTGGGCGGTTTCGACGATCGGCTGGATCAACGACCGGTTCGCAGGCAAGGCTACTCCGAGTTCGTGCGGGTCGATCCCGGCCGGGAATTCGCTGGCACCGGAGGTCTATTCGGGCAGCTGATCAGCGCTGCCGGTCGAGGTATGGCGCCCGCCCGGTCATCGGACGGGCGCCATACCTTGTCGATCAGCTGTTGTTGGCGAACGACTTGAGCGCGGCCGCGGACCCGTTGAAGCGGTCCTGGTCGAGGTTGTTCGTGACGGCGTACTGCCAGATCGTCTGCTTGCCCCAACCGCCGGGGAGCGTGCCGAGCGTGCCCGGGTGCGCGAACCACAGCGCGCTGCTGTGGAACGCCGTGCTGTTGCCCGTGCAGTCCTGCCACCAGGACCGGTTCGTGTAGATCACCGGGGTGCGACCCTCGCGGGCCTTGTACTCCGCGACGAACGCCTTGATCCAGCTGACCATCGCAGCGGGTGTCTTGCTGTAACAGGTGCCCTCGACGTCGAGTGCTCCGGGCAGCGTGTAGCCGTCGGCCTTCCACGCGCCACCGTGGTTGATGAACCAGTCGGCCTGCACCTTGCCGGACGCACCCGCCGGGTTGGCGAAGTGGTACGCGCCGCGGATCATGCCGGCGTTGCGGGCGCCCTTGTAGTTGCGGGAGTACGTCGGATCGGTCCAGGTGCTTCCCTCGGTCGCCTTCACGTAGGCGAAACGGACCCCCGAGGAGTACTGGCTCGCCCAGTTCATCGTGCCGTTGTTGTCACTGACGTCGATGCCGTGGACGCTGGCGGGCGCGGCGCCGATGCGGTGGGACGCGTTGTTGTTCTTCAGTGTCGAGTTGAGGTTGCCCTTGGCTCCGGAAGCGAACTTCTGCGACGCGCCCGCATAGCCGGAGTTGTAGTACACCGTGACCGTCTTGCCGGTCCGGTTCCACACCGATGCGGCGTTGTTCTTGACGCACAGGCCCTTACCGTTGCCCGGCCCCTTGAAGTCGTAGCAACTCGGCTGGGTGGCGCCGTAGTCGCTGATCGACGTGCTGAAGTCCGACAGGGAGCCGGCTTCGTTCGAGTTGTAGTAGAGGCAGAATTCGCCGGTCTCACACACGCCGTTGCGGGCGGTGGCCGCGTGCGCCGGTGCGGCGGTGAGCGCGCCGGCGCCGAGCAAGAGGGTCGGTGCCGCGACCAGCGCCGCGGTGAGCTTGAAGTGTGTCCTGCGCATGGTGGTTTCCTCCTGGTTCCGCTGTGATCAGGAACCACCGTCCTCAGGTGCGCTGCGAGGTCACTGCGACGGCGCTGCGATCCGAACGCAGCGGGTCTGCGGGTCGAGTACGCGTGCCGCCTTGCGGCTGGGACTGGTCAACCCGCAGGGTTACTCGTAGACGTACTTGTGCGGCCCGGGGTAGATCCAGGAGAGCGCGTCACGCAGCCGGTCGCGCCAGTCCTCCCAGGAGTGGCCGTCACGCGCCTCGACATACCGGACCCGCATGCCCGCGCGTTCGAAGACGGGCACCATCGAGCGGTCGTAGACGATCAGGTCCTCGTACGTTCCACATGAAACGAACAACCGGCCCGCGACCTTGCGCGGGGCGGTGCGGTAGCGGTTCATGAAGCGCACCACCGGGTCGAACGCCGGGCCACCGCCGTGCTCGGTGCCGATATCGGTGAAGACGAACGATCCGGACTGCAGGATGAGCGACCCGAAGACGTCCGGGTGCCGGTATGCCGTCGAAAGGCCGGCCACAGCGCCGAAGGACGCGCCCATCAGGCAACGTCCCGAAGGGGTTGCCAGTAAAGGGAATTGCTCTTCCACCGTCGGCAATAGTTCCTTGGTGATGAAACGCGCGTGCTGCACGGAGTTGGCGTATTCGCGGTTGCGATCGCCGGGGTTGGTGAAGACCACCACGGTCTCGGCCATGTCCAGTCGGTGGATCAAGTTGTCCAGCACGGTCTTCATCGCCGCGTAGTGCAGGTAGTCGTCGCCGTCGTGGACGATCAGCAGCGGGTAACGGTGCGTGCTGCGGAACCGCGCGGGCAGGTAGACACGGCATTCGCTTTGACGTCGCAGTGCCTTGGATTGCACTGTCAGATCGACGATTTCGCCAGATCGAGCATCAGGATCCGGGTGCACCCAGTCCGGAACCACGTAGCCCGTGGCCTGGCACACCGAGGACGAGCCGACCGGGCTGTTCGCCACGTGCGGGTTGAGCGGGTCGTTGCCCTGCTCGTGGTGGTCGCCGCGTCGGATCTCGAGTTGATACTCGACCCGTGAACCGGCGGGCAACTCCAGGACGACGAACCACAGCGAGGTGTCGCCCAGGCGGCGCATCGGGACGCGCTGGGGCTGGCCGACGATGCGGTGTCGTACCCACACCTCGTCGGCGTTGCCGCGGAAGAGGAACGTGCACATCTCCCCCTCGACCACAGGCACCTGGTGGTGCTGGAGGAAACGGTCGACAGCGCTCTCGTCCAACGGTTTCCGGGCACGAAGCCGATGGATCGCCAATTGCTTAGCCATTGGTTCCCTCCCCCGCCGGCTCGTCGAGTTGCTCGATGGCTCCGGAGGCCCCGATCACGGCTGTCCCGGTCGGCAGCGACCCGTCCGTGTTGACCGCGACCCGAGCTCCGGGATCCAGCGGCACGCATACGGCGGGCGCGAATCGCTTTGCCAGCAGTGACATCCGGTCCAGGTTGGTCATCTGCAGACGCTTGTGCGCCGACGGCAGCAGCACAGCACCGCGGAGCAGGCCGAGCCCGTCGTCATACACCTCAGGCGCCCGCGGCCCGCGGATCGCATTGTCATTGAAGAGAACAACGCGTTCGGAGAGGACCATCGCGCCCGCGGACCAGGCGATGATCGGTAGGTCCGCCAAGCCCGCAGGCACGACATTGAACAGGTGCAGCGCATCGAGCAGTTCGGCGACGTGCCCACCGGCGATGACCACGGCTGCGCTGTCCGCCAGTACCTGTGCCACTTCCGCACGATGGGCGGCGATGAGGGGGTGTTCGTGCGGCTTGGTCACGTCGTAGAACTCGGCCTCGACCTCACGGACCCGCTCCAGGTGGCGGCGATCCAGGGATCGCAGCACCTCCTCGGCATCGCGCAGCGCGAGCTCCTTGACCCGCTCGGACGACTCCGCATGTTCGCGCAGTTCGGTGATCGCCCGGGAGGTGTGCCCGACGCCGATCAGGTAGAGGTCCTGCATGTCGGACAGCACCGACTGGCGCTGCCGGTGGGCGGCTGCGAAGTCCGGGTCGCGGTCGAGAACGTCCTGGCGGCGGGTCCAGAGTGCGAGATTGATCGCTCGTCCACCGAGATGTGCGTTGAGTTCGTCGTCGGCGACCTCACGCTCCTGCCAGCCGGCGGTGATCGTCGCGAACGGGCCGTCGAGCTGAAGCCCGGCCACGACCTTGTCGAGGGCAGGGCGGCGCTGCGGGCCGAGCAGCACCATGCAGGGATGGTCCGGGCTCATCTTTCGGTCGCGCCTCTTCCCCTCGCTGCGGGCCTCGCTCGTTCCTCACTCGTATCCTCGCTCGGGTCGGCGCTCACTCCGCGTGCACCTGCACCGTCCGGCCCACGTCATCGAGCATCTCGCGGAGCACGTCGTAATTGTTGTGCCGCATACGGATCCAGGCGTTGGCCATGTAACCGGCCTCGACCGGTTGAGTAGCGGAGCCGACCGGCAGGTTGGCGTCGATGACCCATTCGCCGTACCGGGAGTTGATCTCGTCGACGCCGTCGATCGCCGTGATCGTGCCGTCCCGGTCCGGGCGCAACGCGATGATGCCGGCGGCATACGTCCTGCTCGGCACGTGCCACACCTGGTGATGGACGATCGAGTCGGCCCACGCGCGGTAGATGTCCATGTCGTTGCCGGCGGCATACAGGTCCCAGCAGCCGACGCCCGGCGGTCGAGCGCCGATCTCGCTGAAGCGCAGGCCTTTCGGGCTGACGAAGTATTCCATGTGGGTCGGTGAGGTGCTGATACCCAGCACCTCGTTGACGCGTTCACCGAGCTCGCGCAACTCGCGGTAGAAGGGGACGGAGTCGACCCGGTTGGTCGAGATGAACTGCGGACTGATCCACCGGTTGCGCATCGCTTCGAGAACACCGGGGTAGTAGTGGGACGCGAAGTCGATAGCGATGGCGCCGTCGACGCTCAGGGTGTCGTAGAAGCCCTCGTGTCCTTCGACGAACTCCTCGATCGCGATCGACTCGGTGCCGCCGAAAGCCGCTGCGGCATCGAGTAGTTCGCGATAGTTGTCGACGCGGGTGGTTCCGGCGGCCCCGGCACCGTCGCGGGGTTTGAGGATGACCGGATAGCCGTGCTCGTCGACGAAATCGCGCAGGTCGTCGACGTCGTGCGCGGCCGCCGATGCAGCGGTGGGCACTCCCGCCTCGCGGAGCGCTTCCTTCATCGCCGGCTTGTCGCGGCACAGCCAGGTGGTGCGCACGGATGTTCCAGGTATGCCGAGCGCCTCGCGGACGATCGCCGCGGGCAGGGTGTGCGCCTCGATCGTGGCCTCCAGGCCGTCGATCCAGGCGATGGACTGGAAGTGCTCGACCGCAGTGCGGAGCTGGTCGACGTCGGTGACCGACCCGACCTGGTAGTAGTGGTCGATCCAGGACTGCAGCTGCTCGTCCAGCCACTCCCACGGGGTTTCCCCGACAGCGAAGACGGTTGCGCCCACCTCGTGCAGCGCTCGCGCGAACTCGCGCTGGTTGCGCGGAAAGTTCGGCTCGACGAAGACGATGTTCATGGAACGTCAGGCTAACGGCATTTCAGCCTGAGTACAGGGTGAAGCGTGAGGAGCCGCAGCGGGCGCGCTGTCGGTGGCGGGTGGGACGGTGGGGTTGTGGCAGAGGGCACTTTCCTGCACGCCGACCTCGACTCGTTCTATGCCAGCGTCGCGCAGCGCGACGACCCGTCGCTGCGCGGCAGGCCGGTCGTCGTCGGCGGCGGCATCGTGCTTGCGGCCAGCTATGAGGCGAAGGCGTGCGGCGTGCGGACGGCGATGTCCGGGCGGATCGCCCGTCGACTGTGCCCGGACCTGGTCGAGGTGCCCGCGACGTTCACGGCGTATGTCGAGGCGTCACGCGCCGTGTTCGAGGTGTTCCGGGACATCACGCCGGTCGTCGAAGGCATCTCGATCGACGAGGCGTTCCTCGATGTCGGCGGCCTGGCCAGGCTCAGCGGTGCGCCGAGCCGGATCGGCGCCGAGCTGCGACGCCGGGTCAAGGCGGAGGTCGGGCTGCCCATCTCGGTCGGCATCGCGAGCAGCAAGTTCCTGGCGAAGGTCGCCAGCGCGGCGAGCAAACCCGACGGACTGCTCAGCGTGCCGGTCGGGGGCGAGCTGGACTTCCTGCACCCGCTGCCGATCGAGGCACTGTGGGGTGTCGGGAAGGTGACGTCGGTCCGGCTGCACGACCGGGGCATCGCGACTGTCGGGGCACTCGCCCGGCTGTCACCGGAGACGCTGACGTCGATCGTCGGGCCGGCGAGCGGTCGCCACTTGCACGCCCTGTCACACGGGTTGGACCCGCGGCGTGTGGAGACGGGCCGCCGGCGCCGGTCGATCGGTGCGCAGCGGGCGATCGGCCGCGGGCGCCATACCGGCGAGGAACTCGACGCCACCCTGGTGAGTCTGGTCGACCGGGTCACGCGGCGGATGCGGTCCGGTGAGCGGATCGGCCGGACCTTCGTGCTCCGGCTGCGCTTCGATGACATGACGCGGGTGACACGGTCACGAACCGTCCGTCGTGCGACGGCCGGCACCGATGCGTGGCTGGTGGCCGGTCGGGCGTTGCTCGACGAGGCGATGCCGCTGATCGTGGACCGTGGGGTGACGTTGATCGGCATCAGCATCACCGGCCTGGACGAGGCTGAAGACGAGCAACTCGAGCTGCCCTTCGACACCGACGCCCCCACCCGGCTCGACGGTGCACTGGACGCGGTGCGTGACAAGTTCGGCAGTACAGCGGTGACGCGGGCGGTGTTGCTCGGCCGGTCGGAGGGCTTCAGCGCCCCGCAGCTCGATTCGCACTGAATGACCGTCTGCGACATGCGCCGGGCGAATAGCTGACCCGGCGCGCTCGCCGAGTTGACCCCCGCCATGCCGCGCTGGCCGAGGTGCCCCCACGCGCTGGCGACCCCGCTCCCCCCGCGCTGGCCGAGTCGGCGACCCCGCTCCCCCCGCGCTGGCCGAGTCGGCGAGCCCGCGATATTGCGCTGGCCGAGTAGGCGAGCCGGCTATTTTGCGCTGGCCGAGTAGCCGTGGGGGAGCGCAGCGGAGGAACGGCGTATCGAGGTCCGCGCACAGTTTTTGGCGTACTTCCGATACGTTTCAGAGCGAACGTATCGAAGAAATGTTCGCACAACCTCTGTACTTCCTGAACGTCACCCGATAGAATCATGACAACGAAACCATCCAGGGGAGAGGGGGACTCGATCACCGTGGCCATCGACTCACCCTTGCGCATCCCCGGTCAACCGGCAGCGGTGGAAGCGGATACGACTTGCTGGGACGGGCCCGATCCCGCCCGGCGGCCGGTGCCGGGTCTGGGGCCACGGCTGGCCGAGCAGGTGAGGGCCGTGGCCGGCGCGCTGGACCAGTTACCTCGCGTGTTCGACCAGCTCGGCGAAGACCACCTCACCGACCTGGTCAGTGTGTTGCTGGGTGTGCAGGAGCGGGCCGGGCAGGTCGCCACGCTGGCGACGGCGAACGCGTGCGAACGGGGTGTGGTGGATGCCTCGGACGCGGCCAACACGACCGGGTGGGTGCGCGCCCGGGCGCGGGCCGCCGGGACCAGTATCGAACCCTCGGCCGCCAGTACGGTGTCGGTGGTGGCCGAGGCGTGCCGGGACCGGCGCAACCACGTGATCGCCGCGGCGGTCCGCGACGGGTCCTGCACCCTGGCCACCGCCCGGACCGCGTTGCGGCAGACCGTCAAAGTCGCCGAAGTGTTACCGGCCGCGGCCCGCGAAGACATCCAGGCGTGGTTCCTGCAACTGGACCCGGCGCTGGGGTCCCGGGGCGTGACGGAACTGACCCGGCGGATCATCGCCAACTATGCCGCGGACAAACTCTCCGGGGAGGACGCGCACCTGGAGAAGGTGGAGTCGTTGACCTGGCGGACGTTGCCGACCGGGATGATCCGGTTGATCGCGGACCTGTGCCCCGCCAACGCCGCCATCCTCAAACAGGCCATCACCGCGCTGTCCGCACCCCACCCCGCCCAGCACAAGGACACCAGCACCACCGAGACCACGGGCGAGACCACCACCAGCCAGGAAAGCAACCCCACCGGCGCCACCGGCGCCACCGGCGCCACCGGCGCCACCGACGCCACCGGTGCCGCGGGCGACAGTGGGCCCGAGCCCACCCACGACGCGGACACCACCACCGGTGACACCGGCGTCGCCGGTGACGCTGGTGACACGACTGGTCGCGCCGGTGCCGCGTTCGGCCTGCACCCCGACGTCCAGCACGACGACTGCGACGATGACCTCGATGGGGCCACCAGCAACGGCGCCACCGGCACGGGCGCCGTGCCCGACCGGGTGCGGGATGAGCGAACCCCGGGCAAGCGCCGGGTGGACGCGCTGATGGACCTGGTCGCCGCCGGCGCCAAGACCGTGTGCGGGGACGGGATGGGCATCGGCGCCGGCGCCACCGTGTTGGTCACCATGGACCTACACCGGCTCCTCACAGACTTGGACGGTGCCATCACCATCGGCGGGGAGATCCTCGACGCGGGCACCGCCCGCCGCCTGGCATGTGACGCGGACCTGATCCCCGTCGTCCTCGGCACCAAGAGTCAACCCCTGGACGTGGGGCGTGAAAAACGGTTGGCCACCACAGGGATACGGGCCGCCGTCGTCCACCGAGACATGGGATGCACCTTCCCCACCTGCGACCGACCTCCGGGTTTCTGCGAGATCCACCACATCCTGCCCTGGTGGGCCGGCGGCAGCACTGCCCTGACCAATTCTGCGATGCTGTGTCGGCGACATCACCAGATCGTCCACCGGCACGGGTACTACGCCACCATCACCCCCGACGGGGTGCACTGGGACCTGACCGAAGGCGCCATGCCCGGCTGGCGTGCCGACAAAGTCGCCTGACCACCAGACCGGCCGGGACCTCGATGCGGGCTCACTGGTCACTCTTACTCGGCCACCGCTGAAATGGGTTGCGCGGGGTGATGACTCGGCCACCGCGGGTGTGTGCGGGACCTCGATCACGGTCTCGCCTAGCGGCTCGACCTACTCGGCCACCGCGGGTGTGTGCGGGGTGATGATTCGGCTGCCGCGGGTGTGTGCGGGACCTCGATGACGGTCTCGCCTAGCGGCTCGACCTACTCGGCCACCGCTGCTTACTCGGCCACCGCTGGTGTGTGCGGGACCTCGATCACGGTCTCGCCTAGCGGCTCGACCTACTCGGCCACCGCGGGTGTGTGCGGGACCTCGATCACGGTCTCGCCTAGCGGCTCGACCTACTCGGCCACCGCGGGTGTGTGCGGGGTGATGATTCGGCTGCCGCGGGTGTGTGCGGGACCTCGATGACGGTCTCGCCTAGCGGCTCGACCTACTCGGCCACCGCTGCTTACTCGGCCACCGCGGGTGTGTGCGGGACCTCGATCACGGTCTCGCCTAGCGGCTCGACCGACTCGGCCACCGCTGCTTACTCGGCCGCCGCGGGTGTGTGCGGGGCCTCGATCACGGTCTCGCCTAGCGGCTCGACCTACTCGGCCACCGCTGAAATCAACGCCGCTGCTTACTCGGGCAGCGCTGGTTACTCGGGCACCGTTGGGAAGACCTTGTGGGAGAGCGCGATCACGGCGGGCAGGACCGGGTTCGGGTCACCGCGCCGCCAGATGAGCCGCACTTCGGCGGTCGGCTGGCTCGGTCGTAGCGGCTTGAAGATCACGCCGGGCGCGGGGACGTTGTCCCGCACCCCGCTGAAGTTGAGGGCAACGCCCTGACCGACGGCGACCAGCATCAACTGGGTGGACGAGTCCGGGGCGATCTGGGTGACACGAGGGACGAAACCGCCGTTGACGCCCAGCACGTTCAACCGGTTCGGCAGCGTGGCGCCGCTGGCGCCCGGCAGGACGATCCACGACTCGTCGACCAGATCGCCCGGGGCGACCGCCGATTGCCCGGCCAACCGGTGATGCTCCGGCAGCGCAACCAGCAGCTCCTCGTGCCCGAGCAGCCGCGACTCGACCTGCGCCGGCAGGAAGTCCCAGCGGCCGATCAACATGTCCAACGACCCGTCCAGCACCCGCTGCAGACCGGTGTGCGAGAACTGCGAGCTGAACAGTTCCAACGTGATGCCCGGCCGTTCGCGCTGGATGCTGCGCGCGAGTGCGCTCACCAGCCTGTTCACCGAGGCACCCGCGAATCCCAGTCGCAGTCGGCCGGTTTCGCCTGCGTCCGCCTGTTGCACGATCTCCTTGATGCGCCGCGACAGCAGGACCAGCTCCTGCGCCGGCTCGATCAGCGCGGCCCCCTGCGGCGTCAGTGTCACCTGGCGGGTGTTGCGCTCGAACAGCTGCACCTCCAGGTCCGCCTCGATCTGCCGGATCAACCGGCTGAGCGGCGGCTGCGCCATGTGCAACCGCTCGGCGGCCCGGCCGAAATGCAGCTCCTCGGCAACAGCCAGGAACGCCTGTGCCTGATGGACGTCCACAGGGCTCAGGTTACGGTGCGTCGTCGCCACTCGTGGTCGCCTCGAGCCAGCGCGTCACCTGATCGCGGTCGCCGTCGAGGATCGGAGCCGACTTCGAATAGTCGAGCGGACTCTCGCTGAACCGAATCGGGTTACGTATGGCGGGGATCCGCCGCTCACCCGTCCCGGTCTCCACCACCGGCTCCAACCCGAGCTGCTCGGCGAACTGCGTGCCTTCGGCGACGGTGAGAATCGGCGCCGCGGGCACGTTCGCCGCCCGCAACAACTCGAACCAGTCCGCCGCCGGCCGGGTCTTGAGCCGCTCGGTCAACAGGACGCGCAACTCGCCGCGGTTCGCGTTCCGGGCCTCGTTCGTCGCAAACCGGGCATCCCCGGGCAGTTCCGGCAGCTCCAGGCAACGGCACAGTGCGGCGAACTGCGGGTCGTTGCCGACGGCGATCACGATCTCCTTGTCAGCGGCGGGCAGTGGCTCGTACGGATACAGACTGGGGTGCTCGTTACCCATCCGGGTCGGCACGACACCGCCGGCGACATACGCGGAGGTCTGGTTGACGAGCCCGGACAGCGCCGACGACAGGAGATTGACCTCGACGTGGTCACCCCGCCCCGTCTCGTCCCGCACCCGCAACGCCGCAAGTATGCCGAGCGCGGAGTGCAGACCGGTGATGACGTCGAACACCGCGACTCCCGAACGCATCGGCTCGCCGTCGGCCGAACCGGTGAGCTCCATCATCCCGGACAGCGCCTGCACCAGCAGGTCGTAACCGGGCAGGTTCGCACCCCCGTCGGTGCCGAAACCGGAGATCGACGCGTAGACCAGGTCCGGCCGCTCCTGCCGCAGCGTGGCGGCGTCGAGGCCGAACTTCTCCAGCCCGCCCGGCTTGAAGTTCTGGATCACCACATCGGCCCGGTCGACGATCCGCCGTACGACCGCGAGATCGGCCGGGTCCTTGAAGTCCAGCGCGATCGAGTACTTGTTGCGGTTGACCGACAGGTAGTAGGTGCTGTCGTCACCGCGTCGCGGCGGCGACCACCGGCGGGTGTCGTCACCGCCCGGACTCTCCACCTTGATCACCAGTGCACCCAGGTCGGCGAGCAGCATCGTGCAGTAGGGGCCCGCCAGCACCCGGCTCAGGTCGGCGACCACGACGCCCGCGAGCGGGCCGACCGCCGGTCGCTCGAAGATCTCCTCGAGTGTGGACCTGTCTTCGTGCGCCATGCTGGGTGTCCTCTCCACGATGTGTTCAGCAGCACTCTGGCGGACAACGCACCCGGCACGCGAGCACCAGACCGACAAGCCACACACACCAATACCCTCTAGGTATTGATCGGCCTATTCAGTTGCATTTCAGCGTGGTTATCCGGGAACGTCGAGAACGAGCAATCCGCGAAAGATGACCTGGAGGACCCCCATGGCGAACAACCCCGCTGCCCGAATCGACCCGCTGGACCCGGCCGGTCTGGCCGACCTGTTCACCGACGACGAGCGTGCCGTCGCCGCGGCGGTGCGCCAGTTGTGCGCGGACCGGATCGACCCCTACGTAGCGGACTGGTTCGAGCGCGGCGAGATCGACGACGTCCGTGGCCTGGCCAAGGAGCTCGGTTCGCTGGGTCTGCTCGGCATGCACCTGGAGGGCTACGGCTGCGCCGGTATGTCGGCCACCGACTACGGGCTCGCGTGCCTGGAGCTGGAGGCGTCCGACTCCGGCATCCGTTCGCTGGTCTCGGTGCAGGGGTCGCTGGCGATGTTCGCGATCTGGAAGTGGGGCAGCGAGGAGCAGAAGCAGCAGTGGCTGCCGCGGATGGCGTCCGGCGACGCGATCGGCTGCTTCGGGCTGACCGAGCCGGACGCCGGCTCCGACCCGGGCAGCATGCGCACCCGGGCCCGCAAAGATGGTGACGACTGGGTGCTGACCGGCCGCAAGATGTGGATCACCAACGGCAGCATCGCGGATGTCGCGGTGGTCTGGGCACAGACCGACGAGGCCGAGAACGGCCGTGGGATCAGGGGATTCGTCGTTCCGACCACCACTCCGGGCTTCTCCGCGCCGGCGATCAAGCACAAGGGGTCCCTGCGCGCGTCGGTCACCGCCGAGCTGGTCCTCGACGAGGTCCGGCTGCCCGCCGACGCCGTACTGCCGGACGTCCGCGGCCTCAAGGGCCCGCTGTCCTGCCTCAACGAGGCCCGCTACGGGATCACCTGGGGCGCCATGGGCGCGGCACGTTCCGCACTGCAGGCCGCACAGGCCTACGCCACCGAGCGCACCCAGTTCGGCAAGCCGATCGGTGCCTACCAGCTGACCCAGGCGAAGCTCGCCGACATGCACCTCGAATACGCCAAGGGCGTGCTGCTCGCGACACACCTGGGCCGCCGCAAGGACGCCCACCGGTTGCTGCCGGAGCAGGTCAGCCTCGGCAAGCTCAACAACGTCCGCGAGGCGCTCGAGATCTGCCGGACCGCCCGCACGATCCTCGGTGCCAACGGGATCTCCTACGAGTTCCCGGTGATCCGGCACATGAACAACCTGGAGTCGGTGCTGACCTACGAGGGCACCGTCGAGATGCACACGCTGGTCGTCGGCCAGGCCGTGACCGGTCTGTCGGCCTTCCGCTGATCAGCCGCGCAGCAGTTGCTCCAGGGACGTCGCCGGCCGGCCCAGCAGCCGCTCGACGTCCGGGGTGACCTCGGCGAGTTCGCCGGCCGCGATCGCGGTGTAGGTCGACACCCAGGCGTCCAGCTGCCACTGCGGCGCGTTGTATGACGCCCGCGACGTGTACGCCTCCGGCACTGTCTCCGGGTGATAGGCGGTGGCCCGACCGGTCACGGCGCCGATCGTCTCGGCGACCTGCGCGAGGCGCAGCGACCGCGGCCCGGTGAGCGTGTAGGTCGCATCCGTGCTCGCCTCCGGCGCACGCAGCACCGTGGTCGCGACCGCGGCCACGTCGTCGCGTGCCACCGCCGCGACCGCACCGTCGCCGGCCGGGCCCCGGATCACGCCGTCCGCGCCCACCCAGTGCACCAGCACGTCGAGGTAGAAGTTGTCGCGCAGGAAGGTGAACTTCAGCCCGGACCGCCGGATCAGCTGCTCGGTCGCGAAGTGGTCCCGCGCGAAGGTGAACGTCGCGGTCGGCGAAGCACCCGCGAACGAGGTGTAGACGATGTGCCGCACGCCCGCGGCAGCCGCCGCATGCACGAAGTTCTGATGCTCACGCAACCGGTCCGGGCTCTCGGTCGCCGACACCATGAACGCGGTGTCCACCCCGTCCAGCGCGGCCGCGCACGTGGCCGGGTCGGCATACGAGCCCTGGATGATCGACGACCCGGCGAGGGACGGTGCCCGATCGGGTGACCGGACGAACAGCCGTGTCGGAACGCCGGATCGCGCCAGCGCATCCGCCACCCGGCCGCCGATCGCACCGGTCGCGCCGGTGATCAGGACCGGGCGGTCACTCCTGGGCGGCATGCCGGCCCTTGCGGCCGGACACGGCCGCATCGACCTGCTGCTCCGCGTCACCGACGGCGTCGTCCGAGCCCGGCAGCGTGACCGGTTCGGTCTCCGCTTCGGCGGCAGCGGCGTCACGACGCTCCACCTCGGGCAGCTCCGAAGCGGCGACGGCGCCACCACCGGACTGCTGCTTGCCGCGCACCAGCAGCGCGACGGCGGCGGCGCCCGCGACCAGCCCGAGCGCGATGAACAGCTTGCCCTTCCGGTGGCGTTTCGTGGCGACCTGCGGCACCACCAGCTCCACGGTGCTCCGTGCCTGCTCGGGCAGCGCGGCGTAGGCCTGGTCGCTCGCGGCGCGCGCCTTCTTCGCAGCCTTCTTGGCGGTCTTACCGGCCGACTTCTTGGCCTTCTTCGTCGCCTTGGCGACCTGGGGCTGGGCTGCATCGACGGCGTCGCTGAGTCTCTCGGCGGCCGACTCGATGACCGGAGCCGCCTTCTCCCGGGCGACGTCCGTGGCGTCACCCACCGTCGACACCGCTTCGGCGACCTTGTCCTTCGCCACGTCCTTGCGCGAGGTCTTGCTGAACACGTGAGCCCTCCTAGACATGTGAGATCCCCTTCATCCTGCCAACCCGGACCGCAGAGTCATAACGCCGGTCGGATGCACTGGATGGTGCGACGCCTCCGGGATGCGACACTGGGGCGCATGATCGCAACGCTGCACACCAATCACGGCGACATCAAAGTCAACCTCTTCAGCAACGACGCCCCCAAGACCGTCGAGAACTTCGTCGGCCTCGCGCAGGGCACCAAGGAGTACCGCGACGACGCCGGTCGCACCAACCCCACGCCGTACTACGACGGCCTCACCTTCCACCGCATCATCCCCGGCTTCATGATCCAGGGCGGCTGCCCGCAGGGCGTCGGCATCGGCGGCCCGGGCTACGAGTTCGACGACGAGATCTCGCCGGAGCGCAACTTCTCCGCGCCATACATCCTGGCCATGGCCAACGCCGGCAAGCGCGGCGGGCACGGCACCAACGGTTCGCAGTTCTTCATCACCGTCGCGCCGACCACCTGGCTGCAGGGCAAGCACACCATCTTCGGTGAGGTCGCCGACCAGCCCGGCCGCGACGTGGTCGACAAGATCGCGGCCGTGCAGACCGGTGCGCAGGACCGCCCGGTCGAGCCGGTCGTGATCGAGAAGGTCACCGTCGAGTCCTGACCGAGTCGTCCGTGACCAACTCGATGGGGGATCTCCCCCACTGCCCACGCCACCCGGACCGGGTGGCGTTGGTGTCATGCCAGCGCTGCGGCCGGCCGACCTGTGCGGAATGCCAGCGGCCGGCCGCGGTCGGCGTGCAGTGCGTCGACTGCGTCAAGACGCACCAGAAGCAGTCGCGCAGCCTGGTCACCGCGTTCGGCGGCCGGGCCGTCCAGGGGCGGCCGGTCGTCACGATCACCCTGATCGCGATCTGTGTGGTCGTGTGGGTCGCGCAGAAGGTCGACCCGACGGTCACCACCGACATGCTCTACGCGCCCGTGCTGTCCGGTCAGGACCCGTGGCGCTTCCTGACCGCGGCGTTCGTGCACTCCCCGGACACGCCGTTCCACCTGCTGTTCAACATGTACGCCCTGTGGATCGTCGGGCAGTACCTCGAGCCGATGCTGGGGCGCGCCCGGCTGCTCGCGCTCTACCTGATCTCCGCGGTCGGCGGGTCGGTCGGGTACGAGTTGCTCGCGTCCACCCCGAACTCGCCGACCGACTACCCGACGGGCTGGGTGACCCCGACCGTCGGCGCCTCCGGTGCGGTCTTCGGCCTGTTCGTCGCGGTCGTCGTGCTCAACCGCCGGCTCGGCCTGGAGAGCGGGCCGATGATCGGGTTGATCGTGATCAACGCCGTGATCGGTTTCGTCCTGCCCGACATCGCCTGGCAGGCGCACCTGGGTGGTGCCGTCACCGGCGGGCTGTGCGCCGGCGCGATCGCGCTGCTCGGGCGCACCCGCGCGCGGTGGCAGTGGCCGGCGCTCGCCGCGATCGTGGTGCTGCTGATCGCGCTGGCCGTCATACGTTTCGAATCCGTGCACCTGCCGGTCGGCTGACCCCGGCCGATTTTCAGCGACACCACATCTTCGCCACAGCCTGTCGAGGGCCGTTTCGTAGCCCGCAGGTATGAACTACGGCGGCTGGCCGCCCGGAACGACCCGGTCGGCACGGGATGCGAGGAGTCGGCCGGGTGGGCAGGAAGAAACAGTGGTGGCTCGCGTTGGTGGTCGCGGCGGTCGTCGCGGTGGGCGGCGGGACGTGGTGGTTCATCGACGCCCGCAGGACCGATAGCGGGCAAGGGACGTCGGCGGGCGCGGCGACCAGCGTTGCGCAACCGGTCACCTTGGGCACCGTGAGCCGCACGGTCAGTGTCTCCGGGACCTTCACCCCGACGCACGTCGCAAACCTCAACTTCGGTAGCGGCGGCACCGTCACCGCGGTCACCGCGACCGTCGGCGAAAAGGTCACGGCCGGAGAGAAGCTCGCCACCATCGACGCGACCTCCCTCAAGGCGGAGGTCACCGCCGACCAGGCGAGCCTGACGGCCGCGCAGGCGCAGCTCACGTCGGCAGAGTCGTCCGACGACAGCTCGCAACTCAGCAGCGCGAAGGCGCAGGTCACCGCGGCCGAGGCGAAACTGACCGCCGCGAACCAGGCCGTGACGGACGCGACCTTGCGCAGCACCGTCTCCGGCACCGTCGCGGCCGTCAACCTCACCGTCGGTGACCAGGTCAGCGGAACCTCGAGCAGCTCCGGAACCGGCGGCGGTGGTGCGGCGAGTTCGGCTTCCGGCGGTGCCAACCAGGGGACCGGGTCGTCCAGCAGTTCGTCGGCCCAGGTGGTGGTGGTCGACACGACCAAGTGGACGGTCGATGCGTCCGTGAGCGCCGCCGAGTTGTCCTCGATCAAGAAGGGCCAGGTCGCGTCCGTCTCGGTGTCGTCCTCCACGTCGTCGGACACCACCGGCCGGCAGTTCTTCGGCGGCGCGAACGCCTCCGGCGGCACCGGATCGTCGCGCCGGACCGGATCGTCGGGCTCGACCGGCAACTCCGGCACGACGTCGTCGGGCGGTTCGGGCAGCAGCGCGAGTTCGGCCGCGTCATACACCGGCACGGTGACGACCGTCGGCATGATCGCCAGCACGAGCAACACCTCCGTGGCGACGTTTCCGGTGACGATCGTCATCGACGGTTCGCACACCGGGCTGTATGACGGCACCAGCGCGACCGCGCTGATCACCACCAGCCAGCAGAAGAACGTCCTGTCCGTCCCCACGGCGGCCATCAGCACGTCGAGTTCCGGCACGCCGACCGTCACCGTGCAGGACGGCAAGGCCACCAAGCAGGTGACGGTCACGGTGGGCGGGGTCTACGGCACCCGCACCCAGATCCTGTCCGGTGTCTCGGCCGGTCAGCTGGTGGTCGTCGCGTCACGCAACCCGTTCGGCACCCAGTCCGGATCGAGTCGCTCGGGTTCGTCGGGTTCGTCCGGTGGACTCGGCGGATTCGGTGGCGGCGGAGGCTTCTCCGGCGGGGGCGGCAACTTCCCGGGTGGCGCGCCGGGAGGCGGCCAATGAAAGCCGTGCCCACCCCACCGGTGCTCGCGCTGCGCGAGGTCACCAAGGTCTACCGGAGCGGCGACCTGGAGGTGCACGCGCTCCGCGGCGTGGACCTGGAGGTCGAGGAAGGTGACTTCGTCGCGATCATGGGGCCGTCCGGGTCGGGGAAGTCGACCCTCATGCACATCCTCGGCTGCCTCGACGTACCCACTTCCGGCAGCTACGAGTTGGACGGCCTGGACGTGTCGGAGATGACCGAGCGCAGCCTCGCTCAGGTGCGCAACACCAAGATCGGCTTCGTCTTCCAGCAGTTCAACCTGCTGCCCTCGCTGAGTGCGCTGCGCAACGTCGAGCTGCCGCTGGTGTATGGCGGGCTCGGTCGCCAGGAGCGCCGCGACCGCGCGGTCGCGGCGTTGGAGCGGGTCGGGCTCGGCGACCGCCTCGACCACCGGCCGACCCAGTTGTCGGGTGGCCAGCAACAGCGCGTCAGTGTCGCCCGGGCGCTGGTGACCGAACCCGACCTGATCCTCGCGGACGAACCGACGGGCAACCTGGACTCGGTCGCCACCCGGGATGTGCTGGGCCTGTTCCAGGAGCTGCACGACGCCGGGCACACCGTCCTGCTGATCACCCACGAGGCGGACATCGCCGCCCAGGCGTCCCGCCAGGTGTTCATCCGCGACGGGCACCTGTTCACCGACGAGGCGGCCTGATGGGCGCCGCGGAAACACTGCGCACCGCCTACGAGGCGATCGGGCACCGGCGACTGCGCTCGGTGTTGACGGTGCTCGGCATCACCATCGGCATCGCCGCGGTGGTGCTCACCGTCGGCCTCGGGCAGGGTGCCCAACAGCAGGTCGCCAGTCAGATCAACGCCCTCGGCACCAATCTGCTGGTGGTCTCCCCCGGCAGCTCGACCTCGACCTCCGGGGTGCGCGCCGGGCGCGGTTCGGCGACGACCCTGACGAGCGCGGACGCACAGACCCTGGCCGACTCGAAGGTCGCGCCGGACATCGAAGCGGTGGCCCCGACCATGAGCGGCTCGGCGGAACTCGCGGTCGGCGACACCAACTGGACGACCTCGGTGGTCGGGACGACCCCGAGCTGGCTGCAGGTGCGCGCCCGGTCGATCGCGCTCGGACGCTTCCTCAGCGCGGACGACCAGGACAACGCGGCTGCGGTGGTCGTGCTCGGATCCACCACGGCTCAGGAGCTTTTCGGCGTCCGGTACCCGGTCGGGCAGACGGTGACGATCGCGGCGCAGAGCTTCACCGTGGTCGGCGAGCTCAAGTCGGCCGGGTCCACCTCCACGACCGACCAGGACGACACCGCCATCGTCCCCGAGACGACGTATGCCGCGCGTCTCGCCTCGTCAGGCTCGACGAGTCTTTCCGACATCTACCTGCAGGCGCGCAGCTCGTCGGCGTTGTCGGCGGCCTACCAGGAGGCGACGAACGCCCTGACCACCGCGCACGGTGTCACGTCCTCGGCCGCGGACTTCACGGTCACCAGTCAGGCCTCGCTGGTCCAGACCGCGACGAGCACGGCGCACACGCTCACCGTGCTGCTCGGTGGGATCGCGGCGATCTCGTTGCTGGTCGGCGGGATCGGCGTCATGAACATCATGCTGGTGTCGGTGACCGAGCGGATCCGGGAGATCGGCCTGCGGAAGGCGCTCGGTGCGACGCCTCGCGTCATACGAGCTCAATTCCTGTCGGAGGCAAGCATTCTCGGACTTGTCGGCGGCGCCCTGGGGATCGTGATCGGGCTGATCGGCACCCGGGTGCTGCCCAACCTGGTGGGGCAACCGGTGAGCATCTCCGTCGAGGCGGCCGTCCTGGCCCTGGTGGTCTCGATCGTCGTCGGCGTTGTCGCCGGCGTCTACCCAGCGTCCCGAGACGCCCGGCTCGCGCCCATCGAAGCATTGCGAAGTGAGTGAAACATGGTGAAGAACAAGACTTTCGGTGCGCTGTCGGGTGTCGTGGGCGTGCTGTTGCTCGCCGGCTGCGGCGGTGCGGCGGCATCGGTCTCGACCCCGTCGGGGACCAGTCCGGCGAGCGGGTCGACCGCGGGACCGCGGGGCAACGGCTTCCGGCAACCCGGAGTGAGCGGGGTCATCGCGTCGCACACGGGGAGCACCGCGACGGTGAACTCGACCAGCGGCCAGTCGTCGACGGTTACCTGGACCTCGAGCACCTCGATCATCGAACAGCGACAGGCCACGCAGAGCGCACTGACGAACGGCGCCTGTGTCGCGGTCCGCTCGCAGGGGGCCGGATTCGGTGGCGCCGGAGGCGTTCGGCCGTCCGGCCGTCCGTCCGGGTTCCCCAGTGGGCGGCCATCGGGTGTGCGCCCCTCGGGCACACGCTCGTTCGGGACGTTCACCATCCCCAGCAAGGTGACCGCGAACGGCGTCACCATCGAGCAGGCAGCGGCGTGCGGGACGGCCGGGTCACGTTCCGGCGGAGGCGGATTCGGCGGCTTCGCAGGGAAGGTCTCCAACCGGTCCGCCACGGGCTTCACGCTGACGGTCACCGTCCGGGCGAGCGCATCCGGCACTTCGTCAGCTGCGCCAACGACGTCGACGAAGAAGGTTGCCGTGACGACGAACTCGTCCACGACCTACACGCGCGAGACCAAGGGATCCGGGAGCAGCGTGGTGCCGGGTGAGTGCATGACGGCGCTCGGCACCGAGTCCGGCAGCAAGCTCGCCGCGCGGCAGATCGTCGTGTCGCAGTCGGTGAACGGCACGTGCGACTCCGGTTTCGGCTTCGGTGGCCGCGGTGCCGGGTCCGGTGACGCAGGAGCGAACAATGCCTGATGCGAGCCGTCCCCGCAGGGTCATCGGCTGGACCAGTGCCGGGCTTGCGGTCGCCGTGGTCGCGGCCGGGGCCTTCTACGTCGCACAGTCGGCGGACGCCGGCGTCGCCGGCAACTACCGCACGGCAACGGCGACGAAGGGATCGGTGAGCCAGCAGGTCGCGCTGACCGGCACGGTCGAGCGCGTGAAACAGGCTTCCGTGGCGTTCCCCGTCAACGGCACGGTCGCGTCGGTCGGCGTCACCGTCGGTCAGCGGGTGACCGCCGGCCAGGAACTGGCCGCGCTCGATCCGACCGCACTCAAGGTGGCGGTGGTGACGGCGCAGGCCACGCTGGCGTCCGACAAGGCGCAGCTGGCCAGCGCACAGGCGGGTACCACCGGGTCGTCGTCGAGCTCCGCGCAAACCACCGGGTCCGCGGTCCCGTCCGGCTCGTCGGGCTCGTCCGGGTCCACGCGGCCATCCGGGTCGTCCGGGTCTTCGGGGTCCGGGTCCGAGCTGGCCGCCCTGAAGTCCACCTCCGGCACGCTGTCCCGGCAACTGCGGACGCTGCAGTCGGCCAATACCGCCGAGGGCCGCAGCTGCGCGCAGTTCCTGACCGGTGGCGGTTCGACACCCACCGGCTCGGCGGCGGACTCGCGGGCGGTACTCGCCGTTTCGGCGGCTGACGCCCGAAACACCGGCTGACGCCCGGAACGCCGATTGACCCCGCAATGTCGCCGTCAGCGGGCGGTGTGACCGTCAATGGGCGGCGCCGGCGCCGTCGTCGTGTATGACGACGCAGCAGTGGCCGGGCCGCGGCGCCAACTGCGCCCGACCGGGATCCTCCCCGCGCCCGGCGAGCAGCCCGCGCAGCAACGCGTGGTTGAGCCCGCAGACGAGGTCGACGTGTCGCTCCACCAGGTGGTGGAACGGGCAGTTGCGCAGGTCGATCGTCCCGTCGACCAGCTCGGGGTCGTACCCGCGGCGGCGCAGGATGTCGAGCAGGTCGTCCCCCTCGGCGGCGGCCGCACGCCCCTCGTCGGCCGCCGCGGTGAGCAGCGCAGCCCGGACGTTGCCGGAGTCGTCTGCGTCGATGGCCTCGGCGAGCAGCCCGGCGAGGACGTCGTACCGGCGCGGCGGGACGGTGACCGACAGCTCGTCGCGGGTCCGCTGGTAGAGCTTGGCGGGTCGCCCGGCGCCCGGCCCGGTCTGCCCGGCCGGCCGCGCGTAAGTGGTCGCCAGCAGCCCGGCGTCGGCGAGCTTGTCGAGGTGGTATGCCGCCAGGGTGCGGCTGATCCCGACGGCGTCCGCGGCGGCGTCGCGTCGTACGGCACCTTCCTGCCGCAGGACGTATTCGTAAAGCCTCCTGCGCACCGGGTCGGCCAGCGTGGACAGCCCGGCGAGCGGGTCGCTCTCGCCTGCGTCGTTCATCCCCTCGAATCTATCACCAATAAATCTTGACAAATATCGGTCGTCGCGGGTACTTCTAAAACCGGTGACGTTGTCGATAGAAGAGGTGTGGCCATGTCCGTCGTGCTGGCGCCCGAGCCCGAGCAGCTGTCCTGGTCGGGTGAGCGCCCGATGGATCTGGTCGCCGCGGAGGCGGCGGCCGCGCAGTTCCTGCGTGCCCTGGGCGTCGAGCTGGACTCCGAGCACCTGCGCGCGACGCCGCGCCGGATGGCAGGAGCCTGGGCGGAGATGCTCACGCCACGCCCGTTCCAGCTGACGACCTTCCCCAACGACGAGGGGTATGACGAGCTCGTGCTCGCGCGGGACATCCCGTTCCGGTCGGTCTGCGAGCACCACCTGCTGCCGTTCACCGGGCGCGCCTGCGTCGCCTACCTGCCGGGTGAACGCATCGTCGGCCTGTCCAAGCTGGCCCGGATCGTCGAGCACTTCGCCTGCCGCCCGCAGACGCAGGAGCGGCTCACCAAGCAGGTCGCGGACCTGCTGGACGAGCAGCTGGCACCCCGGGCGGTCGGTGTCGTCATGGAGGCCGAGCACTCCTGTATGACGCTGCGCGGCGTCCAGGCGACCGGGTCCGGCACGGTCACGTCCACGCTGCTCGGCGACCTGCGCAGCGACCCCCGCTCGCGGCAGGAGTTCCTGTCGCTCGCCGGCGTCCAGCGCTGACCGCGCACGACCCGGTCGATCACCCGATCGAAGTTACACACATGTGGTTTTCCACCGCTTGTGGATAAGACTGTGGACAACGCGACAGGTATTGCGGCGGCAGGCCCGGAACGGCACGAATCATGCCGCGATCGCCCAGAACTCGCTCCGATCGGAGTTACATCGGTGTAGTTTTCCACGGCCTGTGGATAACCCTGTGGACGACCACCGTGCGGTGTCACGTCTGGTGTCCCTGCGCGCCGATGAGGTCCTGGACGAGGCGCAGGGAGAGCCTGCCGGCCTGCTGACCGCCCGGTGCCTCCGCCGCGCGTTCCATCGCCCATCGATCCAGCACGCCCAGCACGGTGACGGTCAGTTCGACGGCGAGGTCGGCGGGGATGTCCTGCCGGACGAGGCCGAGGTCGAGTCCGCGGCGCAGTGCGGCATTGAGCCAGCCGGCCACGTCGTCACGCAGCGCCTGTAGCGCCCCGTCGGCTTCGGCCGTGTCATCGCGGTGATACATCAGCCCGAGGTGGCGCACCTCGGGATGCCGGTCGGCGGTGTCGGCGAGCGAGTCCACCAGGCGCGCCATCGCGGGCCAGAAGTCCGTTGCGGTGAGCGTGTCGAGCTCGGGGACCGCGAGCCCGGACCCGAGCTCTTCCCGCAGCGCGAGGACCACGCGGTCGTGCAGTCCCCGTTTGCCGTCGAAGTAGTGGTAGAGCGAACTCTTCGCCCAGCCGGCCGTCTGCAGCACGTCGTTCATCGACGCTGCCCGGTAGCCGTCCCGCGCGAACGCAGTTGCCGCGGCGAGGAGGAGGGAACGCTCACTGGCGGGGTCGACGGGTCGCGCTGGTCGGGCCATGGGTGGAGCCTACCGAATTTGTAGACCGGCTGGTCCATAAATCGTGTACTGTCTGGTCCAAGAACTCGGACGAGCCCGGAGACGGACAGTAAGGAGACATCGGCATGGCTTCAGATCGACGTTCGGACAGCGCGCCGCCCATCGACGGTCGGCGCGTTCTGGTGGCCGGCGCGACCGGCTATCTCGGCGGGTACCTGGTGCAGGCCCTGCTGGCTGCGGGGTGCCGGGTGCGCGTTCTCGTGCGCCGGGCGGAGCAGGCGCAATCGTTCCCCGACACAGTGGACGTCTTCGTCGGACAGGTCACCGAACCGGCGACCCTGTCCGGGGTGGCCGACGACGTCGACGTCGTCTTCTCCGCGCTCGGCATCACCCGCCAGCGCGACGGCGTGAAGTACCTGGACGTCGACTACCGCGGCAACCTCGCGCTGCTGCGGGCGGCCGAGAAGGCGGTCGTGACCCGGTTCGTGTACGTCTCGGTGCTGCACGGGCGGGAGCTGCGGCACCGGGTGCGGCTGGTCGCGGCGAAGGAGAAGTTCGTCGACGCACTGACGGCCTCGCCGATCTCCGCAGTGGTGGTCCGCCCCACCGGCTACTTCTCCGACATGGGCGAGTTCCTCGCGATGGCCGGCCGAGGTGCCGTGTCCCTGATCGGTGACGGGCAACATCGGATCAACCCGATCTCGGGTCGCGACGTCGCGACCGCGTGCCTCGCGGCCGCCGGGTCGAGTGCGACGGACGTCCCGGTCGGTGGGCCCGATGTCCTCACCTACGAGGGGATCGCGCGCGCGGCGTTCGCCGCGCACGGCACCTCGCCGCGGATCCGCCATCTGCCGCGTGGTCCGGTCGTCGCCGCGGTCCGGGTGCTCGCCCGGTGCACCCCCGAGCATGTCCACGGGCCGGCGCAGTTCCTGACCGCCGTACTGACCCACGACATGGTGGCGCCGGCGGCCGGGTCCGACCGGCTGGCCGACCATTTCGCCCAGCAGGTCGCGGACGGCGGCCGGGGAACGACCACCGACCGCATCGGGACGGCGAAATAGCGATGGCCACGGCAACGGACCTCCGCCCGGAGCGGGTCGGCTCGCGTTTCGGACTGTGGGTGGTGACCGCGGTGCTGGGCCTGTTCCTCTTCGCGGCCGGCGCGCCGACCCCGCTGTACGGGATGTATGCCGCCCGGTGGGGTTTCACGCCGGCGACGTTGACCGTGATCTTCGCGGTCTACGCGGTCGCGTTGCTGGCTACCTTGCTGGTCACCGGGTCGCTCTCGGACGCGGTCGGCCGCCGCCCGGTCATCCTGGCCGCGCTGGCGTTGCAATCGCTGAGCATGGTGGCGTTCCTGGTCGCCGACGGACTCGGCTGGCTCTTCGTCGCGCGGATCGGCCAAGGGGTGGCGACCGGCCTGGTGACGGCGGCGGTCGCGGCGGCGCTGATCGACCATCAGCCCGCGAACCGGCCCGGGTTGGGGCCGTTGCTGAACGCCGTGACGCCGATGCTCGGCCTGGCGTTCGGGTCGCTGGTGGCCGGTGCGCTGGTGCAGTACGCCCCGCACCCGCTGCGCCTGGTCTATGCGCTGATGCTGGCCGGGTTCGTGCTACTCGCGGTGGCGATGCTGCGGGTGCCCGAATCGGTCGCCGAACGCCGCCCGGTCGACCTGCACCCCCGGATCGGTGTCGCCCCGGAAACGCGAGCGATGTTCTGGGTGGCACTGCCCTGCATCGTCGCCTGCTGGGCGCTCGGCGGTCTCTTCCTGTCCCTCGGGCCCTCACTGATCAGGCAACTGGGCCATTCGACCAACCACCTGCTCGGCGGCGCGACCGCGTTCGCGTTGTGCGCGGCCGGCGCGCTCGCCGGGGTTCTGGTGCGCGGCTGGACCTCGCACCGGGCGATGCTGACCGGGTGCGCGCTCCTCGTCGCGGGACTGGTGATCGCCGTCACGGCGATCACCACCGCGCACGTGGTGTTGCTGCTCGTCGGCAGCGTGGTTGCCGGTGCGGGCTTCGGCGCGGCCTTCCTCGGGGCGTTCCGGACCCTGGTGGTGGCGGCGGACCCGGCGCGCCGCGGCGAACTGATCGCCGCGTTGTACGTCGTGGCCTATCTGGCGTTCTCCCTGCCGGCCGTGGTGGCCGGTCTGCTGACGACCCGGGTCGGGTTGCGGGCCACCAGCGTGGGGTACGCAGTCGTGGTCGCGATGCTCGCCGCGTGCTCGATCGCCGCCGCCGCGCGGCGTCAGCGGCGGACGGGGTGAGGCGGGAGCGGGTTCAGCGCCAACGGGTCGTCATACCGAAGCCGACGAGGATCAGGACGAACCCGATCGCCATGTTGCCCAAGCCGATGCCGGGGATCGGATACTTCTCGGCGGACAGGTAGTAGACGACCAGCCAGAACAGCCCGACGACCATGAAGGTGCACAGCGTCGGCACCCACCAGCCGGGGCTCGGTGCGTCGATCGCCTGGGCGGCACGCTTCTCCTCGCGCTCGACGTCGGCGGTCTTGCGCGCCGTCCGTTTCGCCTCGCGGGCGGCCTCCCGCTCGGCCCGCTTGGCCTCGCGGGCCGCCTCCTTCTCGGCGTCCCGGAGGGCCGCCCGGTTGGCCGCCTTCTTCGCCTCGAGGTCGTCGATGGCCTCGGTCGCGACCTCCGCCTTGTCGCCGGTCGCGGCGCGGGACTCCTGCTCGGCGATCAGCTCGGCCTCGTCGGTGTCGGCCTGGTCGGCTGGCTTGTCTCGCTCGCTCACGTACGTCGCTCCTACAGCGGAATGAAAGAATCTCGGACAAGACTAAGTCACCGGCGCTGTGACACCGGTGTCCGGCGACCACGAAAGGGGTGCGGCATGTGGCGACCACGGAACAGATGGGCGTATGCCGTGCCGGTGATCGGCGTCGCCGCCGGTCTGCTGTTCGGTGTCAGCGCCGCCACCTCGCAGGGTTCCGACCTGCGGCCCGGCACCCGGGACCTGGTGCAGGTGGTGCAGGACGGCAACCACCGGGTCGCCAAGCAGGCCGCGACCGTCGCATCCCTGCAGACCCAGGTGGCCCAACTCGGCAAGCAGGACGCGCCCGGCTCGACGAAGCTGAAGAAGACGATCCGGACCTCCGACGGGTATGCCGACACGGCCGGCCTCAGCGAGGTCACCGGGCAGGTCGTCACCGTGTCGCTGAACGACTCCAGCCGCGACCCGTCGACGCTGCCCGACGGCGCCAACCTCGACTGGCTGGTCGTGCACCAGCAGGACGTCCAAGCAGTGGTCAACGCACTCTGGGCGGGCGGCGCGAGCGCCATGATGCTGATGGACCAGCGGGTGATCTCGACCTCGGCGGTGCGTTGTGTGGGCAACACCCTGCTACTGCAGGGCCGCGTCTACTCGCCACCGTTCGTGATCAAGGCCATGGGTGATCCGGCGAAGCTGAAGAAGGCGCTCGACGACGACCCCTCGGTGCAGAACTACAAGGCCTACGTGTCGCTCGCCGGGCTCGGCTACGACGTGAGCACGTCCAGCAAGGAGACGTTCCCGGCATACCAGGGCGCGTTGGACCTGAAATACGCGAAAGTCAAGGAAGCAGCGCAGAAGTGACGAAGATTCTGGTGATCGACAACTACGACAGTTTCGTCTTCACGATCGTCGGCTACCTGCAGCAGCTGGGTGCCGAGACGACCGTGGTGCGCAACGACGCGGTCACGCCGCAGGAGGGTGCGCCGTACGACGGGGTCCTGGTTTCACCCGGCCCCGGCACCCCCGAGGAGGCCGGTGTCTCCACCGCGATGATCGCGGCGTGCGCGCAGCGGGAGCAGCCGATGTTCGGCGTCTGCCTGGGCCACCAGGCGCTCGGGGTCGTGTATGGCGCCACGGTCGACCGGGCGCCGGAGTTGCTGCACGGCAAGACGTCGCGGATCGTGCACACCGGGTCCGGTGTCCTCGCGGGCGTTCCGATGCCGTTCACCGCCACCCGCTACCACTCGCTCGCGATCACCTCCGACACGGTGCCCGACGAGCTGGAGGTCACCGCCCGCACCGACAGCGGCGTCATCATGGCGGTGCAGCACCGCACGCTGCCGCTGCACGGGGTGCAGTTCCACCCCGAGTCGGTGGTGACCGAGGGCGGTCACCGGATGTTCGCCAACTGGCTGGAGCTGTGCGGGCTCACCGGCGCGGTGCAGCGGTCGGCCGGACTGGCGCCGCTGGTCCACCAGAGCTGACCGCGGGACGCGCCGCGAGGTGTGTCGCCCTTCCGGTCCGCACACAGTGCGCCATACCGCACTGTGTGCGGACCGGAAGGACGCCGTGGCTCAGTCGCCGTCGTTGCCGTCGCCGCCGTGCATGCTGGTGCTCGGCTTCGACGGTGACGGCGGATTGCTCGGGGACGACGACGAGGTGCCGCTGGGCGAGCTCGACGAGGTGCTGCTAGGTGAGCTCGACGGACTCGTCGGCGAGATGGTGATCGTGGCGGTGGCCGTCGACGTGGCCGAGTACGTGCCCACGGTCAGCGTCACCGTCGAGTCCTTGTCGACCAGCTTCCCCTCGGCCGGCGAGACCTTCTGCACCTTCCCGGCCTGGCCCGGGTCGGACACCGGGATGAACTTGGTCTGACCGACCTTCAGGTGTGCCTGCAGGATCGCCAGCTGCGCCTCGCCGGCCTCCTTGCCGAGCAGCCCGTCGGGGACGTGTTCCTTGCCGTCGCTCACGGTGAGGGTGATGGTCTGGCTGGGGTCGGCGGACGATCCCATCGGCGGCTGGGCGCTCACGACCTCGCCCTTGTCGTACTCGGTGTCCGACACCTGTTTGCTGGCGACCTCGACCTTGTTGAAGCCCTCCTTGGCGAGCGTCTTCCGTGCGGCCGCGACGCTCTGGCCGGTCACGTCCGGCACCTGCACCAGCCCGGGACCCTTGCTGACGTTGATCAGGATCTGGTTGGCCGGGTCGACCGAGACACCGTTGCGCGGGTCGGTGCCCACGACATACCCCTTGGCGACCTCGTTGCTGAACACCGGGTTGACCTTGACGTCGTCGAATCCGTGCTGGCGCAGGATGCTCCTCGCCGCGGCCTCGGACCGGTTCACGACGTTGGGGACGACCTCTGTCGGGGTGCCGCTGTCGCCGCGGCCGTTCATCACGAGGTAGCCGATGCCGAGGATGGCCAGCAGCGCGACGACGCCCGCCGCGACCCACAGGCCGGTCAGTTTCCGCTGCGGCTCGGTCTCGTGGATCTCCCGGGTGTTGTCGCGGCGCCGGGGCGGCGGGACGGGCGCCTGCGGCTCGTGGTGCATCACCGAGGCTCCCGCGGCACCGGCGCTCAGCACGGCGCTGGCACCGGCGCTGAGCGGTGCGCCGGTCCGCGCGGCCTGCAGGTCGGCGCGGAACGCCGCGGCGTTCTGGTAGCGGTCGTCGCGCGCCTTGGCCAGCGAGTGCAAAGTCACCGCGTCCATCGGACGGGGCACCGAGGGCTCGTAGGTCGACGGCGGCTTCGGTGCGTCGGTGATGTGCTGGTAGACCAGCGACACCGGCTCACCCACGAACGGCGTGCGGCCGGTCAGCAGCTCGTAGAGCACGCAGCCGGCGGAGTAGAGGTCGGAGCGGGCGTCGACGGTCTCCCCCTGCGCCTGCTCCGGTGACAGGTAACGCGCCGTGCCGACCACGGCCTGCGCCGAGGTCATCGTCGCGCCGGTGTCGGCCAGCGCCCGCGCGATGCCGAAGTCCATCACCTTGACGCTGCCGCCCTTGGTCAGCATCACGTTGGCCGGCTTGATGTCGCGGTGGACGATGCCCTTGTCGTGCGAATACTCCAGCGCCGACAGGATGCCCATGGTGACGCGGGCCGCCTCGTCCGGGGAGAGCCTGCCCTCCTCGTTGAGGATCTCGCGCAGGGTCTGCCCGTCGACATACTCCATGACGATGTAGGGGATGTCGACGGTGGCGCCGCCGGTCTCGGTGAAGGTGTCCTCGCCCGAGTCGTAGACGGCGACGATCGAGTGGTGCGACAGCCCGGCGGCGGAGTGCGCCTCCCGGCGGAAGCGGGTCAGGAAGGTGCTGTCCCGCGCGAGTTCGGCGCGCAGCATCTTGATCGCGACGGTCCGGCCGAGGCGGATGTCGTGCCCGAGGTGCACCTCGGCCATCCCGCCGCGGCCGATCAGCTCGCCGACCTCGTAGCGGTCGCCGAGGATCCGCGGCACGTCCTCGGTCACGAAGAGCCCTCCGGTGCATAGGTGACGATCCCGTTGTTGAACGGGCCGGTGTTCGGCGCGGTCGGCACCTGCGGGCTGCCGCCCCCGTGGGAGAGTATGACGACCACGACGATCGCGATCACCGCGACGGCGACCACGGCACCGATGACCGCGATCCAGCCGGCCCGCAGCGACCGATGTGTCCCCGCGGCCGGCTGGGCACCTGAGGTGGCCGGTTGCGGCCCCGAAGTCCGCGCCTTGCGCTGTGCCCGCGACAGCTTGTTGCTGCCGGAGTTCTGGGGCCGTCCGCCCGAGGTCTGCGGCTGACCGCCGGACTGCTGCGGTTGCCCGCCGGAGTGGGGACCGGACTGCGGGCCGGACGGGGGCCCCGACTGCGGACCGGACGGCCAGGAGTTCGGCCCCGACGGTCCGGCCGGCCCGCCGGCGACCGGGCGGGGTGCGGGGGTCCAGATGTTCAGGCCCATCTGCTCGCTGTCGCTGACCGCCTGTCGCAATGCGCGGCCGAACTCCTGCGCGGAGTCGGGGCGTTCGGCGGGGTCCTTGCGCAGTCCGGCGTGCACGACGGCGCGCAGCGGCGCGGGCACCTCGGTCGGCAACGGCGGCGGCTCCTCGTTGACGTGTGCCAGCGCCAGCGCGACGGCGCTGTCGGAGTTGAACGGCCTTCTGCCGCCCAGCATCTCGTAGGTCACGACGGCCAGCGAGTAGACGTCGGTCAGGGCGGTGGTCTCCCGGCCCATGGCGGCTTCGGGCGCGAGGTACTGGGCGGTGCCCATCACCTCGCCGGTCTTGGTCATCGCCGCCGACCCGACGGCCCGCGCGATGCCGAAGTCGGTCAGCTTCACCACACCGTCGGAGGTGACCAGCATGTTGGCCGGTTTGACGTCGCGGTGGATCAGCCCGGCGCGGTGTGCCGCGTGCAGTGCCGCCGCGGCCTGGCCCATCAGGTTGGCAGTGTCGGCGGCGGAGATCGGGCCGCGCTCGTGCAGGATCTTGGACAACGGTTTGCCCGGCACGAATTCCATCACCAGGTAGGCGAGGTTGCCCTCTTCGCCGTAGTCGTAGACCTGCGCGATGTTGCCGTGCGCGAGCGCCGCGGACAGGCGCGCCTCGTTGCGGAAGCGCTCGGTGAAACCCTCCTCGTCGGTCAGCCCCTCCTTGAGCAGCTTGACCGCGACAGCACGGCCGAGGATCTCGTCGCGCGCCTGCCAGACCTCGCCCATGCCCCCGGCTGCGATCCGGTCGGTCAGACGGTAGCGACCCCCCATCAGGTCCCCAGGTCGACTCATTTGCCAATCACCGCTTCCATCACCTGCCTGGCGATCGGTGCTGCCACCAGACCGCCACTTGCTTCCTGTCCGACCGTTCCGCCGTTCTCGACGAGGACGGCGACCGCCACCTTGGGGTTGTCAGCGGGTGCGAACCCGGTGAACCACACGTCGGCATTCCTTCCCTCGCCGTGCTCGGCGGTGCCCGTCTTCCCTGCCACCTTGATGCCCGGGATGGCCGCGTTGGTTCCCGTGCCCTCGCTCACCACGGACTCCATCATGTCGGTCAGCGAGTCGGCGGTGTCCTTCGAGATGGGGTTGGAGAAGGTCTTGGCGTCGGTCGTCTCGATCACGTCGAGGTTCTTGTCCCGCACCGATTGCACCAGGTACGGCGTCATCTCGTTTCCGCCGTTCGCGATCGCCGAGCTGACCATCGCCATCTGCAGCGGGGTGGCGCGCACGTCGTACTGGCCGATCGCGGACTGTGCGAGCTGCGGCTTGTTCAGGCTGTTCGGGAAGACGCTGGGTGTGACCGACATCGGGATCGTCAGCGATTGCCCGAAGCCGAACTTGGTCGCCATACTCCGCACCGCGTCCTGGCCCAGGCTCATGCCGAGCGAGGCGTAGGCGGTGTTGCAGCTGATCGTGAGGGCCCGCTTCAGGGTGACCTTGTCGTTCGCGCCGCAGTTGCCCGCCCAGTCGTTCGGCAGGTAGGAGTCGGTGCCGGGCAGCCGCAGCTTCGCCGGGCCGGGCAGCACCGAATCCTCGGTGTACTTGCCCGACTCGAGCGCCGCGGCGGTGTCGACCAGCTTGAACGTCGACCCCGGCGGGTAGAGGTTGCCGTTGATGGCGCGGTTCAGCAGCGGCTGGGCGGAGTCGTCGGACAGCTTGGTGAAGGACGACTGCACTTTGTCCAGGTCGTGGCTGGACAGCAGGTTGGGGTCGTAGGTCGGGCTGGTCACCATGGCCAGGATGGCGCCGGTCTTCGGGTCGAGGGCGACGACGGCGCCGCGCTGGTTGCCCAGGGCCTTGGACGCCGCCTCCTGCGCCTTGGCGTTGATCGTCAGCTGCACGCTCGCACCCTGCGCGGACTGGCCGGTGATGATGTCGGTGAGCCGCCGGTAGAAGAGTTTGTCGGAGCTGCCGTTGAGGAAGTCGTTGTAGCTGCGCTCCACACCGGAGCTGCCGTAGGTGAAGGAGAAGTAGCCGGTCACGTCGGCATACAACGGGCCCTTCGGGTAGGTCCGCAGCCACTTGAACTGGTCGTCGGTCTTCTTGGACACCGCGACCGCGTCGCCGCCGACCAGGATGGAGCCGCGCTCCTTGCTGTATGACGTCAGCAGCGTGCGCCGGTTGCCGGCGCGGTTGTCCAGGTCGCGCGCCTGCACGAACTGGATCAGCGTCGTCGCGATCAGCAACGCGCAGAACATCCCGGCGACGACCAGGCCGAGGCGGCGGATGGGAGCATTCACCGGGCGACCACCACCCTGCGCTGGCCGAGCTTGTCGAGTTGGCCGAGCTTGTCGAGGTCACGTGGGGTGGTTTCGACGGGCTCAACCGTCGCGTTGAGCTGGCCGAGCTTGTCGAGGTCCCTCATCGCGTCTTCACCACTTGCGTGTCGTCGTCGTTCAGCTGCTCGGCGCGTTCGTCGGTGGTGGGGCGCCGGGCGTGGTCGCTGATCCGCAGCAGCAGCGCGACGATCACCCAGTTGGCCAGCAGCGACGAACCGCCCGCGGATAGGAACGGTGTGGTCAGGCCGGTCAGGGGGATCACCCGGGTGACGCCGCCGACGACGACGAAGACCTGCAGGGCGATCGAGAACGCCAGACCGGTCGCGAGCAGTTTGCCGAACCCGTCCCGGGAGGCGATGGCGGCGCGCAGCCCGCGTTCCACGATGAGCCCGTAGAGCACCAGGATGGCGCACAGGCCGACCAGCCCGAGCTCCTCGCCGAACGAGGGGATGATGAAGTCGCTGTTGGCGAAGTAGGTCAGTTCGGGGTGTCCCTGCCCGAGCCCGGTGCCGAAGAGACCGCCTGCCGCCATACCCATCAGACCCTTGGCGATCTGATCGGACAGGCCCGTCTGGAACGGGTCGAGCCACAGCGACACCCGCTCCTGGAAGTGGGCGAACAGCAGGTAGGCGACGTAGGTGCCGACGAGGAAGAGACCGAGGCCGATGATGATCCAGGAGCGACGCTCCGTGGCGACGTAGAGCATGCCGACGAACAGGCCGAAGAACAGCAACGACGTGCCGAGGTCGGACTCGAAGACCAGCACCCCGAGTGAGGCGATCCAGGCGATCAGGATCGGGCCCATGTCACGGGCGCGGGGCAGCGGCAGACCGAGCACGCGGCGGCCGACGAGGGACAGTGCGTCACGGGTCTGCACGAGGTAGCTGGCGAAGAAGATGGTGATCAGGATCTTGGCGATCTCACTGGGCTGGAAGGAGAACCCGCCCAGGCCGATCCACACGCGAGAACCGTTGATGTTGCGGCCGATCCCGGGCAGGAGCGGGGTCAGCAGCAGGATGAAACCGGCCAGCCCGAAGATGAACGTGTAGCGCCGCAGCCGCCGGTGATCGGGCACGAAGAAGATCAGTGCGACCGCCGCGGTTGCCGCGACGGCCGTCCACATCAGCTGCTTCGGTGCGGCGTTCGGCGAGCCGGGTGCCAGGTCGATGCGGTGGATCATCACCAGGCCGAGGCCGTTGAGCAGCGTGACGATCGGCAGCAGCACCGGGTCGGCGTAGGACGCCTTCCAGCGCAGCACGAGGTGCAGGACGAACGCGACGACCGCGAAACCGCCGCCGAGAGTGTAGAAGTCGACCGGCAGCGAGTCGTTGACCGCGAAGCCGACGTTGGCGTAGGCAACGAGCACGATCGCGACGGCGACCACCAGCAACGCCAGTTCGGTGTTGCGGCGGGTCTTCGGTGCAGCGGCTCGGACGCTCACGTTCAGCAACTACTTCCGTCCGCGACCTGCGCCTGACAGGTCACCATGTCGGCGCGGAGGTTCTCGACGATGCCAATCGCCGCCTCCCGGCTGCCGGCCGTCATGCTGAGCGAGGAGACCTTGCTCCGGTCGAAGCTGGGCAGGTCGTCCACCCAGATGTCGCTCACGGTGTTGACCGAGTGCAGCCGGATCGGTCCGAGGTTCTGCGAGATGCCTTGGTAGATGGTCACTTTGCCGTCGTGTTCGGCGATGTAGTACTGCCGCTGGGTTGCGGCATACCCGAAGAAGCCGATGGCGGCGAGGATTGCGACGACCAGCAGCGCGAGCAGGCTGCGGCGCAGCCCCGTGAAGCGGCGCGGGCCCTCCTCGGCGAGCACGGGGCGACCGTCCTCGTCGTCGGTGCCGCCGTCGTCGGTCGGCGCGTTGGCCTCGCGGCTCAGGGCGGCGGCCTTCTCCGCGGGGGTGCGGGGCGCGGACTCGGCGTCGGAGCCGGCGCCCTCGTGCGCGGCCGCGGCGCCGACGATCTGGGGCGTCGTGGTGGACGACGAGTGGTCGTTGCCGTCGACGACGTCGGCGACGATGACCGTGACGTTGTCGCGGGTGGCCGCCTTGAGCGCGATCGCGATCAGCGCGTCGGCGATCTCGGCCGGGGTGCCGTCGCCGGTGACGATCTCCTCGATGGTGGAGTGCGCGACGTAGTCGGACAGGCCGTCGCAGCACAGCAGGAGGCGGTCACCCGGCTTCGCCTCGCGCAGCGACAGGTCCGGCTCGTCGTCCTCCCTGCCGGTCAGGACGCGGGTGACGAGGGAGCGCTGCGGGTGGTGCTCGGCCTCCTCGGCGGTGATGCGCCCGTCGTCCAGCAGCGTCTGCACGAAACTGTGGTCCTTGGTGATCTGGCTGAAGACACCGTCCCGGACCAGGTAGGCCCGCGAGTCCCCGATGTTGGCCAGTGCCAGCATGTTTCCGCTGCGCAGGAACGCGATGAGCGTGGTGCCCATACCTTCGAGTTCCGGGTCGGAGTCCATCTCCGTGCGCAGTCGCGCGTTGGCGTCGTGGACCGCGGAGGCGAGGCGGCGCAGCGCCTCGTCGGAGCCGTAGGACTCACCGTCCAGGCCGATCAGTTCGCTGACGACGGTCGAGCTGGCCATGTCACCCGCCGCGTGCCCGCCCATGCCGTCGGCGAGCACGAGCAGGTCGGGGCCGGCGTATGCCGAGTCCTCGTTGCGGGTCTTGCTGCCGAGACCGAGATCGGTGCGAGCGGCATACCGCAGGGTGATCGACATGGACTACTTCCTGGCCTCGAGGACGGTCTGGCCGATGCGGACCCGAGCGCCCTCGCCGATCGGCACCCCCTGCCCGATGCGCTCGCCGCCGACGAAGGTGCCGTTGGTGGAGCCGAGGTCGTCGATCAGCCAGCCGTCACCGTCGCGGTAGATGCGCGCGTGCCGGCCGCTGGCGAAGTCGTCGGAGAGCACGAGGGTGCACTCGGGGTTGCGGCCGATGAGCACACCGTTGTCGGTCAGCGGCACGCTGCCGCCGCGCATCGGGCCCTCGATGATCGCCAGCCGGGTCGGCCCGCGGCGGATCGGCTTGGCCGGGCGTGCCGGCGCGGCCTGGCCGCGGCTGCCGCGGGAGACGACGTGTGTGCCGTAGAGGTCGCCGCGCAGCACGCTGACGATGCTGAAGATGAACGCCCAGAGCAGCGCGAGCAACCCGAGCCGGATCGCCGTGAGAGTGAGTTCGCTCACCGGGTCCCGCCTTCGTGCAGGAGGAGGTGGGTGCGGCCGATGGTCAGGCGGTCGCCGTCGGCGAGGTGGATGGAGTCGATCGGGTCACCGTTGACGTAGGTGCCGTTGGTGGAGCCGAGGTCACGGATGGTGATCACCTGGTGCGGGCCGTCGTAGGTGATGCGGATCTCGCTGTGCCGCCGGGAGACCCCGGGGTCGTCCAGCACGATGTCGGTGTCGTCGTCGCGGCCGATCACGGTGATCGCCCCGAGCAGCGGGTAGCGCTCACCGTCGATGTCCAGCCACGGGCGCTGCCGCAGCCGCCGCGGCGCGGCCGGGGACGGCCGGTGGTCGTCCCGCTTCGGGCGCGCCGGGTGGGCCGGCTCCGCGGCGGCCGCGTAACCGCCTTCGTTGGCCGAGTAGGGCGAGCCGCCCGAGGTGCCCGAGCCGCCCGAGGTGGCCGAGTAGGGCGAGTCGCCCGAGGTGGCCGAGTAGGGCGGGCTGCCCGAGGTGGCCGAGTAGGGCGAGCCGCCCGAGGTGGCCGAGTAGGGCGAGCCGCTAGGCGAGCCCGTATCGAGGTCCCCCGGGGCTGCGGGTCGAGTGCCGGAGGAGCGCAGCGGGGGAGGTGTATCGAGACCAGGCGCATCACCGCCGTACTGCGGCTCCTGCCCCGCCGGTCGCCGCGGGTCGTCGGGGGTGCGCGCGGGCGGCATACGTCCCGGCATACGCCGCATGTCCGGCTGCACCTGCCGCGCCGTCGACGGCCGCAGCCGGAAGACGCCGGTCTCCAGCTCGGAGTCCTCGGTGAACTGGACGCTCACCGGCCCGCCGGGCTGGTAGCGCTGGCTCTCCGCGTGCTCGGACGCGGTGGCGATCAGGTCGTCGGCCAGGTCGTCCTCGTGCTCGCTGACCAGGGCCTCGTAGTCGGTGCTGGACAGCTCGATGACGAACAGATTGGGCACGATGTGCCGCTTGCCCTTGCCCGCACTGACGGCCCGGTCGTCCATCGCGCGGCGCATCGCGCTCGCGATCTCCACCGGCTGCACCTCGGAGCGGAACGCGCGCGCGAACGCGCCGTTGACACCGCGCTCGATGCTGCGCTCGAGTTTGTCGAAGATGCCCACGCGTTCGCCTCCTTGCTCCGGTCGTGACGGGTCGTGCGTCGTGGCGGTCGCGCCGCGCACGCCATGGTAACTGTGTGGCGTATGACGTCCCGGCATACGCGCTGGGATCCGACCGATTCGAGACTTCCCGCCTCCTACCCCCGCGGCTGACGGCCCAACCCGCCATTGACGCTCGAGCTAGCCGTTGACCCCCCAATTGCGCCGTCAACGGCCGTTTCGACCGTCAACGGCCGCGCGGGGCGCAGGATCGCGGTGCGCAGGCGCCGCCGATTTGGCGTTCGGCGGCAGAACAAGGCACACTTGACCCGCACTCGCGCGAGTGGCGGAACGGCAGACGCGCTGGCTTCAGGTGCCAGTGTCCGAAAGGGCGTGGGGGTTCAAATCCCCCCTCGCGCACGTTGAGAAACCCCAGGGTGACCTGGGGTTTCTTCCATTTCGGGCGTAGCGTGATTGCCCCAGGTGGGCACCAGTGACTCTCGGAGGTCCTGGTTATGGCGTGGATAGAGAAGCGCAAACGCGGCGACGGTGGCGTCTCTGCGAGGGTGCTGTGGCGGCTCGGTGGCGCCCGGGACGGCGCAAAGCAGATCGAGACGTTCGGCGCCGGCTCGGACGCGCAGAACCTGGCGCGGGCGGACGGCTTCAAGAAGATGGTCGAGGCCGCCGGTCAGCAATGGCCCGATGGCTGGGTCAAGGGCGAGGGGTTCGTCCGACCCAAGGGCGCGGACCCGATGACAGCGCCGCCGCGGTTCGTCGACATCGGTGAGGAATACGTCCGCCAGATCGTCGACCTCTCGCCTGGTCAGGGGACTGTCCGAATTTCGGTGTTTCTGGTCCTGGTTGTTAGTACTTTTCTGCGGTGGGCCAGCGGCCCTCGAAGACGGTCGCGAACACGTTCAGTGCTGGCTTCCATCGCATGGTCCATCGTGCCTGCCCGCGCCCGGTCGGGTCCAGTGACCGGGTGACCAGGTAGAGGCATTTGAGGGCGGCTTGCTCGTTCGGGAAGTGCCCGCGTGCACGGACTGCCCTACGATACCGGGCGTTCAGTGATTCGATCGCGTTCGTGGAGAACAGGATTCGCCTTATCTCGACGTCGTAGGCCAGGAACGGGGTGAACTCCTCCCAGGCGTTGGTGAACTTCTCGAACTCCGCCCGAGCAGCCTGAGCCGTCGGGGCGGTGTAGACCAGCTTCAACTCCCGGGCGATCTGGTCCCAGTACTTGCGACTGGTGAGCCGGAAACTGTTACGTAGCAGATGAATCACGCACGTTTGCACGGTCGCGTCCGGCCACGTCGTGGCCACCACCTCCGGCAGCCCCTTCAGGCCGTCACACACCACGAACATCGTGTCGGTGATCCCGCGGTTCTTCAGCTCGGTCAGCACCGCCAACCAGTACTTCGCACCCTCGCCATCCCCGGGAGTGCCGGCCCACAGCCCGAGCACGTCCTTGCACCCGTCCACGGTGACCCCGATCGCGGCGTAGAACGGCCTGTTGGCGACCTGACCGTCCCTCACCTTCACCACGATCGCATCAATGAAGATCGCCGCGTACACAGCCTCCAGGGGCCGGCAGAGCCACTCGTTCATCTCCTCACTGATCCGGTCGGTGATCCGGGAGATGGTGTCCTTGGACACCGACGCCCCGTAGATCTCCTCCAGGTGCGCGCTGATCTCCCCGGTCGTCAGGCCCTTCGCGGTCAGCGACAACACCACCTGCTCCACACTGCCGAGCTTGCGGTGGTGCTTGGGCACGATGACCGGCTCGAACGTGCCCGCCCGGTCCCTCGGCACCTGGATCTCGACCTTGCCGACATTGTCGGTCAGCACGGTCTTGGTTCGAGTCCCGTTGCGAACATTACGAGACCGGCCCGCGGGTACTACGTCCTGACCGCCAGAGCCAGGGGTGCCGCCACCGTCGTCGGCCGCCAGCATCTCGTGCTTGCTGTGGCCCAGGTGCTCGGTCATCTCCTCTTCCAGTGAGATCTCCAGCACCATCTTGGTCAGGTCCTTCAACAACGCCCCAACCATGGGGCGTGTCACGGACCAGAAACACCAAATTTGAGATAGTCCCTGCTTGCATTCCAGCGGTCATCGCAACGAGGGATGATTAGGCGAGGCTGATATGGAGTACATCTTTGTCAAGAGGGCAAGGGGTATTTCTCCCGAATAGTGAGATGCACTGTTGGGAGGAATGTTTCGTTCTGTGGCGCGTGGGGGCCGGCGCCGGCCGGTCTGGTCAGCGGTGTCTTAGCCTCGATCCACCGATGGGATCGGTTGGTTGAGCGCGTCGTGAAGTGAGAATGCCCTTGCGTGGCGGGAGAATTGGAGTTCTTGAGGCAACAATTCGACCGCGACACGAAGGGCATCTCGTAGGTGCGACTCTCTCACACTCTTGGGCGAACCTCAGTAGCGTTCGATGATCCGAATCTCGTGTCGGCTGGCGGACTGGTCCCGGTGCTGGCGCTGGCCGAGTCCGCGGGGCTGCGGGAACTGACCGATGAGCGGTTGTCGGTACCGACGGACAAGGGCGCGAACGCTGGTTTGAAAGTGGCGTCGCTGGTCGCCGGGATGGTTGCCGGCGCGGACAGTATTGATGACATGGGCCTGCTGCGGCACGGCGGGATGGGCCGGGTCTTCACTCGGGCGTACGCCCCCTCGACGCTGGGATCGTTCCTACGAGCGTTCACCTTCGGTCACGTCCGCCAACTGGACGCGGTCGCCTCGCGGTTCTTGATCGGCCTTGCCGATCGGGCCGGCACCGCTGAAACCGGGCCAGGTTCCGACGGCGGCTACATGTTGCTCGATGTCGATGACACGATCATCGAGGTCCACGGGCACGCCAAGCAGGGTGCCGGGTTCGGCTACTCCGGGGTCCGCGGCTTGAACGCGCTCCTGGCCACGGTCACCACGGCCGGCCGCGCGCCGGTGATCGTGGCCCAACGGCTGCGCAAGGGGGCGTGCGGGTCACCACGCGGCGCGAAACGACTGGTCGCCGACGCGGTGAAAACCACCCGCCGCGTGCTGGGTGAAGACCGGCCGGTGCTGGTTCGGGCGGATTCGGCCTTCTATACCCGCGGGGCAGTCCACGGCGCTCTCAAAGGGGGTGCCGCGGTGTCGGTCACGGTTAGGATGAACACCGCGGTGAAGAAAGCGATCTCGGCGATCGGTGATGACGGATGGACCCCGATCGAGTACACCGACGCCATCTTCGACGAAGAAACCAAGACGTGGATCTCGCGGGCCGAGGTCACCGAAATCGACTTCACCGCGTTCGCCTCAGCGAAGAAAGCTGACCGGGTCCCCGGCCGGTTGGTGGTGCGCCGAATCCCGGACTTCAACGCCGACAGGAACAAGGCAGCCGGGCAGGACACCCTGTTCGACGTGTGGCGCTTCCACGCGTTTTTCACCACCTCCGATAAGGCCGTGCTGGACACCGTGGCCGCGGACAAGACCCACCGACATCACGCGATCATCGAACAAGTCCACGCGGACCTGAAGAACTCAGCCCTCGCCCACCTACCCTCCGGACGGTTCAACGCGAACGCTGCCTGGCTGGTGCTGGCCGTAATGGCGTTCAACCTCACCCGTGCCGCCACGGCCCTGTCCGGCACTGACTTGGCCACGGCGACCACCGCCACGATCCGGCACAAGCTGATCACCGTGCCCGCACGAGTCGCGACCTCAGCGCGCCGGATCACCGTGCACCTGCCACGGGACTGGCCATGGGAAACCGCGTGGGCGGCGATGTTCGACCGCGTCAGCGACCCACCCGCCGTGCCCGTGGCCTGACCACCCAGCAGCCCGTCACTGCGCAACCAAGGACACAGTGGAACAACCCCGGCAGCGAGGCCGGCGCGTCAGCCTGTCCGCGACCGCTGATCCCACCACTCACACCGAGCACGTCGACACCGCAGGCTCATCGGTGGATCCAGGCTTAGCGACGCGTGGTCCAGGCTGATATGCGCGGGTTGGTTACCGCAGGACCGTGTGTTCGGCGGGAACGGGAGCCGCTGTCTAGAGATCGAACGTAACCAGTGAATGTCGTTGACACTCTTGGCTGTTCATAGCCTCGAAGCGGGTCGTTCCACACGCTGCAAGCCCATGTCGTGGCGCTGGCCCCCACGGCCAGCTCAAAGGGGGCTCGAGGGCTCTATTCGGCCATGGTGGCCAGCGACCAGCACCAGCCGGCCAGTTCCCGGGCGACGGCGACGTTGGCGACCACTGGCCGCTTCTTGCGCTCGGCATAGTGTGCCCACCGCTGGTGCAGGCGCCGGTTGCCGGCCTGTGCCCGGGCGACCACTGGTGGCGGGGCTTGCTCCCAGCGGCGGCGCAGGATCGCGGTGGGCCGGTATGGCTTGCGGTGGTGCCAGGCCGCCTCGACCAGTAACCGGCGCACGTGCGTGTTGCCGGTCTTGGTGATCGCGCCTTGGGCGCGGGTGGCACCGGAGGAGTGCTCCGAAGGCACCAGTCCGAGGTAGGCGCCGATACTGGCTCCGGTGAACCGGTCCCAGTCGTTGATCTCCACGGCGAGGGCGAACCCGGTCAGGGTGCCGATGCCGCGCAGGCACCCCAGCCGGCGGGTCATCGTCGTGAACTCGCTGTCGGCGGCCATCGCCGTGATGATCGCGTCCAGCCGGTCGCGGCGACCGGTGACCAGCACGACCTGCTCGTAGGCATCCTCGAACGCGGCCTGTGTGCCGGGCTGGTCGAACCGCTGGGACAGTAACCAGTCGTCGTGCTTGTGCGTCCACGCCTTCCCGCCGTAATACACAATCCCGTGACGCAGCAACAGTTTCGAGCACCGGTGCCGGGCACGCATCAGATCCGAACGGGCCGCTTCGCGGGCACGCACCAGATCCCGCGCGGCCTCCTGAGCCACCGACGGCACCCGCACCGGGGTGTACTCGTCCAGGCGCAGCAACTTCGCCAAGTGCAACGCGTCCCGCGCGTCGGTCTTGACCCGGTCACCGGCAGGGCGTTGCAGCTTGGAAGGCGCGACGACCTCGCACCGGATGCTCGCACCGGTCAGCGAACGCGCCAGCCCGAAACCGGTCGGACCCGCCTCATACGCCACCGCCACCGGGCCCGGCAAGTCCCGCACCCAGCCCAGAATCTGCTCACTCGACGGCACCAGCCGCGTCTTGAACACCTCACCCGTGACGCCATCGATCGCAGCCGCCGCCACAGATCGGGCGTGCACATCCAGCCCTACACTCGTACGCTCGGTAAACACCGGGGCCTCCCACAATTGTCGGATAGGCCGAGCAGGCAGCCCCTACTCGGTAACCCACGAATCTTGTGAGTGAGGCCCCGGCCCGCAACCCCCTCACCAACGAGCGGGTCACTCCATACGGTCTAGCAAGGCCGTGAAGAGGTCCTGAGGGGCCCGGTCGTCGAGGTCGATGCGGGGGCAGCCTGTTCAGCTCGGCCTCCACACGAGCCAGGTCCCGAGCGGTGTGGACGGCGAGATCGGTCGACTTCGGGAAGTACTGGCGCAAGAGCTCGTTGGTGTTCTCGTTGCTGCCGCGCTGCCAGGGGCTGGCGGCATCGCAGAAGTAGATCTTCGTGCCTGTGTCGGCGCTGATGTCGAGGTGTTTCGCCATCTCGGTGCCCTGGTCCCAGGTCAGCGTTCGCCGCAGCGTCGGCGGTAGTTCGCGAAGCGCCTTCATGATGGCGGCGTGTAGCTCGATCGAGTTGTGCGCGTTCAGATGCAGGAGCTTCACGTAGCGGGTCTGCCGCTCGACGAGCGTGCCGATGGCGGAGCGGTTGTGCGGGCCGACGATGAGGTCTCCTTCCCAGTGCCCGGCGACGGACCGGTCGGCGGGGTCGAAGCCGCGCTCGTGGACTGAGAGCATCGGCTGCGCGAAGCGGCGTCGCGCGCGGACCTGTCGTGCTTGCCCACGCCGGTGATCACGCCCGGTCCGCAGCGGCGAGGCAGCTGGCTTACGCGCGATCTCCGATCCCAGGCGGTAGATCGCCTGGTAGATTGTCTCGGTGGCGACGCGACGGCTCGGGTCGTCGGGATGTGCCCGTCGCAGTGCCCGGCTGATCTGCTGAGGACTCCACCGCTCCCTGAGCCGCTCGATGACATACGCTCGCAGGAGCCGGTCGGTTCGTAGCTTGAGCGGGTGTTTCCGGCGCCGGCGCGCAGCAGCCAGGGCGTGGGCGTGGAAGGGCCGGTACTGGCCCGAGGTGTGCAGGTTGCGTCGTAGCTCGCGGCTGATCGTCGACGGTGACCTGCCCAGCTCCTTCGCGATGGCCGCCGGACCCAGCCCGCGGCTGGCTAGCTCGGCGATCTGAATCCGTTCCTGCTCAGACAGGAGACGAGGTGAGATGGTGCGCGAGACGAGTGGTTCAAGCGGTGGCACGACCTTGACCGTGCCATCCTTGCGCCGCACGACCGTGCCGTTCTTCCAGACGTTGGCCGTCGACCTGCTGACACCAACTTCGCGATAGGCCGCGGCCACGCTCGAGCCTTGCGCGAGGAGCTCAAGGAACCGGCGCCGCTTCGCGGCCATCGGCCGACGACCTGGCCTCTTGGGAATGCGACGAGACGACATGCGAGGACTCCTTCGTGGTGGTCCTCGTTGCTATGGTCGCTGGAAACCACCCCGTTGCTATGGCCTCGTTTTCAAGAGTCGTCGACACTTCTCATGACCAGCGGGCGCACGGTCTGCCGCAGGACCTCAATGGGCTGATCCGATAAGTGCTGACCGGCCGCCCGTCACCAGAACCGAGACTGCCAAAAGTAGCCCGGCGAAAGCCATTAGATTCGGCTGACTTGCTCTCAGCGCGAACGTAACGCAGATGCCGCCGAGGTGCGGACCAGCCGCGTTCGCGCAGCCCTGGTTAAACTGGCTCGGCCGTCAAGCCATCTGCGGCAGTGGGGGCTTTAAGTCAGGCGCGGGCCTAACGGCGTTGGCGCAGCAGGGCGTCCGCCGGCGATGGAAGCGCCGGCGTCACGATAGGTACGTTGCGCTAATGAGGACGCCTCGTCGTCTCGGATGATGGTGCGGCAGGAGTTGATTGGTCGAACTGCGAGGCCAGGATGACGCCTGCATGCACGACGTGGGCCGTCATGGCCCTCGCTGCGGCCTCGCCGTCGCCGACGCGCAGCGCTTCGATGATGTCGCCGTGCTCGTTCACGGCGGCATTGGTCCATCCTGTGACCTGCGGGAAGAGCTGCCCCGGGGCCATGTGTGACACAGTCTTGAGGAACCAGCGCATCCGGGAGCTCGGGACGACGGTGGCGATGGCGTGATGAAACTGGAAGTTGAGTTCGGCGACGCGCTGGTGGTCTCTCTTGGCGCCCGCTTCCTCCAGTTCGGCCTGGATCGCGCTGAGCTCGTCGACACCGGAGGCGGCGAAGTGATCTGCGGCGCGCCGCGTGAGCTCCCCCTCGATCTGTCCCTGGACCCAGTACATGTCCGCGACATCTTGTGCTGAGAAGGCACGGACCATGAAGCCGCGCCGCGGGATGAGCTCGACGAATCCCTCGGCTTGGAGCGTGAGCAGCCCCTCTCGGACGGGCGTGATGCTGATGTTAAGCAACTCCGAGATGCGGTCGATGCGGATGAATTCCCCCTCCCGCACCTGACCCGTCAACACCAACTGTCGGACGTGGTCGGCCACGTCGTCGGGCAGGGTGCTCCGACGGGCGACGGATGCCGAGGTAACGGGCACGGGTCCTCCAGGGGCCGGTGATGACCGAGCCAGCATAACTGACGATTGATAATCGATCATGCATGATCTATGGTCTGTGACCGAGGACACCTGTCAGGGATCGAGGAGCTGATGAGACCACTACGCGACGAGTCGCGAAGTTTGACCGCGATGCTGGCCGCCTCCGTGGAGCGAGCAGGCGAGCGAACCGCGCTGATCGAGGACGGCATGCCCACCACGTACGCGGAACTCGCCGATCGTGCGCGTCGCCTCGCGGCCGGGCTGGGCCACGCGGGGATCGGGCGCGGCGACGCCGTCGCGGTCTGGCTCCCGAACCGGACCCAGTGGGCGGAGCTGGTCTTCGCCGCGGCCCATCTGGGTGCGGTCGCGGTCGGGGTCAACACCCGCTACCGCTCCCGAGAGCTGCTCCATGTCCTGAGGGAGTCGGGTGCTCGGGCCCTCGTCGTCGAGCCCGGATTCAAGGGCATCGACTTCGCTGGCATGCTGGCCGAGGCCGCCGCGGTCCTGCCCGACTCGCTACGCCTGCTGATCAGCGTCGGGGGAGGCTCCCTGCCTCCTGTCGACGCGGCTACCGCGGACTACGAGACGTTGTTCGACCCCGGTCTGCCGGATGCGCCGGACGTCTCGGCGCCGGGGCTGCCGGTCAGCGCATTCAACTCCTCGGGCACCACAGGCGCGCCCAAGCTGGTGATGCATACGCAGGGCGGAATCGTGGCGCACTCGGTGGCCGTCGCCGACGCCTTCGGCTACCGCGCCCCGGGCACCACGGTCCTGGCGGCGCTGCCGATGTGCGGCGTGTTCGGCTTCAACACGGTGCTGGCCGGGCTGGCCGCCGGCGCGGCCGTGGTCCTGCTGCCGGAGTTCAGCGCAGACGCGACGGTGGCGACGATGCGCGAGCACCACGTCACGCACGCCAACCTGGCCGACGAGATGCTTCGCCGGATCTTGGACGTGCCGGGGGCGCTCGCGAGGTTGCCCGAGTGGCGGGAGTGCGGGTTCGGCGCCTTCACCGCCCTCGACCCCCGCGCGTTGGCCGAGGCCGGCGAGGCCGCGGGCAAGAAGTTCTTCCAGACCTACGGCTCCAGCGAGGTGCTGGCCGTGATGACCTACCCCGCGCCCGGCGCCGACGTCGAGCGCCGCAGCCTGGGCGGAGGCGTGCCCTGTCATCTTGACGTCCAGGTGCGCGTGCGTGACGAGAACGGGCGTCTGTGCGGGCTCGACGAGCCCGGGGAGATCGAGATCAAGGGTCCCAACGTCACGTGTGGCTACTATGGCATCGACGGGATCCCGGATCTCGACGAGGACGGCTACTTCCACACCGGGGACCTGGGCAGGCTGGTCGCCGACCGAGACTTCGTCTACCTCGCCCGGGCCGGCGATGCCCTGCGCCTGGCCGGCTTCCTGGTGAGCCCACGCGAGATCGAGGCCTATCTCGAGGAGCAGGACGGCGTCGACGGGGCCCAGGTCGTCGGTGTCGACGTGGGCACGGACACCGTGCCGGCAGCCTTCCTGACCGCGCGACCGGGCGCCGAGATCGACGTCGACGCCGTGCTGGCGTCGGCCCGCCGAGACCTCGCCCGGTTCAAGGTGCCGAGGCTGGTGGAGGTGCTCGACGAGTTCCCGATCACCCGAGGCACCAACGGCGTCAAGATCCAACGTACGTCGCTGCGTGAGCGCGCGCGGCTCGCCTGGGAGACCCGCCGTGCGACGGAGACGGCCCGATGAGCACCATGATCGCCCACCGGATCACCGGCTTCGGGGGGCCCGAGGTCCTCGCCGAGCACCGGGTCGACGTCCCGCAGGTGGGGCCGGGCCAGCTGCTCGTGAAGGTCGCCTACTGCGGTGTGTGCCGTCACGACCTGCTCACCCGGGCCGGAGCGTTCCCCCGTGCCCTGGTGCCGGTCACGCTGGGTCACCAGGTGAGTGGCTGGGTCGCGGCCACGGGGCCCGACGTCCGTGACTTCGCGGTCGGAGATCGCGTGATGACGATGATCTTCACCGGATGTGGTCGCTGCCGCCGCTGTGCGGCGGGCGAGGAGGCCCTGTGCGAGGAGCAGACGCCCCAGTTCCTCGGCGAGGACCGCGACGGCGGCTATGCCGAGTACGTCGTCGTCGAGGCGCGCACGAGCCTGACGGTGCCCGCGACGATGCCGTTGGCCGAGGCCGCGATCATGACCTGCACCCTGGGGACCGCCTACCACGCGGTCGTCGGGCGTGGCGGCGTCCAGGCCGGCGACCTGGTCGTGGTCACGGGGGCCAGCGGAGGAGTCGGGGTCCACGCGATCGAGGTGCTCGCCATGCTCGGCGCCCGCGCCGTGGGCGTGGTGTCGAGCGGGGCCTCGGTCGGGCCGGTGCGTCAGGCGGGCGCCGTCGACGTGATCGTCTCTCCCGACCGACGGTTCTCCGGCGAGCTGCGCCGTCGGTACGGGCAGGCCGACGTCGTCCTCGACGTCGTCGGCGAGCCCACGCTCAACGAGTCGTGTCACGCCGTGCGCCCGGGCGGGCGGGTCGTGGTCATCGGGAACGTCAATGGTAGGCACGCGCGCATTCCTCCGGCGTACCTGATCCTCAAGGAGATCGCGTTGGTGGGCACCAAGTCCTGCAGCATCGCCGAGATGAACGAGGTGCTGAGCCTGGTTGCCGGGGGCTCGTTGCGCGCCCGCGTCGACACCGTCGTGCCGCTGGCGCAGTGCCGCGCGGTCCATGAGCGGATGGAGGCCGGCGAGAACCTCGGCCGCATCGTGCTCGAGGTGGCGGGGGAGCAGCGGTGAGCCTGTACTTCGAGGACCTCGAGGTGGGTCAGCGCTACGTCTCGCTGGCCCGCACGGTCACCGAGACCGACCTCACCGTCTTCTCGATGATGTCGGGTGACTGGAACCCGATTCACTCGGACGTCGAGTTCGCCCGCCGCACGCCTTCGGGCCAGCGCCTCGTCCATGGCGTGTTCGGCATCGCCCTCGTCACCGGCCTCATGGACCGTGCCGGCTGGTTCGCCGACTCGGCGGTCGCGATGCTCAGCATCGACGACTGGCGGTTCGTCAAGCGGTTGCTCATCGGGGACACGTTGCACTGCGAGATGGAGATCAGCTCGCTGCGGCTCACCTCCTCCGGGACCACCGGCGTGGTCGGACGCACCTTCCGGCTCATCAACCAGGACGACGACGTCGTCCAGGAGGGCCGTTGTCCGGCCCTCATCCGTCTTCGCGCGGCCTGAGGCCGCCGCCAGGATCCTCGAAGGAGAGGACAATGGAACGTCTGCAGAACTTCTTCACCGACATCATGCGGAAGTACATGCCTGACCCGCTGGTGCTCGTGATCGGCCTGACCTTCCTGACAGCCGTGCTGGCGATGGTCTTCGAAGGCACTGGGCCGCATCAGATCGTCACAGCCTGGGGTGACGGCTTCTGGAACCTGCTCGAGTTCGCCATGCAGATGGCCCTCGTCCTCGTCCTGGGCTATGTGCTGGCCAAGACGAGCGCGGTCGATCGGCTGCTGGAGCTGATCGCGTCGAAGGTTGACTCGCCGCGGGCGGCGATCGTCATCGCCACCCTCGTCGGCGGTATCGCCAGCTACCTCAACTGGGGCTTCGGTCTGGTCATCGGCGGGGTCATCGCCAAGAAGCTGGCAAGCCGGGTCAGCGGCGTTCACTATCCGCTCATCATCGCCTCGGCGTACAGCGCCTTCACGCTCTACGGACTCGGGCTGTCGGCCTCGATCCCGGTCGTCGTCTCCACGCCGGGTCATCCGCTCGAGAAGGAGATGGGCGTCCTGCCGCTGGCGAAGACCATCTTCTCCTGGCAGATGCTGACGCTGGCCGTCGTCGTTCTGATCGTGCTGATGGTCCTGATGCCGATGATGCACCCGCGCGACCCGCGCAAGATCGTCCCGATCGCCGAGGAGCAGCGCGACGACCGGCCGACCGGTGTGCCGCGTCCTCAGGGCCGGCTCGAGGTCGCCGAGCGACTCAACCACAGCCGGCTGGCGGGCTATGCGATCGGCGCGCTCGGGGTCGCCTACCTGGTCATGTACTTCGTCGACGGCGGCAATCTCAACATCAATACGGTCAACTTCACCCTGCTCTTCGTGGGCATCCTGCTGTGCGGGACGCCGGCGACGTACGTGGACAAGCTCCGCGATGGGATCACGACGGTGTCCGGAGTCGTGCTGCAATACCCGTTCTACGCGGGGATCATGGCGATCATGGCGGTCTCCGGCCTGGTCGGCTCGATCGCCAGCGGGCTGACCTCGGTCGCCAGCGCCGACACCCTGCCGGTCGTCAATCTGCTGGCCTCGTGGGTGATCAACTTCTTCGCGCCTTCCGCGGGAGGGCACTGGGTGCTGCAGGGGCCCTTCGCGATCGAGGCCGCGCACCAGCTGGGCAGCCCCGTGCCGGTGAACACGATGGCCGTCATGCTCGGCAACGCCTGGAACGACATCATCCAGCCGTTGTGGCTGATCCCCGCACTGGCACTGTCCAGGCTGCGGCTGAAGGACATCATGGGCTACCTGGTCATCGCGATGATCGTGGTCGGGGTCCTCTACGCCGCAGGCCTGTTCCTGTGGAGCATGGGGAGCTGAGGGGCCATGACCATCCGACCTCAGGGAGCTGCGCCGGCGGCCTCAGCGAACACCGTTCCGGATCGACACGGACCGCTCAGCGGCCTGCGGGTCGTGGAGATCTCCAGCTATGTTGCGACACCCCTGTGCGGCATGACCCTGCATCAACTCGGGGCCGACGTCATTCGGATCGAGCCGTTGGGTGGCGCGCCCGACCGCACGCGGCTGCCCCGCTCCGCTCAAGGCGCCAGCCTCTACTGGAACGGGCTGAACCAGGGCAAGCGGGCGTTGGCCGTCGACATGAGCCGGTCGCAGGGCCGTGAGCTGGTGCGCGACCTGATCTGTGGCACCGGAAGCTCTGTCGACGACCCTGGCGGCGCCATCGCGCTGGCGAACTCCGAGCGCTACCACGACCTCACTTACGACGGGCTCGTCGAACGCCGCCCGGATCTGGTCTACGCGTTGTTGAGCGGGCGCCGTGACGGTGGCTCGGCCGTCGACTACACCGTGCAGGCGAGCACCGGATTCCCCACGCTGACCGGACCCAAGGACTCGGTGGTGCCGAGTAACGGGGTCATTCCGGCGTGGGACATCGCTGCTGGGCTCTACCTCGCGACCGGCATCTTGGCCGGCGTGCACGGCCGCCGCGAGACGGGACGTGGCCGGCATCTCACGATCGCCTTGGAGGACGTCGCGCTCTCCTTGGCCGGTGCGCTGGGATACATCGCGGAGTCCCAGCTGAGCGGGGTCCAGCGCGGCCCCTCGGGCAACGACGTCTTCGGCACCTTCGGTCGGGACTTCATCACCGCCGACGGCGTGCGCTTCATGGTGGTCGTGCTCACCGACCGGCATTGGCACCGGCTGCTCGACGGGATGGGACTCGTCGATGCGATGACTGCCGTGGAGAAGGCGGTCGGCGCGGACTTCAGCGAGGAGGCGGAACGCTACCGCTGCCGACAGGTCATCGGCGCGCTGCTCGGGGACTGGTTCGAACGGCACTCCTGGAGCGAGGCTCAGGTGGTGCTGTCTACCTCTCGTGCCCTGCATGCGCCCTACCGGAGCTTCGACGACCTGGCCGCGGACGGCGCCGCGTTGCTGCGTGCGAACCCGCTCTTCGCCGAGCTGGAGCAGCCGGGCGTCGGCCGTTACCTCGCGCCCGGCGGGCCCCTGCGCATCGATGATCGGCAGGTGCCACCCGCGCCCGCGCCGCGCGTCGGCGAGCACTCCGACGAGGTGCTCGCCGGTCTGGGCCTCGACCCCGATCGACTCGCCGCACTGCATCGCGACGGGGTGATCGGTTGATGAGCAGGCTGGACAGCGGCCGGACCTTCCTCTTCGTGCCGGGTGATCGGCCCGAGCGCTTCGCTAAGGCTGTTGCCGCTGGGGCGGACGTGGTGGTGGTCGACCTGGAGGACGCGGTGGCGCCCGAGGCGAAGGAGAGCGCTCGGGCGGCGGTGGTCACCTGGCTGGGGTCGTTGTCGTCAGAGGCGGCTGCGGCCGTCGTCGTACGGGTGAACGCGGCGGGCACGCCGTGGCACGAGGCCGATCTGGAGGCCGTCGCGGGTCGGGCGGGCGCGGTGATGATGGCTAAGGCGGAGGCCGGTACGCCGCTCGCCGCGGCGGGCCGCCGCGTGCCGGTGATCGCGCTGATCGAGACCGCGACCGGGGCCCTGGACGCCCGGGCGATCGCGGCGACCGAGGGCGTGGTGCGGCTGGCGTTCGGCAGCTTCGACCTAGCTGCCGAGCTCGGCATCGACCCGCTCGACGCGCAGGCACTCGTGCCCAGCCGCGGCGCGCTCGTGCTGGCCAGCGCCGCCGCCGGGATCGCCGGTCCGATCGACGGCGTGCACGCCGCGATCGACGACGTCGAGGCGCTCACCGCCGAGGCCGACGCCGCTCGCCGGCTCGGGTTCGGGGGCAAGCTCTGCATCCATCCGAGGCAGGTGGCCGTCGTCGATGCTGTGCTGCGTCCGAGTGCGGCCGACGTCGCCTGGGCCAGGTCGATCCTGGACGCCACCGCCGTCGCACACGAGGGTGGCGTCGCGACCGTCGACGGGCGGATGGTGGACAAGCCCGTGATCGACCGGGCCACCCGGATCATCGCCGCCGCCGCGCGGAAGGAGGACGCATGAGCCAGCTCACCGCCGACGAGGAGCAGATGGTCGCCCTCGTTCGGGAGTTCGTGGACGAGAAGGTCAAGCCGAATGTCCGCGGCTTCGAGGAGAGCGACACCTATCCGGAGGCCTTCATCGAGGAGATGAAGGAGTTGGGCTTCTTCGGCCTCCTGGTGCCGGCCGAGTATGGCGGCGTCGAGGTGAGCATGGCGGCGTTCGCGCGGGTGACCGCGGAGCTGGCGCGGGGCTGGATGAGCCTGGCCGGGGCGATCGGCGGGCACGCGGTGATCACCTATCTGGTCAAGACGTTCGGCACGCCCGAGCAACAGGCCGCGTATCTGCCGCGGTTGGCGAGCGGCGAGCTCCGCGCGACGATGGCGCTGACCGAGCCCGGGGGTGGCTCGGACCTGCAGAGCATGAGCACCTACGCCACCCGCGAGGGTGACGACCTGGTCATCAACGGTGCGAAGACCTGGATCTCGAACGCCGCCCACTCCGGCCTGCTCGGGCTGCTGTGCAAGACCGATCGTGACGCGAGCCCTGCCCACCGGGGGATGAGCGTGATCCTGGTCGAGACGGGCGGCTGGGAGGGCGAGCACGGGCCCGACCCGGCCGGCTATGAGGTGTCGGCGAAGATCCCGAAGCTGGGCTACAAGGGCGTCGAGGCCTGCACGCTGTCCTTCGACGGCATGCGGGTGCCGGCCGCCGCCGTACTCGGGGGCGAGCCGCACCAGGGTTGGCGCCAGATGATGCGCGGCCTCGAGGTCGGCCGCATCCAGGTCGCCGCCCGCGCCCTCGGCGTCGGCCAAGCCGCGCTGGAGTCCGCGGTTGCCTACGCCCAGCAGCGAGAGTCGTTCGGGAAGCCGATCTGGAAGCACGAGAGCGTGGGCAACCTGATCGCGGACATGGCGACGAGGATGCGTGCGGCCCGACTGCTGACCCTGGACGCGGCCGAGCGGCTCGATGCCGGCAAGCGCGCCGACCTGGAGGCCGGGATGGCGAAGCTGTTCGCCTCCGAGACCGCGATGCAAGTCGCGCTGGACGCGATGCGGGTGCACGGCGGCTACGGCTATTCACGCGAGTTCGACGTCGAGCGCTACTTCCGCGACGCCCCGCTGATGATCCTCGGCGAGGGGACCAACGAGATTCAACGCAACGTGATCGCGGCGCAGGTCATCGCCCGCGCCGCCAAGAAGGAGAGCTACTAGAGATGGGTGCAGGCATGGGTTTGCTGGAGGGCCGGACGGCCGTCATCACCGGCGGCGCGCAGGGCCTCGGGCTGGCGATCGCGAAGCGGTACGTCGAGGAGGGCGCCCGCGTGGTGCTCGGCGACCTCGACCTGGCCGCCACCGAGGCCGCCGCCAAGGAGCTGGGCGGAGACGACGTGGCCCGGGCGGTACGCTGCGACGTCACCGACTTCGGCCAGGTCAAAGCGTTGCTGGAGGCTGCGGTAGATGCCTTCGGATCGCTGGACATCATGGTCAACAACGCCGGCATCACTCGCGACGCGACGATGCGCAAGATGACCGAGGACGAGTTCGACCAGGTCATCTCGGTGCATCTGAAGGGGGCCTGGAACGGCACCAAGCTGGCCTCACTGATCATGCGCGAGCAGGAGCCGGTCGACGGGCGCAGGGGCGTGATCGTCAACATGTCCTCGATCTCGGGCAAGGTCGGGATGATCGGACAGACCAACTACTCCGCTGCCAAGGCGGGCATCGTCGGCCTGACCAAGGCCGCAGCCAAGGAGCTCGCCCACCTCGGAGTGCGGGTCAACGCCATCCAGCCCGGGCTGATCCGCAGCGCAATGACCGAGGCAATGCCGCAGAAGGCTTGGGACTCCAAGCTGGCCGAGATCCCGATGGGTCGCGCCGGGGAGCCGGATGAGATCGCCACGGTGGCGCTCTTCTTGGCCAGCGACCTGTCGTCGTACATCACCGGCACCGTCACCGAGGTCACCGGCGGGCGGCACCTCTGACATGGGCGGCACCGGAGCCGCGCACGGGTGGCGCCCCCACGTCGTCACCGACGAGGCAGTGGCTGAGGCTGCGCCGGTCGCGGCCTTTCAGGCACTCCTCGATGACGGGCTGCCGCTGCTGCGGGCCGGGGATCCGCTGCCGCCGCTGTGGCACTGGCTGGCGCTGCCTATCTGGCCCCGGTCCTCGGCCCTCGGGGCGGACGGTCACCCTCGGCGCGGTGGTTTCCTGCCTCCGATCGAGCTGCCGCGGAGGATGTTCGCCGGCGGGGAGATCATCCTGCACGCGCCGATCCCGATCGGCTCCTCTGTACGTCGGGGGGCCGAGGTCATCGGTGTGGAGCACAAGCAGGGCCGCTCGGGGGCGTTGGCCGTGGTCACGACCCGGACCCGGCTCCACGTCGGCGACACGCTCTGCCTCGAGGAGCGACAGGACCTGATCTACCGCTCGGCGCCGCCGCGCGATCCGGATGTGCCGCCCGCGCAGCCGGCCCCGCCGATGCCGGTCGAGCCGGTCGTGCCCGCTGCACCACTGGAGAAGGTGGCCGAGCACGACGGCGGGGGAGAGTGGGTGCTGCGGACCGACCCAACGCTTCTGATGCGGTTCAGCGCCGCCACCGCGAACCCCCATCGAATCCACTACGACTGGCCCTACGCGACCGGAGTCGAGGGCTATCCCGGCTTGGTGGTGCAGGGTCCGCTGATGACGCTGCTGCTCGCCGAGGCTGCACGCCTATCGGGTTTGGCCGACGTACGCAGCCTGACGCACCGCAACGTTGCGCCGCTCTTCTGCGGCGATCCGGGCCGGCTGTATCTGGCCGCAGACCCGGACGCGCCGGGGACGCATCTTGCTCACCTGGTCTCCGCGGAGACCGTCCGAACCAGCCTGTCCATCGCGACCGGCTCCTGAGGAAGGAACACCCATGAACGGCATTCGCGACGTCGTGATCTGCGAGCCGATCCGCACCGCCATCGGCGGTTACGGCGGCATGTTCATGTCCGTCACCGCCACCCAGCTCGGCGTGGCCGCGCTGAGGGGCCTGCTCGAGCGCACCCAGCTGCCGCCCGACGAGATCGACGACGTCATCCTCGGGCACTGCAACCCCAACGCCGAGGCGCCGGCGATCGGCCGCGTGGTCGCGATGGACGCCGGTCTGCCCGTCACGGTCGGCGGCCAGCAGGTCGACCGGCGCTGCGGCTCGGGCCTCCAGTCGGTGATCAACGCGGTCATGCAGGTCGCCTCCGGCGGCAGCGACCTCGTCATCGCCGGCGGCGCCGAATCGATGAGCAACGTCCCCTTCTACTCCCTCGACATGCGCTGGGGTGGCGCCCGCACCGGCGTGAGGATCCACGACGGCCTGGTCCGGGCCCGACAGACCGCGGGCGGCGAGGCCTATCCCGTCCCCGGCGGCATGCTGGAGACCGCGGAGAACCTGCGCCGCGACTACGGCATCACCCGCGAGGAGCAGGACGAGTTCGCGGTGGCCTCCCATCGCAAGGCCGTCGCCGCACAGCGCTCTGGCGCGCTCGCCGAGGAGATCGTCCCGGTGACGGTGAGGACGCGGAAGGGCGAGGAGGTCATCACCATCGACGAGCATCCCCGCGCGGAGGCCTCGGTCGAGACTCTCGCGAGACTGAGGCCGGTGCTGCTGAAGAGCGACCCGGAGGCCACCGTCACCGCCGGCAACGCCTCCGGTCAGAACGACGCCGCCTCGATGGCGGTCGTCACCACCGCCGAGAAGGCCGAACGTCTCGGCCTGAGCCCGTTGGTGCGCCTGGTCAGCTGGGGCCTGGCCGGGGTCCAGCCCAACCGCATGGGCATCGGCCCGGTGCCGGCGACCGCGGGCGCACTGGACCGCGCCGGCATCACGCTGGACGAGCTCGACGTGATCGAGCTCAACGAGGCCTTCGCCGCTCAAGCCCTCGCCGTGCTGCGGGAGTGGAAGATCGACGTAGCCGACGAGCGGCTCAACGCCCGCGGATCCGGCATCTCCCTCGGTCACCCGGTCGGGGCGACCGGCGGCCGGATGCTCGCCACCCTGGCTCGCGAGCTGCACCAGCGCCAGGGCCGCTACGGCCTGCTGACCATGTGCATCGGCGGCGGTCAGGGTCTGGCCGGCGTCTTCGAGCGGGTCTCCTGATGGGTGCCCGTGTGATCGGATCGGTAGCCGAGGCCAAGGCACTGGTCGGCCAGCCGCTCGGCACCAGCGCGGGGCTGCTGGTCGACCAGGCCCGCATCGATGCCTTCGCCGAGGCCACCGGTGATCACCAATGGATCCACGTCGATCCCGAGCGGGCCGCGTCCGGGCCGTTCGGGACGACCATCGCGCATGGCTACCTCACGCTCTCGCTGGTCCCGGTACTCGCGGCGGAGATCTACTCCTTCGGCTTCGGCTCGGCCCGGCTCAACTACGGCAGCGACAAGGTCCGCTTCCCGCAGCCCGTAGCGGTCGGCTCGACCCTGCGCGCGACCGCCGAGTTCACCGAGGTACGCCGAGGGCCGCAAGGCACTTTCATCACCACCCGATCCACCGTCATCGCCGACGGCGCCGTGAAGCCCGCCTGCGTGGCCGAGACAGTCACTCTGGTCGTGGGAGACGCCTGATGGTGCTGCACGTCGAAGACCAGGCAGGCGTCCGCACGTTGACGCTCGACAGCCCGGGAAAGAAGAACGCGTTGGACGCCTCGACGCTGCTGACGCTGCGCGATGTGCTCCTGGAGACCGGAGCCGACGAGAGCGTCCGGGTGGTGCGTCTGCAGGGCGCCGGGGAGGACTTCTGCTCCGGATCCGATATGACGGAGGCCCGCGCCGCACACCCCCTGCGGAGGCTGCGTCGGTTCAACGAAGCAGTGGAGGCGCTCGTCGACCTGCCGCAGCCGGTGGTGGCTCGAGTGGACGGCGTGGCCGTCGGTGCGGGGCTCAGCCTGGCCTTGGCCAGCGACCTCGTCGTGGCGTCGAAGCGCGCCCGGTTCTGCGCCATCTTCACCCGTCGTGGGATGTCGCCTGACGCCGGCTGCTCGTGGTTACTGACCCATACGGTGGGGCTGCTTCAAGCCAAGCGGCTGACCCTCCTGGCCGACATGGTGGGTGCACAGGAGGCTCTCGCACTGGGACTGGCCACCTATGTGGTGGAGCCGGCTGACCTCGACCTCACCGTCGAAGAGTTGTGCGGGCGGTTGGCCGCTGGGCCGCCGATCGGGCTGGCCCAGAGCAAGGCGCTGCTGAATCGGTCCGCCCACGGGAGCTTGCACGACGTCTTATGGCAGGAGGCTGCAGCTCAGACGGTCAACTTCGCCACCGACGCACCCGACGCCATCGCCGCATACCGGAATCGCACCGAGCCCAGCTTTGGAGGCACCTTCCGTGTCGACCAGACCCAACCCTGAATCAATAGGCGCTACCAGACGTAGGAGAGGAAGCTATGACCCGTCTTGCTCAGACCGAGGATCTCACTGATATTCAGCAGGAGATCCTCAAGGCTGTCCACCAGTTCGTCGAGGACAAGATCATCCCTGTCGCGCAGGAGCTGGAGCACTCTGACACCTATCCGCAGGAGATCGTGGATGGTCTGAAGGAGCTGGGTGTCTTCGGTCTGACGATCCCGGAGGAGTACGGCGGCCTGGGTGAGTCGCTGCTGACCTATGCGTTGGTGGTCGAGGAGATCGCCCGCGGCTGGATGAGCGTCTCCGGCGTCATCAACACGCACTTCATCGTCGCCTACCTGCTGATGCAGCACGGCACCGAGGAGCAGAAGAAGAAGTACCTGCCCCGGATGGCGACCGGCGAGGTGCGTGGCGCGTTCTCGATGTCGGAGCCCTCCCTGGGCTCGGACGTCTCGGCCGTCTCCACGAAGGCGACCAAGCAGGACGACGGCTCGTATGCGATCACCGGCCAGAAGATGTGGCTGACCAACGGCGCCTCCTCGACGCTGGTCGCGTTGCTGACCAAGACCGACGAGGGTGCTGAGTCGGTCTACAAGAACATGACGACCTTCCTCGTCGAGAAGGAGGCCGGGTTCGGCGAGACCGCCCAGGGCGTCACCGTGCCGGGCAAGATCGAGAAGATGGGCTACAAGGGCGTCGAGACGACCGAGCTCATCCTCGAGGGTCACCAGATCGCCGCCGACCAGATCCTGGGCGGGACCCCGGGCAAGGGCTTCTTCCAGATGATGGACGGTGTCGAGGTCGGCCGGGTCAATGTCGCCGCCCGCGCCTGTGGTCTCGCGATCCGCGGCTTCGAGCTCGGGATTGCTTATGCGCAGCAGCGCAAGACGTTCGGCAAGATCATCGCCGAGCACCAGGCGATCTTGTTCCGGCTTGCGGAGATGGCGACCAAGGTCGAGACCATCCACGCGATGATGGTCCGTGCTGCTCGCCTCAAGGACAGTGGTGGCCGGGTCGATGTCGAGGCAGGTATGGCGAAGATGCTGGCCTCGGAGTACGCGAACGAGGTGGTTGAGGACTCCTTCCGCATCCACGGCGGCTACGGCTATTCCAAGGAGTACGAGATCGAGCGGCTGATGCGTGAGGTCAAGTTCATGCTGATCGGTGAGGGCACCTCCGACATCCAGAAGATGATCATCGGCCGCCAGCTGCTCAAGGAGTACAAGGCCTGACCACCGGCCAGATGGGGGAAGCGTCAATGCGCAGAAAGGCCCCGAACCGGACCGTCTTCAAAGCGAGGCGGTCGGGTACCAGACATCGTCTGGCGTCCGCCGGTGAGACGCCGGCCAGCGGGCCTGCCTATGCCGTCGCGGGCAGGCACCGGTAGACTGAGATGGCCGGTTGGAGGCGACTCAGACGGCAGAGGGGGAGCAACTCCCCCTTGAATAAGTTCGGCGGAAGATCTAGGGGCTCCACCCCGGATCAGTCGAATCAGACAACAACAGTCGTGGTGCCCACCAAGGTGGCACACCCCTGGCGAGACGGCGTGCAACGGGAGCCAACGGGACCTCGGATTCACGCTCAGAACGGCGAATTCCGCCGGTCTGAGCGTGCAAATCCACTGGTTCAAATCCCCCCTCGCGCACGTTTGGTCCCGGGTCGAGACATCCATCGGATGTCACGACTCGGGACTTTTTGTATGTCGTGCCGCCACTTCCCGACCGCTCCCGTTTCGGCGATCCGGGCAAGGTGTCGGCATACGCGACTGCCGCGCTGCGGCGACAACTCGAGCGGGACGGCGTCGAGGACCTCATCGACGAGTTGGTCGAGGTCAACGGACCGTTGGACGCAGCCGCGATCGCTCGGTACGTCGATCAGTGGCGTTGAGCCGATGGCTCGAGCCCTGATCCTGGACTCCGAGGCTGTCGCCGCCCTGGCCCAGCGACGTCAGGGTATGGCGGAACGGCTCGCGGCCGCGCAAGAAGCCGATCATCGCGTGGTGATCCCCACGGTGGTGCTTGCCGAGGTCGCCACGGGCGCGCTGACGGATGCTGCGATCTGGCACGTGCTCGGCAAGATCCCCACGGTCGACCTGCCCGAAAGCGTTGAGATGCGTGCTGGCACGCTGCGCTCCCGCGCCGAGCGCACCCGTCGCAAGAAGCGTGACCTCACGGTCGACGCGATCGTCGCTGCAACCGCGGTCGAACTCGCACCGTCGGTCGTCCTCACCGCGGACAGGTCCGACCTGGAACTCCTGACCGATGGATTCGACGTGAAGGTCTCGCCTGTGTGATTCAGGCGCCTTCGGGTGCCAGCACGATGTCGAAGCGCACCCGGCTCCAGGTGCCGTCGACGTCGCGGCCGTCGGGGGTGGGGGTGCCGGCGGGTTGGGTCGCGAAGTCCTTGATGAGGGAGTCCTTGACGCCGAAGACGGTGTCCTTCTTCCCGATCGGGTCGCCGGTGGGGAAGATGTGGGTGACCAGGGTGCGGTGGCCGTCGTGGGTGACCATGAAGTGCAGGTGGGCTGCGCGCAGCGGGGAGCGGCCGACGGCGGTGAGCATCTGCCCGACCGGGCCGTCGTCCGGGATGGGGTATGGCGTGGGCGTCAGCCCCCAGAACCGGTAGGACCCGTCGGGTTCGCTGAACAGGTGCGCCCGGGCGGCACGCTTGCCGACGTCGTACTGCACGTCATACATGCCGTCCTCGTCGGCCTCCCAGACCTCGATCTTCGCCCCGGCCAGCGGGTTGCCGGTGGTGTCGGTGACGGTTCCTTCGACCCAGCACGGTTCGCCGGGTGCGCCGAACGACATGTCCTCGCCGTTGTTGATCTCCGGTGACCCGTCGACGAAGAACGGTCCGAAGACCGTTGCCTCGGTGGCGTTCTCGTAGGCGGTGTTGTTGATGTTGATGGTCTGCATCGACGCACCCAGCACGTCCGAGAGCAGGATGAACTCCTGCCGCACGTCGTCGGTGATGTGCCCGGCGCGGGTGAGGAAGTCGATCGCGGCCGACCACTCGTCATCGGTCAGCCGCACGTCCCGGATGAACGCGTGCAGGTGCCGCACCAGCGACACCATCACCTGCTGCAGCCGCGGGTTGCCGCACTCGTCGAACGACGAGACGACGTTGCGGACCAGCCGGTCCTCGACGGCCTGCTGTTCGGGGCTGATCGGTGCGTGCTCGGTGGTGGTCATGCGCTCTTTCCTTCCCAGGCCGCGCGCAGCAGCGCGGTCAGGTTCTGTTCTCTTCGGTCAGGGGGGTGGGGTTGTTCGCGGGTGCGGCGGCCAGGATCGGCGCAACTGCCTTGGGTATGCCGTCCTGCGGCATCCCGTAGTCCCGCAACGCGGTGGGCGCGTCGACGGCGGCACGCAACGCGGCCAGTCCGGCGACCGCGGTATCGGTGCCGATCGCGGCGGCGATGCGCCGCTGCGCCTCGGGCGCGTTCGGTGCGTTGAAGGCCAGCACGTGCGGCAGCACCACGGCGTGGGTCTGCGCGTGCGGCAGGTTGAACATCCCGCCGAGCACGTGGCAGATCTTGTGGTGCAACCCGGATCCGGCGGACGCGAACGCCACCGCGGCCAGGTACGCCCCGTACAGGGTGTTCTCGACACCCGCCACGGACGCGCCGTCGCGGGCCACGACAGGCAACCCGTCGGCCAGGCCGCGGATGCCCTCGCCGGCCAGCGCCGCGTCGATCGGGTCGGCGCGCGGCCCCCACATCGCGTCCACGCCGTGCGCCAGCGCGTTCAGCCCGGAGGCGACGGCCAGGTCGGCGGGAAGGGAAGTGAGCAGGCTCGCGTCATACACGATCGAGCGCGGCAGCACCCGGGCGTCGACGCCGGTGGTCTTGGTCTCGCCCTCGGTCAGCCCCCACACGTTGGTGGCCTCCGACCCGGCGTACGTGGTGGGCACGGCCACGATCGGCAGCCCGGTGGCCAGCGCCACCGCCTTGCCCAACCCGGTGGTGGATCCGCCGCCGACCGTCACGATCGCGTCCACTCCGGCGTCGGCCGCGGCGGCCCGGGCGCGCTCGCCGACCGGCACCGGCACGTGCATCACCACCTCGTCGTGCCGCACCGCGACCGGGATCCCGGCCGCGATCGGGTCGGCCAGCACCGCCTCCCGCGCCGACGCGATCAACATCACCCGCGAAGCCTCCAGCGCCGCCACCTCCGCAGCCACCGCAGCAGCCGCATCCGAAGGCGCGAAAACCACACGCTGACCGAGTGATTCGTGCGTGAACCGCAGCATCAGGACCTCCCCAGCAACATCCGGAGCGCGGAGCCCAGCTCGGCCGCCGGGTCGTCCGGCAGGCTCATCGCCCGCCACGCCACGTGTTTGTCCGGCCGCACCAGCAACACACCGCTCTCCTCGATCTCGCGCAGCTTGGACCAGTCGTAGTAGAGGTCGGTGACCTCGCGACCGGGGCCGATCAGCACTGTTTCCAATGTGATCCCGAGCTCCGCCGCTACCTTCGCGGCCGCGTCCGCCCAGGCCTGACCGGCAACGCCGGTCAGCAACGTCCACCGGCTGTACGGCGCCAGGTCGAGCAGCGCCTTCTTCTCCACGTTGTTGCCGACCCAGGCGTGCGGCAGATGCGCACCCGGTGACGTCGACATCCGGTAGTAGAGGTCCGCGTCGTCGGTCGGCGCCGGTCGGGTGCCGTCGGAGACGATCGCGCCAGACTCGTAGAACTGACCGAGTTCGACTCCGTGCGCGTTGAATTCGTAGTTCTTGGTGTCCATCGCCTTCACGAGCGCGGCCCGCTTGGCGGCGCCCTCGGGGGTGTTGGCCTTGCGCTCCTCGATCGCCGCGGCCATCTGCTCGCCCGCCAGGCCGACGACACCCAGCGCTTCGAAGATGTCGACGAACTCCCGTGCGGACTTGTTGGCACGCGTCACGATCCGCCGGGCGACGGGGGCACGTTCGGCCGAATACGACTCCAGTAGCGTGGGATCCGCTTCTCCGCGCAGGACCGCGGCGATCTTCCAGGCCAGGTTGTAGGAGTCCTGGACCGAGGTGTTGGAGCCCAGTCCGTTCGACGGCGGATGCCGGTGTATGGCGTCACCGGCCGCGAACACGCGCCCCCGCTGCAGGTGCGTCGCATACATCTCGTTGACGCCCCACAGCGAGTAGCCGGTGATCTCCGGCTCCAGCTCCGGCATACCCAGCAGATCGCGCACGATCTTGGTGGCGGCCGCGTCGTCCAGCGTCGGCGGCTCCTCGTTGATGTCGTAACCCCAGACGATCAGCCACTCGTCCCACGGCCGCACCATCCGGACCAGGCCGGTGCCGATGCCGCCGACGTTCGACCCCGGCTGGATCACCCAATACAGCACGCTGGGGCGGTGATCCACGAGTGCGGAGATGTCCGCCTTGAAGGTGATGTTCATCGATCCGGCGATGTCCATCCGGCCCTCGTAGGGCAGGTCGATGTCCGCGGCGACCATCGAGCGGGCTCCGTCGGCGCCGATCAGGTAGCGCGACCGGATGCTGTACTCCTGCCCGGTCAGCCGGTCACGCACCCGGGTGGTGACACCGTCGTCGTCCTGGGAGTGCGACAGGTATTCGGTGGAGAACCGGCTCTGCGTGCCGCGCACCGTGGCGTTGCGCACCAGGATCGGCTCCAGGTAGGTCTGCGGGATGTCGACGGTCAGGCACGGGCTGGCGAGGCGGTAGTCCGCCTCACGGTCCGGCCGGGTGCCCCAGGTGTGGATGCGCCCGATCTCCTCCCCGGCGATCGCGGTGCAGAAGACGGTGTCGCCGACCAGCTCGTGCGGTGTCGCGTCGGCGAGCACCTGGTCCTCGATGCCCATGTCCCGGAAGATCTCCATCGACCGCTGGTTGGTGATGTGGGCGCGCGGTGTGTTCGCGGTCCAGCGGTACTTGGTGATCATGATGTTCGCGACCCCGAGCGTGGACAGGAAGAGCGCCGCCGAGGAACCCGCCGGACCGGAGCCGACGATCAGGACGTCGGTGTCGACCACGTCGGAGTCCGGCAGGTCCGTCGCGGCCAGGCCGTCATCGAAGGTGGGCATTCGTCATACCTTCCGATCCGCGCCGGGCCGGTGCCCGGGCTGTACTCCGAAGTGTGCTGTGTCACAGACGTGGTCGGCGAGGACTACGAGCAGGTATGGCGGAAACGGGAACCTCAGTCCCCCGCAGTCCGCCGGACCGAGCCGGCGGAGACGCCGAAGCGCTTCTGGAAGGCCTGCGAGAAGTGCGCCGGCGACGCGAACCCCGCGGCGCGGGCGGCATCAGTCGTGGAGTGCACCGAGCCGGCGACCAGGATGCTGCGGGCCAGCTCCAGCCGCCTTCCGCGGATGTACTGCGGCAGCGAGACCCCGGTGGCTGCGAAGATCCGGGACAGCTGGCGCTCGCTGATGCCCGTTGCCGCGGCCACGGTGCCGGCGGACAGGGCCCGGTCGGCCAGGTGCTCCTCGATGTGGGCGCGTGCCATCGCCCGGTGCCGGACCTCCGGCGCCGTCGCGTCACCGGCCGCGAGCAGGCCGACCAGCTCCAGGACACCCAGCTCGTCGACCGACCTGCTGCCCGCGGTGCGGATCGCGGCGACGGCGGTGCGGGTGAGGGCGTGCGCGGCGGGGTTGTCCCGCGCGCTCAGCAGCGACACCTCGCCCGCGACCTCGACACCGAGGGACTCGCGCAACTCCGACCGGCTCACTTTGACCGCGAATTCGCTGACCCCGTGGCCGAGTTCGCGCTCGAAGGGTTGGTCCGCGTCGCACACGATCACGTCGCCGCGCCGGATGATGCCGCGGTGGCCGTTGCTGGTGAACCTGTTGTCGGCGCCCAGCCCGACATACACCGCGATCGAGTCCGTGGGGAAGCGCTCGACGAGCTCAGCCGACCGCGACACGTGGTGCGGGCTGCCGGTGATGGTGGCGATCTGCAGGCGCGGCAGCACCAGGTTGGTCTGTTTCGCGCGCAGCGGCTCGGTGTCGCGGACCTCGCAGGCGAGCGCGATCAGTGACTCGGCGTTGTAGGCCTCCCAGCGCCGAACCTCGTCGCCGAACCCGGACGCGGCATACGATCGGAACGTCTGCCTGGGCGCCGCCGGCACACCACGCGTGCTCATAGGTTTTCAGGGTCGCACATGCGACCGGGGTGGACCAGGTCGCCGACCGGCGGCCAGCCGTATGGCGGAAGGATCGACGTGATGTCCGACTCGACCTACAGCGGCGGGGAGCAGGCCGAGGTCGACCTCGACGCACTCACCAAGGACCGCGAGCGCATCAAGCGCCGGTTCCTGCAGGAGAACCCGCCGCAGACCCGGGGACGCGGCAATCACCACACGGCACAGATCAGTTCGGACGTCGAGCGCACCTGCGCCTTCTGGCAGGACCTGCTGGAGATGCCGCTGACCGAGATGTTCGAGAACCGCGACCTGCCCGGCTCGACGCACTTCTTCTTCGACATCGGCGCGGGCAACCTGATCGCCTACTTCGACCTGCCCGGCGTCGACGTCGGCGCCTACCGCGAGGTCCTCGGCGGCCACCACCACATCGCGATCTCGGTCACCAAGGAGAACTGGGACTACCTGCGCGCCAAGCTGGACGACGCCGGGGTGCCCTACCAGGTGGCGTCGCGGGACTCGATCTACTTCCGCGGTCCGGACGGCGAGCGGCTGGAGTTGCTGGCCAACCGGCTCGGGGAGATGTACGGCACGAAGGTGCTGTGAGCAGTCGCTGACCGGATGATTGCAGAGCTGCTAACCGGATGTTTGCAGGCTGTTCAGCGCTGCTGGATCGGCTCGGCTGAGCGGGCGCGGCTCCAGGCACACACGCACAGGGCGCCGACCGCGCGCAGGTAGGTGATGGTGAGCGGACCGAAGGGTTCGTCGGAGTGCCGGTGCAGGCCCATCGCCCCGACGACGGCGTCCCCGCTGCGCAACGGGACGAACAGGTAGGTGCCGGGCAGCTCGGCCCGCGTCAGCTGCGCCGTGCCGGGGAAGCGCGGCGCCCGCGCCGGGCGCAGCTGCAGCGGCTCGGTGGAGCCGAGCGCGCGGACGGCGCCATACCCGGAGTCGACCAGCTGCAGCTCCCGCGCGGCGTCCTCCCACGCGGCGCTGAAGCCGCGGTGCGCGACCAGCTGCAACCGGTCGTCCCGCAGCAGGTGCAGGCCCGCGGCGTCCACCGTGCCCTCGGTGATCAGTGACTCGATGACTCGCTGGGCGGCCTGCGCGGCGTCCGGCGCGGACGCCAGCTCCTCGCATCGGCGGGCGAGCCGTTCGGCGAGCAGCAGGTCGCTGCTCGCGTCCGCCGGCGGCCGGTCCTCGCGCTCGCCGAGCTCGGTGACCTGCGCCCCGAACCGGTAGCCGGTGCCGCGCACCGACACGATGAGCCGTGCGTCCGTGGCGCGCTCACCGAGCTTGCGGCGCAGCCGCATCACGTTGATCCGCAACAGGTTCGGCCCGGCATCGTCACCGGCCCAACCCCACACCCGGGCGACGATGCGGTCGCTCGGGACGGCCCGCCCGTCGGCCTCCATCAGGCAGACCAGCAGTTTGAACTCGGTCGCCGTCAGCGCCAGCGGCTGCTGGTCGAGGGCGGCCTCGTGCTGCCACAGGTCGATGCGCAACGGCCCCGCGGCCAGGTAGCGCGCACCGCTGTCCGAGCCGCCCGCCGCCCGGCGGACCAGGGCGAGCAGCCGACCGCCGAGCTCGGCCGGCCGGATCGCCGGCGCGGCCACGGTGTCGGCGCCGGCGCGGAGCAGGGCGATGGTCCGATTCGCGCTGAAGGCGCCCAGGACGAGGACCGGTGCCCGGGTTGCCGCCCGGACCCGCTCGATCAGCTCCGGGTCGGGCGGGGCGGCTGTCGAGCCCACCACCGCGACCGCGGCCGGCCGGTTGACGGTCAGCGACCAGGCCAGCTCTGCCGCGCTGCTGACCGCGAAGGTGGACCAGGCCAGCCCCGCGGCCGCCTGCTCCACCAGCAGCTGGTGCGTCGGCACGACCCCGGCGTGTGCGTGCGGCCCGCGCAGCGCCACGATCGCCAGCCGCCGGTCGGGCACCGGGAAGACCGACACCGATCCCCTCGCGTCAGGCATGCCGCACCGTCCCTTCGCGTCAATTATGTCATTCACATGTCATAACCGGGTGATTCCGGCTGTATGACGCGGAGTATTCCTAGCCTGACGTGTCAGGAACACCCGCCCGTGCCCTGCTCGAAAGGACCCATCGATGCCGTATTACCGCTCCGTCGGTTCCGTGCCACGGACCCGCCATACCCAGCACCGCGCCGCCGACGGCTCGCTCTACTACGAGGAGCTGATGGGCGAGGAGGGCTTCTCCTCCGACTCCTCGCTGCTCTACCACCGCAGCATCCCGTCGTCGGTCCGGGAGTTCCGCGTCTGGGAGCTGCCCGACCAGAGCCTGGTCCCCAACCACCCGCTGAAGCCGATGCACCTGAAGCTGCACGAGCTCTTCCCCGCGGGCACGACCGGTGTCGACGCGGTGACCGGGCGCCGGCTGGTGCTGGGCAACGGCGACGTGCGCCTGAACTACGTGGTCGCGGATACGCCGAGTCCCCTCTACCGCAACGCGATCGGCGACGAGTGCCTGTATGTCGAGGAGGGTGACGCGGTCGTCGAGACCGTCTTCGGCGACCTGGACGCACACCAGGGCGACTACATCGTCATCCCGCGTGCGACCACGCACCGCATCGTGCCGCGCGGCACGGTCCGGATCTACGCGATCGAGGGCAACAGCCACATCGGCCCGGCCCGGCAGTACCTGTCCAAGCACGGGCAGCTGCTGGAGCACGCCCCCTACTGCGAGCGCGACCTGCGCGGGCCGGGTGAGCCACACCTGGCGGAGGCCCCGACGGGCTCGACCACCGAAGGCGTCGAGGTCTACGTCAAACACCGCGTCGAGGGGCTGCCCGGCGGCATCGGCGGATCCGTCCACGTGGTCCCGGACCACCCCTTCGACGTGGTTGGCTGGGACGGTTGTCTCTATCCCTTCGCCTTCAACGTGGAGGACTTCATGCCGATCACCGGCAAGGTGCACCAGCCGCCGCCCGTGCACCAGGTCTTCGAGGGTTTCAATTTCGTGGTCTGCAACTTCGTGCCGCGCAAGGTCGACTACCACCCGCTGTCGATCCCGGTGCCCTACTACCACTCCAACGTCGACTCCGACGAGGTCATGTTCTACTGCGGCGGCGACTACGAGGCGCGCAAGGGCTCCGGCATCGGCAACGGCTCGATCTCGCTGCACCCGGGCGGCCATTCGCACGGCCCGCAGCCGGGCGCGTACGAGCGGTCCATCGGCGTGGAGTACTTCGACGAGCTCGCCGTCATGGTCGACACGTTCCGGCCGTTGCTGCTCGGCGAGGGTGCGCGCGCCGCCGACGACGGCACCTACGCCTACTCGTGGTCGCAGGGACAGCAATGAGCATCTTCGACCGGCTGCTCGACGACGCCGCGGTCTTCCCGCCCGGGAATCTCCCTCTGGCGGAAGCAGTTCCGGCACACGGGCGCCACGAACACGCACCGTATGCCGGGGTCGTCGGCGCCTTCGTGCTCGCGGCCCGCGACCTGGATGCGCTCGCGGCGTGCACGGCGTCCCTGCCGCCCGGATCGCTGCCCCTGTCGATGACCGTGCCACTCGCCGGCGTGGGTGCCGCGCTGGCGCGGGCCGCCGCGATCCCCGCGGTCCGGTTGGTGGGGCTCGAGGTGGCGCTCGGCGGAGGCGATGCAGCATCGGCTGTCGTCGGTGCGCTGTCCGGCGTCCCCGACGACCTCGAGGTGTATGTCGAGCTGCCGCGTGACGCACGCCGTGACGCCGTCGCCGCGGTGCTGTCCGGGACACGCCTCCGCGCCAAGCTGCGCACCGGCGGCGTCCGCGCCGAGCTCTACCCGGACGAGGCCGAGCTGGCCGAGACGATCGCCTCCGTCACGCGGAACGGTCTGTCGTTCAAGGCAACTGCCGGTCTGCACCACGCATTGCGCAACACCGACCCGGATACCGGTTTCGAGCAGCACGGTTTCCTCAACGTGCTGCTGGCCGCCGACGCGGCACACCGGGAGGCGTCCGTCGACGAGATCGCCGGCCTGCTCGCACAGCGGGATCCGGCCGTCGTGGCGAGCGGCATACAAGAGCTGGGGCCGGGTGTGCGGCAGACGTTCCGCTCCTTCGGCACCTGCTCCGTCGCCGACCCCGTCGATGAACTCGTCGACCTCGGGCTGCTGCCCGAGTCCCACCGCACCCGCACCCAGGAGACCGCATGACCCGCCTGACCGTCCCGGCCGACTCGCTCTTCGGCCTCGCCAACCTGCCCTATGGCGTCTACCGGGTTCCAGGCGGAACATCCCGGATCGCAACACGTTTCGGCGACGACGTGGTGGACCTCGGGCTGCTGCTCGGCACCGAGGGCGACGACGCCGTCTTCGCCGAGCCGACGCTGAACGCCTTCATGGCGCAGGGCTACGACCGCTGGGTGTCGGTGCGCGAGCGGATCGCGGCGGGGCTGGCCGGGGACATACCCGACGACGCGGTGCACGCGACGGGCGACGTCGAGATGCTGCTGCCGTTCGAGGTCGCCGACTACGTCGACTTCTACGCGTCCGAGCACCACGCCTCCAACCTGGGCCGGCTCTTCCGGCCGGACAACCCCGAGCCGCTGATGCCCAACTGGAAGCACCTGCCGGTCGGCTACCACGGGCGGGCCGCCTCGGTCGTGGTGTCCGGCACCGACGTCGTGCGCCCGAACGGCCAGCGCAAGGGCCCGGACGACCCGGCACCGGTCTTCGGGCCGAGTACCCGCCTGGACATCGAGGCCGAGCTGGGTTTCGTGGTGGGGACCGGTTCGGCGATGGGCACGTCCGTGCCGGCCGGCGCCGCGGACCGGCACATCTTCGGGGTCGTGCTGTTCAACGACTGGTCGGCCCGCGACATACAGGCCTGGGAGTACGTCCCGCTCGGACCCAACCTGGGCAAGTCGTTCGCGTCCACCATCAGCCCCTGGGTGGTGCCGCTGCTCGCACTCGACGCCGCCCGCGTCGACACGCCCCCGCAGGACCCGAAAGTGTTGCCCTACCTGGCGATGGACCGCACCTGGGGACTCGACATCGACCTCGAGGTCGTGTGGAACGGCCAGGTCGTCTCCCGCCCGCCGTACGCCGCGATGTACTGGTCGCCCGCGCAGATGCTGGCCCACCAGACGGTGAACGGTGCCCCGTCACGCACCGGCGACCTCTTCGCGTCCGGCACGATCTCCGGGCCGGACAAGGACCAGCGCGGCGCGTTCATCGAGCTGACCTGGGGCGGCGCCGAGCCGGTCACCGTCGGGGACGAGACCCGCACCTTCCTGCAGGACGGTGACGAGATCGTGCTGCGCGCCACCGCCCCGGGGGCGGGCGGCTCGCGCATCGGGTTCGGCGAGGCGGCCGGCCGGATCGTGCCCGGTCCGGCCGCATAGCCCCGACCCGTGTTGAATGGCGGTATGACGCTGCTGCACGTGCTGAAGGTGTTCGTCGGCGACGACGGTCGCGGGGGCAATCCGCTCGGGGTGTTCCTCGACGCCGCGGACCGGCCGGCCGACCGGCGGCAGGCCGTCGCCGCCGAACTCGGCTTCTCCGAGACCGTCTTCGTGCGTGACGCCGCGCGCGGCGAGGTCCGGATCCACACTCCTGCGGTCGAGTTGCCGCTCGCCGGTCACCCGCTCGTGGGCACCTCCTGGCTGCTGCACCGCGAGGGTTTCGAGGTATCGACGCTGCATCCGCCCGCCGGCGACGTCCCGGCCTGGGTCGACGGCGACGACACCTGGATCAGCGCCCGGCCGGAGTGGGCGCCGGAGTTCGACATGCACCGGCTCGGCTCGGCGGCGGAGGTCGAGGCCCACCCGGGCGCCGGACCCGGCGAGCACCTGCACGTGTGGGCCTGGATGGACGAGGCGGCCGGGGAGGTCCGGGTGCGTGTCTTCCCGACGCGGATGGGCATCGCCGAGGACGAGGCGACGGGTGCGGCCGCCATCCGGCTCGGCGCGCTGCTGCAACGACCGCTCACCATCCATCAGGGGGTCGGGTCGCGCATCGTCGTCCGGCCGCAGGACGACGGGACGGTCGCGATCGGTGGTCGCGTCGAGTATGTCGAGGGCAGAACGTATTCCGAGGTATGACGGTCTCGGTCGCTGCCGGGCCGTCGGCTGGTATGGCGGAGCCGGTGCAACCGAAGTCGCCATACCGGACGTCAACTCCTCTGACAGGTTCACCGGTGGGAGGAGACGGGTTCGTGCGACGTGCGACAGCGGTGCTGGCGGCGGTGATCGCGACCGCGGCGCTGGGGGCGTGCAGTTCATCGGGTTCGTCCGGGGCGTCGACGTCGCCCGGGGGGACAGCGGCCCGGACTGCCCCGACGAGTACCGCTGCCGTGGCACCGACCGACGCGCAACTGTGGAAGCGCAGCATCTGCAACAGGATCGACGTCGGCAAGGTGGCGGAGACCGCCGGTCCCCACTACCGGGCCGCCGCTCCCCGCCGGACGGTGCGCAGCGACGTCGGCCGGCCGGCCATCGACTACTGCGCGGTGACGCTGAAGAACAGCGCCGGGACGGATCCGGCGACGATGTACTTCGGGGTCTCGGCGGCCACCTGGAGCGCGACCCAGTGGGACACCTATGTGCGGGCCAGGGTGAACGGCGACTACGTCACGCAGGATGCGCGCTACGGCGAACGCCTTCGCGTCGATGGCCAGGACATGCTGGTCGAACGCGGACCCGGTGCCACCCGGGTGTTGCTGCACGTCGGCGATCGCATCCTCGCCGTTGCGGACAGCACAGTGGGTCTGACCTCCCACCAGCTCGGTGCGGAGCTCGACCTGGCGCTGCCGCTCGCCGACACGGCGGATGCGTGGCCGGCGCAGATCGTGCAGCCGGGTTGCACGGCCGCCGACACCGCAGCGGCTGCGGCGCTCGGAGCCGCTCCGACGATCCGCCGTGACCAGGATATCGACGGTGAGCAGACCTGCCGGTGGGCGACCCGGGGCGAGTACGTGACTGTCGAGGGCGACGACGGCCCGGCGAACTGGCCGGTGGTGGTGCGCTCCATGCAACGGCGATGGCCGAACGCCCAGCGGGTCGAGGGCGTGGGTTCCGCGGCGGTGTTCACCGGCCGCAGCAACGGTGAGCCACCGACCCTGCGCATAGCGACCGAACATCATCTGGTCCTCGTCCGGGGCTTCGGTGGCCACGTCGGCAAGGCGACGCTGACGGCCGTCGGCAAGGCGATCGTGGGCAACTACTGACGTGGCGCGTCGCGCTCGTCGCGCTCGCGAAGGCGTTGGCGCCCAACTACTGATCCGCGTGCCGCTTGACCGGCCGGGCACCCGCAGGATTCAGTGCTCGGTATGACGTCCGGGCGGCTCGAGCGAGCGGTGGAGGTGCTGGAGGCGTTCCGTCCCGGCGAGAACGCGCTGCGGTTCGCCCAGTTGCAGCAGCGCACCGGGATGCCGAAGGCGAGCCTGCACCGGCTGCTCACGGAGCTGACCCGGCTGCGGCTGCTCGACCTGCACGGTGACGAGGGCTACGTCCTGGGCGGACGCCTCTTCGAGCTGGGTATGCGCGCGTCGGTCGAGCGGGACCTGTTGGAAGTGGCCACACCGTTCCTGCAGGACCTCTACGAACGCACCCACGAGATCGTGCACCTGGGCGTGCGTGAGGGCGTCGAGGTCGTGTATGTCGCCAAGCTCGGCGGGCACCGCCAGGCGCGCATGCCGTCGCGGCTGGGTGGCCGGATGCCGTTGCACGCCACGGCGATCGGGAAGGTGCTGCTCGCGCACGCGCCGGACGACATACAACGAACAGTGCTGGCGGGTCCGCTGCGGCGGCTCGCGCCGCGCACGATCACGGCACCCGGGCGGTTGCGGGCCCAACTGGAGTCCGTGCTCGCGACCGGGGTCGCCTACGAGATCGAGGAGTCCTCGGTCGGCACCGTCTGTGTGGGGTCGGCGATCGTGAGCGACCCGGACGACGTCGTCGCCGCCGTCAGCGTCAGCGGACCGGCCACTCGCTTCAAACCGCAGCAGCACGCGTCGAGCGTGCAAGCAGCGGCCGCGGGCATCGCGGCCACCCTGGCGAGGCGCCGGGAGCTGGCGGAAGCGACCCGCCGGGCCGACTGACACCGAGAGTTCCGATGAGCGGAACCAAACCCTCGCGTGTGGTGGTGCCGGGCCAGCACAGTGGATGGCATGAGCGAAACCACCACCGACACCGTGCACGCCGCGGCGGACCGCCTGAAGCAGGCGGCCGCGCAGCTCGCGCCCTGCGCCCCGGTCCGTGACCTCATCGGCGCGGACGACGTCGAGGCGGCGTATGCCGTGCAGGCGCTGCTCACCCGGGACCGGCTGGCCGGCGGCGCCACCATCGTCGGCCGCAAGATCGGTCTGACCTCCCCCGTCGTCCAGCAGCAGCTCGGCGTGGACCGCCCCGACTTCGGCGTGCTCTTCGACGACATGCAGGACACCGGCGCGGTCCCGACCGACCGGTTGCTGCAGCCGAAGGTCGAGGCCGAGATCGCGTTCGTCCTCAAGGCCGACCTGGCCGACGGTGACCTCGACCTGGAGCAGGTGCGGGCCGCGGTCGACTACGGCGTGGCCGCCCTGGAGATCGTCGACAGCCGGATCGCCGGCTGGGACATCACCTTCGGCGACACGGTGGCCGACAACGGCTCGTCCGCACGCTTCGTGCTCGGTGAGAAGCACTGCAGCCTGGACGAATTCGAGCCGATCAAGGTCTCGATGGAGATGACGCTCGACGGCGACGTCGTGTCGACCGGCGACGGCGCCGCCTGCCTGGGAGACCCGCTGATCGCCCTGCAGTGGCTGGCCCGCACCGCGCGTGACATGGGCGACCCGCTGCGCGCCGGACAGGTGGTGCTCTCCGGCGCACTCGGACCGATGGTCGCGGTGCAGGCCGGGTCGAGCGTGACCGCACGGATCGAAGGACTTGGTGAGGTCACGGCGACCTTCACCCCGAAGGAGACAAGCGAATGAGGAATTCCCCCGGCGCCACCAAGGTGGCCATCATCGGGTCCGGCAACATCGGCACCGACCTGATGTTCAAGGTCATGCGACTGTCCGAGACCCTGGAGGTTGGTGCCATGGTCGGCATCGACCCGGAGTCGGACGGCCTGGCGCGCGCGGCGCGGCTCGGCATACCCACGACGGCCGAGGGAGTCACCGGCCTGATCGCGATGGACGGCTTCGACGAGATCGAGATCGTCTTCGACGCGACCTCCGCCGGTGCGCACAAGGCCAACGCCGCGGCGCTCGCGCCGTACAACAAGCGACTGGTCGACCTGACCCCTGCCGCGATCGGCCCGTTCGTGGTGCCGGCGGTCAACATGGCCGAGCACCTGGACGCGCCCAACGTCAACATGGTCACCTGCGGCGGGCAGGCGACCATCCCGGTCGTGGCCGCGATCAGCAAGGTCGCGCCGGTGCCGTATGCCGAGATCGTCGCGTCGATCGCGTCCAAGTCGGCCGGGCCGGGCACTCGCGCGAACATCGACGAGTTCACCGAGACCACCAGCCACGCCATCGAGCAGGTCGGCGGTGCAACCCGCGGCAAGGCGATCATCATCCTGAACCCGGCCGAGCCGCCGCTGATCATGCGTGACACCGTGCTGGCGCTGGTGAACGCCCCCGACGAGCAGACCCGCGAGGCGGTGCGGGCCTCGATCGCGCAGACCATCGACGCGGTCGCGAGCTACGTGCCGGGCTACCGGCTCAAGCAGCAGGTGCAGTTCATCGAGATCCCCGAGGACCAGCCGGTCCACACGCTCGCCGACGGCGCCGCCGCGGCGACCCATCAGGTGTCGGTCTTCCTCGAGGTCGAGGGGGCCGCGCACTACCTGCCGGCGTATGCCGGGAACCTGGACATCATGACCTCGGCGGCGATGCGCGTCGCGGAGGCGATCGCCGCGGGTGACGGTGCCGTCGCCGCGCCGGCCGACGCGGAGCTGGAGGGCGCGCGATGAGTGAGACGACCAAGATCTTCGTGCAGGACGTGACCCTGCGCGACGGCATGCACGCGGTGCGGCACCGGATCACCCCGGACAACGTGGGTCGCATCGTGGCCGCGCTCGACGCCGCGGGCGTCGACGCCATCGAGGTCGCCCACGGCGACGGCCTGGCCGGTGGGTCCCTGAACTACGGGCCTGGGTCGCACTCGGACTGGGAGTGGATCGAGGCGGCGGCCGACAACATCAAGAACGCACGGCTGACCACCCTGCTGCTGCCCGGCATCGGCACCATCGAGGAGCTGAAACACGCCTACCAGCTGGGTGTCCGCTCGGTCCGCGTCGCGACGCACTGCACCGAGGCGGACGTCTCGGCGCAGCACATCTCGGCGGCGCGCGAACTGGGCATGGACGTGTCGGGCTTCCTGATGATGAGCCACCTGAACGACCCGGCCGGTCTGGCGCAGCAGGCGAAGCTGATGGAGTCGTACGGCGCCAACTGCGTCTACGTCACGGACTCCGGCGGCCGGCTCACGATGGCCGGCGTGCGCGAGCGGGTCCGTGCCTACCGGGACGTGCTGGACCCGTCGACCGAGCTCGGCATACACGCTCACGAGAACCTGTCGCTGTCCGTGGCCAACTCGGTCGTGGCGGTCGAGGAGGGCGTCTACCGGGTGGATGCGTCGCTCGCGGGGCACGGCGCCGGTGCGGGCAACTGCCCGATCGAGCCGTTCATCGCGGTCGCGAACCTGCAGGGCTGGCAGCACGGCTGCGACCTGCACGCGCTCGAGGACGCCGCCGACGACCTGCTGCGTCCGCTGCAGGACCGCCCGGTGCGGGTGGACCGCGAGACGCTGACCCTCGGGTATGCCGGGGTCTACTCCAGCTTCCTGCGGCACGCCGAGGTCGCCGCGCAGCGCTACGGCATCGACGTGCGGACCATCCTGATGGAGGTCGGCCGGCGCGGTCTGGTCGGCGGCCAGGAGGACATGATCACCGACGTCGCGCTCGACCTGGTCGCGCAGCAGGAGCAGCAGGTGCCGGAGAAGGTCGCCGGCTGACGCGGTCACACTTCCGGTGGGCCGTTCGTCACCATGACGAACGACCAATCGAGAGGGAGACCAACCATGAAGACGATGACCTGCCGGCAACTCGGCGGACCCTGCGATCTGGAGCACCGCGGGGACACCGCGGATGAGGTGATCAAGGCGCAGGACCAGCACCTCAAGGACGCCGAGCAGGCCGGAGACGCCACGCACCTCACGGCCCGCAAGGAGATGAAGGGCCGCTGGTTGCACCCGAAGAAATCGATGGGCTGGTACCGCGAGATGAAGCAGAGCTTCGCGGACCTGCCGGAGGGCTGACGGCTCGACAACACGTGCAGCAACCCCGACGCCCCGGTGAGTGAGAACTTGCCGGGGCGTCGCCGCGTCACACTTTTGCGGGTCGCCTGTCTCTATGTATGGGGGCGGCGGTCTCAGGGGGACCGCTGCCCCCAAAAAACCGCGCTATTCCGCGGTCGTGGTGTTGTCCGGCGCTTTCACCGTGAGCTTGAGCGCGCTGCTCGGCGGATCCTGGCTCACCAGCGTGGCCCGGCCCGTCGGGAAGTCGGTGGGGATGCGGATCGTGGTGCGGAACGTGCCGAGCTCGCCGTGTGACTGCACCGATCCCAGTCGCACGGTGCGCGTGCCGTGCCGCAGCACCAGGTGCGCCGCCACCGGCTTGGGCGCCGGGCCGAGCGACGGGTTCGTGTCGTTGCAGGTGTCGAGGAAGTAGCGGCCGGTTACTGTCACCGTCTCGCCGGGATGCACAACCGGGAGGTTCGTCTTCGAACCGGGCAGCAGCACCTGCGGTGCCGCGCACGACGCGGCGATCCCGCCGTGGCCCTGCCCCGGGTGGGAGGCGTTGTGTATGGCGAACCCGGCGACCGCCCCGCCGCCGACGACCACCACCGCTGCGGCGGCCGCGAGGGCCAGTCGCCGTGGTGTCGCGGGTGCGTGTCGCGGTCGCAGCGGCTGTCGTCCGCCGTCCGCGTCGACGTGGTCCCGCCATACCTCGCCGGTGTGGCGCAGGCGGTCCTCAATCGTGGGCATAGGAGTCTCCTAACGCTTGCTCCAGTGCGCCGCGGGCGTCGTGGAGCTGGGACTTGACCGTGCCGGGCGCGCAACCGAGCAACTCGGCGACGTCGGCGAGCGGCAGGTCGACGAAGTAGTGCAGGACGACCGCTGCGCGCTGCCGTGCCGGGAGTGCGTCGATGGCTCGCAGCAGGTCGACGGTGGCCGTGTCGGAGGCAGGTATGACGAGCGCCTCCGGGTGCAACTCCTGCCACGCAGGCTGCGGTCGGCGCCACCGTTGCCGTGCCTGGTCGGCCACGATCGCGAGCAGCCACGCCTGGGCGCTGCCACGTCCGGGGTCGAACAGGCGTTGCTTGCGCCAGGCCCGCTCCGCGGCGTCCTGGACCAGATCGTCCGCCTGGTCCGGCCCCACCAGTGTGTAGGCGAACCGGCGCATCGCAGGGCGGCACGCTGCCAGCGCCTGCGCCAGCTCGCCACCCGTCCGTTTCGAGCGCACCCCGCCTCCCTCCGTCGAGTGCTGTCATGAGGTCTACTGCACGAGGGCACCGTTCGGTTGGGTTTCGCGCGCCGCGATCGACATCCGGTGACGGTCTTTCCCGCCGTTGACGGCTGAAATCGCCGTTGACCCCGCAATTGCGCCGTCAACCGGTAGTTCGACCGTCAACGGCCGAGCGAGGCCCGGCCGCGCCGCGCGAAAAGGTATGAAGTTCGACCATTGACCAAACGGGGTGGCCTGCGCCACACTGACGCGTCCGCACTTTCCGGTCCGGCAGTACTGGGAGCCAGTTGTGAGCCACGAAAACCCTTCCACCCACGAACATCTCGACGACGACGCCCGCCTGCTGGCGGAGATGGGCTACAAGCAGGAGCTCCATCGCGGCATGTCGGGCTTCTCGAACTTCGCGGTGTCGTTCTCGATAATCTCGATCCTGGCGGGCTGCATCACGTCCTACGCGATCGCGCTCAACTCCGGCGGTCCGGCGGCCATCACCCTCGGGTGGCTGATCGTCGGCATCTTCGTCATCTGTGTCTCGATGGCGATGGCCGAGGTGTGCTCGGTCTACCCGACGGCCGGCGGCCTGTACTTCTGGGCCAGCCGGCTCGCGCGCCGCAACAACCGCCAATGGGCCTGGTTCGTCGGATGGTTCAACTTCATGGGCGAGGTCGCGGTCACCGCGGCCATCGACTTCGGCTGCGCCACCACGTGGATGGCGTTCATGAACCTCACCTGGGGCACCAGCGTCACGGCCGGCCACACGTTCCTGCTGTTCGTCGGGATCATCGTGGTGCACGGACTGCTCAACACCTTCGGGGTGAGTCTGGTCAGCCTGTTGTCGATGGTGTCCGCCTGGTGGCACGTCGTCGGCGCGCTCTTCATCGTCGCCGTGCTGTGGATCCTGCCCGACCACCACCAGTCGGTCGGCTGGACCCTGACCGAGACCCACAACGCCACCGGCTGGAGCTTCGGGCCCTACGTCTTCCTGATGGGTCTGCTGATGGCGCAGTACACCTACACCGGGTATGACGCCTCCGCCCACGTCGCCGAGGAGACCAAGGGCGCAGCGACCGCCGCCCCGCGCGGCATCGTGATGAGCGTCGTGATCTCGGTGATCGGCGGCTTCCTGCTGCTCTTCTCGATCACCGCCGCGATCCAGAACGGCTCGTCGGCCGGCCTGGACAAGCTGGCGGGCAGCGACACCGGCCTGCCGCCCGCACAGGTCTTCCTGGACGCGCTGAACAACCCGTTCATGGCGAAGTTCCTGCTCTTCATCGTCTGTATCGCGCAGTTCTTCTGCGGCATGGCGTCGGTGACCGCGAACTCCCGTATGACCTATGCGTTCTCGCGTGACGACGCGTTGCCCGGCTCGAAGCTGTGGGCGAAGGTCAACCCGCGCACCGGCACACCGACCAACTCGATCTGGTTCTGCATCGTGCTGTCGATCATCCTGACCTCGCCGGCGCTGTTCAGCACCACGGCATACCTCGCCGTCACGTCGATCGCGGTCATCGGCCTCTACATCGCGTATGTCGTGCCGGTCTTCTCTGCGCCGCCGGCAACCCGACTTCACCCCCGGCCCGTGGAACCTCGGCAGGTGGAGCCCGCTGATCGGCTGGGTGGCCGTGGTGTGGGTGGTGTTCATCTGCATCCTGTTCATCCTGCCGCCGGCGTCGCCGATCACCGTCGACAACTTCAACTACGCGCCGATCGCCGTGATCGTGGTCGCTGCGTTCGCGATCATCACCTGGTTCGCCGGGGGCCGAACCCACTTCATGCTCAAGACCATCGAGCCGGAGGATGATGTGGAGAAGGAGCCGGAACCGGCGTCGTGACGAGGGGACCCGAGATGAATGACACGACCGCGGGTGAGCGGCTGGACCGGGTGGTGCTGCGACCGATCCACGCGCACCACGCCTTCGAGGCGTGCGTCGAGCAGCTGGCGATCGCCATCCGGCTGGGCATCTATCCTCCCGGCAGCATGCTGCCGCCGGAGCGCGACCTCGCCGAGCTGCTCGCGGTGTCCCGTGCCACCCTGCGCGAGGCGATCACCGCACTGCGGTCGGCCGGTGTCGTGCAGACCCGTCGTGGCCGCGGCGGTGGCACGGAAGTGCTCAACGTCATGCCGGTGCAGCGCAACCGGCCGGCCATCGCCGGCCGACAGGAGGACCTGCGGGATGCGTTGGAGTTCCGGGCGATCGTCGAGCCCGGAGCGGCCGGCCTGGCAGCGGCCAGAAGCAGCCGCGACGAGCTCACCGGCGACGACCGTGCCGCGCTGGAGGCGGCGCTCGAGACCGTCGAGCATGCGCCGGACGAGGCGATCCACCGCCGGGCCGACAGCATCCTGCACCTGACCATCGCACGGCTGTCCGGCTCGCCACGGCTGATCACCGCGGTGACCGACGCCCAGGATGACCTGCACACGATGCTGCAGGCGATCCCGGTCCTGCCGCGCAACATCAAACACTCCGCAAGCCAGCACCGGGCGATCGTCACGGCGATCCTCGCCGGCAACGAGTCACGGGCCAATCGCGTGATGCACCAACACTGTTCGGACACCGCGGCTCTGCTGCGCGGCCTGCTCGGCTGACCACTCGCCGCCACCAGAAAGGACATCATGGCCTTACGCAACGAACGTCACCTGACGCAGGAGCAACTGCGTCAGCTCATCGAGGCGGGTGAGATCGACACCGTCGTCACCGCTTTCACCGACATGCAGGGACGCTTGCAGGGCAAGCGGTTCCACGCGAAGCACTTCCTCGACCACGTCGCGACCGACGGCACCGAGGGCTGCGACTACCTGCTGGCCGTCGACGTCGACATGAACACCGTCGACGGTTACGCCACCAGCGGGTGGGACAAGGGCTATGGCGACATGGAGTTCGTCATCGACTGGGACACCGCCCGACGGGTGGCGCACCAGCCGGGCACCGCCATGGTGCAGTGCGATCTGATGTGGCCGGACCACCGCACGGTCGCGGCATCGCCGCGCGGCATACTCCGCCAGCAGCTGGACCGGCTCGCCGAGCACGGCTGGAAGGCATACGCCGGAACGGAATTGGAGTTCATCGTCTTCGAGAACTCCTACGAGGACGCTCTCAACCGCGACTACCACCGGCTGACCCCCTCGAACCAGTACAACGTCGACTACTCGCTGCTCGGGACCGCCCGCATCGAGCCGCTGCTGCGCGAACTGCGCAACAGTCTCTACGACTCCGGGCTCAACGTGGAGTCGGCCAAGGGCGAGTGCAACTTCGGGCAGCACGAGATCGGCTTCCTGTACGACGAGGCGCTGGTCACCGCGGACAACCACGCCTTCTACAAGAGCGCGGCCAAGGAGATCGCCGCCCAGCACGGCAAGTCGCTGACCTTCATGGCGAAGTATGACGAGCGCGAGGGCTCGTCGTGCCACATCCACCTGTCGCTGCGCGGCGCGGACGGGTCGCTGGTCTTCACCGATCCCGACCGTTCGGACGCGGACGGCCGCAGTGTCCTGTACGAGAAGTTCGTGGCGGGCGTGCTCGCCACGACGGCCGAGTTCACCCTGCTCTATGCCCCGAACATCAACTCCTACAAACGGTTTGCCGACGGGTCGTTCGCGCCGACGACGGTCGGCTGGGGCCAGGACAACCGGACGTGCGCGGTGCGGCTGGTCGGTCACGGTGCCGCCGCCCGGATGGAGCTGCGGGTGCCGGGCGCGGATGTGAACCCCTACCTCGCGCTCGCCGCGATGATCGCCGGCGGTTTGCACGGCATCGAGGAGGATCTGCCGCTGCCGCCGCCGGTGTCGGGCAACGCCTACCTGAGCGACCTGCCGCGGGTGCCCGGCAGCATGGCCGCCGCACGGGACGTCTTCGGCTCGTCGAAGGTCGCGCGGGCCGCCCTGGGTGACGAGGTCGTCGACCACTACACGAACATGGCGGATGTCGAGCTCGCGGCATTCGGTGCCGCGGTCACCGACTGGGAACGTCGCCGTGGCTTCGAGCGGCTCTGAAACTGAAAGGTCCTGAACACCATTGACCACTCACACCCTGATCAGCCCGGTCACCGGCGACGCGTTCGGCGAGGTCGAGCTGCTCGACGTCGCGGGCACGGATGCGGCCATCGAGCGGGCGCACGACGCGTTCGCGTCCTGGCGCGCCGTGGCGCCGGGCGAGCGTGCGCGCCTGCTGCGTTCGTTCGCGGCCGTCGTGGACGCGCATCTGGAGGAGCTGGCACAGCTGGAGGTGCGGAACGCCGGGCACACGATCGGCAACGCCCGCTGGGAGGCCGGCAACGTCCGGGACGTGCTCAACTACTACAGCGCGACGCCCGAGCGGCTCTTCGGCCGGCAGATCCCGGTGCCCGGCGGCGTCGACATCACCTTCCGGGAGCCGCTCGGCGTGGTCGGCATCATCGTGCCCTGGAACTTCCCGATGCCCATCGCCGGCTGGGGACTCGCGCCGGCGCTCGCGGCGGGCAACACGGTCGTCCTCAAACCGGCGGAGCTGACTCCGCTGACCGCCATCCGGCTCGGGAAGCTGGCGCTCGAGGCGGGTATCCCCGAGGGCGTGTTCACCGTCCTGCCCGGAGCGGGAAGCGTTGTGGGAGAACGCTTCGTCACACATCCGCTGGTCCGGAAGGTGTGCTTCACCGGGTCCACCGCGGTCGGCAAGAAGATCATGGCCGGCTGTGCGGAGCAGGTGAAGCGGGTGACTCTCGAGCTCGGCGGGAAGAACTCCAACATCGTCTTCGCCGACGCCGACATCGCGGCGGCCGCGGCCGCGGCGCCATACGGGGTCTTCGACAACGCCGGTCAGGACTGCTGTGCGCGGTCGCGGATCCTGGTGCAGCGCAACGCGTATGACGAGTTCATGACGCACCTGGAGCCCGCGGTCCGCGGCGTCCAGGTGATCGACCCCGCCGACGAACGCTCCGAGATGGGGCCGCTGATCTCCGCCGCACACCGCGACAAGGTGCAGTCGTATGTCGACGGTGCGAACGTCGTCATCCGAGGTGACGCGCCCAACCTGGGTGGGTTCTGGATGCCGGCCATGGTCGCCGAGGCGCGGTCGACCGACGAACCTGCCTGGTGCGAAGAGGTTTTCGGACCCCTCGTATCGGTGATGACCTTCGAGGACGAAGAGGAGGCGATCGCGCTGGCGAACGCTACGGCATACGGGCTGTCCGGGTCGATCCACACGCGAGACCTGGGCCGGGCGCTGCGCGTGGCACGCGGTGTCGAGTCCGGCAACCTCTCGGTCAACAGCAACTCCGCGGTGCGCTACTGGACCCCGTTCGGCGGCTTCAAGCAGTCCGGACTCGGCCGCGAGCTCGGTCCGGACGCCGCCGACGGCTTCACCGAGGTCAAAAATGTTTTCATCAGCCACTGATCGCCGAGAGGACACGAAATACCCGAGCGGACACGAAAATAGGGCCCGGAACGGCCAACTTTCGTGTCCTCTCGGTGCCGTAAGTGTCCTCTCGGCAAATCACCCTTTCATCGAATCGAGGACTTCAGACCATGACAGGACGCATTGACGGCAAGGTCGCCGTCGTCACCGGAGGCTGCTCGGGGATCGGCCTGGCGACCGTGCGGCGCTTCGTCGCCGAGGGCGCGAAGGTCGTCATCGGGGACATCGCCGACGACGCGGGCGCGAAGGTCGTCGCCGACCTCGGTGGCGCCGACGTCGCGACCTACGTGCACGTCGACGTGACCGACAAGGACCAGGTCGACGCGTTGTTCAAGACCGCCAAGGACACCTACGGGTCGGTCGACATCGCGTTCAACAACGCCGGCATCAGCCCGCCCGAGGACGACTCGATCCTGGACACCGACCTGGACGCCTGGCGGAAGGTGCAGGAGGTCAACCTCACCTCGGTCTACCTGTGCTGCAAGGCCGCCCTGCCGTACATGCTGGAGCAGAAGTCCGGCTCGATCATCAACACCGCGTCGTTCGTCGCCGTGCTGGGCGCGGCGACCTCGCAGATCTCCTACTCGGCGTCCAAGGGTGGTGTGCTCACCATGAGCCGCGAACTCGGTGTGCAGTTCGCCCGCGAGGGAGTCCGGGTCAACGCGTTGTGCCCCGGACCGGTCAACACGCCACTGCTCCAGGAGCTCTACGCCAACGACCCGGAGAAGGCGGCGCGTCGCCTGGTGCACATCCCGATGGGCCGCTTCGGCGAGCCGGATGAGATGGCAAGTGCCGTCCTCTTCCTGGCCTCCGATGATGCGAGCTTCATCACCGCCACCACGTTCCTGGTGGATGGCGGCATCGCCGGGGCTTACGTGACTCCGTTGTGAGCCAACGTTATTCACCGCCCGTGGTCGGTATCAGCACCTACCGGGAACAGGCCTCCTGGGGTGTGTGGCACCAGGTGGCCGACCTGCAGTTCGCACAGTATGCCGACGCAGTGGTCGCGTCGGGCGGTGTGCCCGTGCTGCTCACCCCGGCGCCGGTGGGCGGCACCGATGTCCGAGCCGCGGCCGATGTCGTCGTGACCCGGTTGGACGGGCTGATCATCGCCGGTGGTGCGGACATCGACCCGGCACGGTATGGCGAGCAGGCGCACCCAGAGACCGCGGCGGTCCGGCCGGACCGGGACGCCTGGGAGCTCGCGCTGCTGGATGCGGCCGACGCTCACGGTGTGCCGACCCTGGGGATCTGCCGGGGCATGCAGTTGATGGCCGTGCACGGCGGCGGCACTCTGCAGCAGCACACCCCGGACGCGGTCGGGCACACCGATCACTCCCCCGGCGGTGACGTCTTCGGGAACACCGCGATCTCGCTCGAGCCCGGCTCGCGGCTGGCGGTCGCCGAGGGGGACGCGGTGGTCGGGCCCTGTCATCACCACCAGTCGGTGGCGACGCACCCCGGGTTCGTCGCCACCGGGCGCTCGGCCGACGGGACGGTCGAGGCGATGGAACGCGTTGTCTCCGAAGGCGATCCGTCGCGGTTCTGTGTAGGTGTCCAGTGGCACCCGGAGATGGGGCCGGACCGGGCACCCATCGAGGCGCTGGTCCGCGCCGCGCGCCATACCGTGGGCGATCCCGGTCAGGAGGACGTGCGCCCGTAGAACAGCTCGGACGTCAGGTCGTTGAGCTTCATGTCGGGGCGCTCGCCATACGTCAGCACCGAGTTGATCCGCGGCGTGTCACCCTCGATCGGTGTGACGTGGTGCAGCGCGTGCTCGCCGCGGAAGAAGGCGAGCGAGCCGGGCGAGGACGGCAGCACCTTCAGCCCACTGGTGTCGCCGGCCAGCACTTCCGCGACGCCGTCGTAGTTCTCGTCGTCGTCGGTGCGCAGCCCTGGCGCGTAGAGGAACTCACCACCGGAGTCGGCAGGCTGGTACATCACCGTCATCGAGAACTCGCTGCGGTCGAAGTGCCAGCCCAGCTCCTCGCCGGGGTAGAAGGTCGTCACCTGGAAGGCGTCCAGCGGGTCGGCGCTGCGATACAGCTTGTCCTTGCCGAGCACGGCCGCGATGAAGGCGGTGAGGTCATCCGACTCGTAGAGCCGGCGCACCGGCGCATCCTCGGGGAGGTAGTCGTAGGCGATGCCGTGCTTGGCCGAACGCACCTCGTGCCGGCGCGGATCCGACTCGGGCACGCTCTCGTCGGGCTTCTCGAAGTAGACCGTGTGGGTCCGGTCCATCGGCCACGCCTTGTCCGCGAGCTCTCCGGCGATCTGCACCATGGCGTCGACAGCCTCCGGGCGGATGAAGCCGACCAGGTTGCAGACGCCGGTGGCGTCCATCTCCGCCTTGCAGCTCGCGACGAACGCCCGGCCGCGTTCCGAGCCGAGGTCGTGGATCGGGTAGCGCTCCAGATCGACGAAGTCGGCATAGGCGACGGGGGCAGTGGTCGTGTCGGACATGGTTCCTCCTTCGGTGGCGGTCTACTGAATACATTGCATGCAATGGATTCAAAACGCAAGACGGGCTACGGTGACGCCATGGCAGCAGGTGTTCGGACGGTCGGGCGATCCGCCGCAGACGCGGTCTATCAGCGCATCCGGGACGGGATCGTCGACGGGCGGTTCGAGCCCGGCCGGAAACTGGTGCAGGAGCAGCTGGCGGGGGAACTCGGCGTCTCCCGCACGCCGATCCGTGAGGCGTTGACCGCCCTCAACCGGGAAGGTCTGGTCCGCGCGGTGCACGGCAGCGGGTATGTCGTCAGCGACCTCTCGGATCAGGACATCGCCGAGGTCAGCCAGGTGCGGGAACGCCTGGAGACGATGGCGCTGGAGCAGGCCTGCGGCAGGCTCTCGCCGTTGCAGCGTGTCCACGTCGAGGCCGCCATCGAAGAGATGGCGGCAGCCGACCCCGGGGACGCTGCGCTGCAGTTCGAGCTCAACCGGCGTTTCCACCAGGCGCTGATCGCGCCGTGCGGCAACCACTTCCTGCTGACTTTGATCGACCAGCTGTGGGATCACCCGGTCAACCGGCGCATCACCAGGTCCTACATCCACGGCGACGAGGACGTCACGACGATGGTCACGGAGCACCGCGAACTCCTGCAGGCCTCCCTCGACGGCGACCCCGCGAAGCTGTTGGGTATGGCGACCGAGCACCTGCGGTCCGGCTACCGCCACGCGCTCGATGGCACCGCGGAGCGGTCGGCGCCGTGACGACGGGTGTCGAGCACCCTTCCGGGACACGTGTTTTCACCGCGCGGCGCATCCTCGCCATGGACGGCACCGAGCCGGAGGCGTTCGCGGTCGCCGATGGCCGGGTCGTGGCGACCGGAGCGCTCGCAGCACTCGCCGACCGCTACCCGCGCGCCACGACGTTCGGGCTGCCAGGCGCACTGATCTGCCCCGGGTTCAACGACGCGCACTGTCACACCTCCCAGGCCGCGCTGCAGCGGGTGCGGGTCGATGTCGGCGGTGCCGCGTCGGTGGACGACGTGGTCCGGTTGCTGGCGCGACGCGCGCGCCATACACCGACCGGGCGGTGGGTGGTCGGGCAGGACTTCGACGAGCACACGGTCGACGGACGCGTGGATCGTCATACCCTCGACCGGGTTTCGACCGATCACCCGGTGCTGGTCATCGAGCACACCTTCCACCGTGCGGTCGTCAACTCGGCCGGCCTGCGTGCACTGGGTTACCAGCGGACCGAGGATGCCCCACCCGGGGGTCAGCTGCTGGCGGGTTCCGACGGGGCGCCGGACGGATGGCTGCTGGAGCGGGCATGGCTGGATCCGTGGCTGCCGGGCAACGGGCGTCCGTCGATCGCGGATCCGGGCGCGATCGCCGATCAACTGCTGGCGCTCGACGAGGTGCACGAGGAGCTGCACGCCCTCGGGCTCACGTCGTACTGCGACGCGATCGTCACCCCGGTCGAGGAGGAGCTCTATCGCGCGGCACTGGCCTCGGGCCGGTTGACGCCACGGGTCGGAATGCTGCAGTGGCACAGCTATGCGGACCCGAACGACCGCTCTCCGTGGGCCGACGACGGCGACAGGCTGCGCCGCGTCGGCGTCAAGATGATGCTGGACGGGGCGCTGTCCGGCGGCACCTGCCTGTGCCACGACCCCTACCCGAGTGCGACAGGTCGCGACAACGGGCTGCAGATCCTCGACGACCAGGAGTTCGCCGGGCGCTTCGGGGAGTTCCACGAGGCCGGGCGGCGGGTCGCCGTCCACGCGAACGGCGACGCGGCGATCGCGAAGGTCCTCGACCGGATCGAGCAGCTGCCGTCGCGAGGGGTCCGGCATCGCATCGAACATTGCAGTGTGGTGACGCCGGAGCTGCTCCGGCGCATGCGTCGATCTGGAGTGATACCAGTGCCGTTCGGTCCATTCGTCGGGCTCTTCGGCGACCGGTTGCTCGAACTGTACGGACCGGATCGTGCCGAGCTGATCTGCGCGCACCGCGCGATGCTCGAGGCGGGCCTACCGGTCGGAGGATCCTCGGACTACCCGATCGTCTCGAACAATCCACTGCTCGCCGTGCAAAGCATGGTCACCCGGCGCAGCGCATCCGGCACGCTCGTCGGTGGCAGCCAGCGAATCGACCCGCTCACCGCCCTCTCGGTCTACACCAAGGGATCGGCCGCGGCGACCGGCGAGGAGCACCGCAAGGGGCAGCTGGCCGTCGGGCAGTTGGCGGACTTCGTGGCGCTGGAGGAGGACGTCATGACGGTCGAGCCGGACCGTATCGGCGAGGTGCGGGTGCTGTCGACCTGGGTCGGCGGCGAGTGCGTCTGGCAGGCACCTGCGGAGAGCGGAGAGTGACGGACGGCGGCAGTTGTGACGCGAGCGTCCTGCTCCTCACTGTGCGGTCGTCGAGGTATCGTCGCGATGCTGTCGGAGGAGCCAGGCGATGATGCCGATGAGCAGGACGAGGATGAGCGCGCCGATGACGATCAGCGCGATCGCCCAGGCCGGTATGCCGCGGTCGGGTAGGTGTGCGTACGCGCCGTTCCCGACGCGAACGGTCGTGGTGTGTTGACCGCCGGGCACGGTGAGCGTGCCCTGCCAGGTGGTGGCTCCGCCGGCATACGCAAGCCTGATGACGCAGCTCATCGTGATGCCCGGCTTGAGCCCGGTCGCGTTGATCGGGAGGGCGGCACCGTCGCCGGGCAGGATCGTGTCGGAACGGACCGGATAGCTGTGTCGGGTGTGCCCGGTCTCGCAGGTGGCCCTGCCGCGTGCCTTGCTGAACGTCTGCCCCGTGTTGCGCACGTTCACGGTGATGCGCGGTAGGTCCTGCAACATTCCGGCGTGCGCGGAGTCGATGTGCAGACGGGTCGTCAGCGTGTTCAGGGCGCCCACGGTGACGGCAACACCGACGGTCGCCTGGTGTATGACGACGACGCCGACGGACGCCTTGCCGTTCTTGCCCACGACCTTGCGGTGTGACGGAGTGACGGGCTGGACGGTGATGCCGGCGAGGTACTGCCCGCGCGGAGTGCGGGCGGGCACATGGACGGTGAACCCGACGGCGGTGCGGGTGCCGGCGGGGACCGTCAGGGTGGTGGGTAGTCCGGTGACCCAGCAGCCGACTCCGGCGCATCGGGAGGTCTTGGTCGTGAAGGCACTGCCGGAGTTGGTGGCCGTGGTCCCGGTGGAGGGCATCACCCGCAGTTTCTCGGCGTGCTTCGCGCCGTTGGCGATGACGACGGTGTCCCGTGCGGTGTGCCCGGGCGCGACGTCGAGCGAGAAGTACGGCCTCGCCTTCTGGTCCTGACCGGGCACCGGGGTGACGCTGAACGGCCCGAACGAGTTGCCGTCGTCACCGGCGGCGGCTGCCGGCCGCGCTCCGCCGATTCCGATGAGCGCGAGGGCGAACAGGGCTACGGCCACACAGGTCAACATCCGCCGTGCCGCGAGGCGGCCGGCCCGCCGGGAACAGGGCAGCATCGCAGGTGCGCTCCTCGGGTATGTCGTCATGGTCCGGACACCGTGGCGATGGTCATGGTGGTCGTGTAGGTGCCGACATACGCGTTGCCGGGCACCCTGATCCACCAGCCGAACGGGTTGGCTGCGCTGTTGCCGCCCAGCCGGATCTGCCCGCGTCCCGTGCCGGCCGCGGCGGTGTAGATGGTGACCGGGGTCGGAGAGGTTGCTGTCGGGATGGTCACCGGGTAGGTGGTGGTGTTCGTCGGCAGCGTGCAGGTGGTGACGCACGAGGCGCTGGGTGCGCTGGTCGACGCGCTGGCCGTCAGGCTGCCGTTGACCAGTAGACCGCCGGCGATGGAGTGACGGCCGCTGGTCGGGGTCGTGGCGGCTGCGGTGATGTGCCATCCGCTGCCGGATCCGGTGTTGTCGTTGGCGGTCAGGTGCTGGTCGGTCGCCCGGGTGTCGCCGATCGTCTGGTCGGTCCCGGTCAGGGTCGCCGCCCAGGCCAGGGACGCGGGCGAGGTCACCGACAGGGTTCCGGCGAAGGTCAGTGCCGGGGTGGTGCCGCTGTCCACGGTGGTGCCGAGCAGCGAGCGGGTGGTGACGGTGGAGGTGTAGGAGCCCGCGGTCGCGGTGTTGGTCAACCCGGTGATCTGGATGGACACAGCGGTGCTGACGAGCACCAGGCTCACGGTGGTGTACGTCAACGTGTTGCCGGACAGTGTCACGGTGCCACCGGCGAGCGAGGTCGGGCTCACCGAGCCGACCGCCGGTGTGCCACTGGTGCCGGGCGGGACCGTCATCGTCACCGACGTCACTGCGAGCGAGAGCGCGCCCGTGGTGAACTTGTAGGTGTAGCTCACCCCCGTCGCACCAGTGACCTGTGATGACGCGGTCCAACTCATGCTGCTCAGCGTCGCGGCAGGAATCGGGCCGGCCGTCCGTGTTGCTGCGTGCGCGCCCGGCACGGTGACCAGCAGCAGGACCGACGCGAGTGCGAGACCCAGGCGCAATCGTCGCACCGGTCGGTGATGTCGCACGTCACGCCGCCGCCGATGCCACGGGTACGGTGAGCGCCGATCCTTACGGCGCAGAGACAACCGACATCGTGACGGTCGAGGTGTACGCACCGGAGAACACGTTGGAGGGCACGTTCAGCCACCATCCCAGCGGATTCGCGGCTCCGCTGCCACCCAGGACGATCTTGCCCATCCCGGTGTTCGCGGCGGCGTTGTAGAGGGTGACCGCAGGTGGTGCCGTTCCGGCGGTGGTCACTGCGACCGGATAGGTCGTGGAGTTGGTCGGCAGGGTGCAGGTGGACCCGGTGGCGCAGGCCGAGGACGGTGCGGTCGTGGCCGACGCCGAGGTGAGGCTGCCGCTGGCCAGGAAGGTGCCGGTGTTCGGCAGGGTGTGCGTGCCGTTGGTGAAGGTGGTCGCCGACGCGGTCACGTGCCAGCCGGCCGCTGTCCCGGTGGCATCGTTGACCGTCAACTGCTGGTCCGCCGCCTGGGTGTCCACCACGGACTGGTCGGCGCCGGTCGCAGCCGCCGCCCACGTCAGCGACCCGGGCGACACGAGCGACAGGGTGCCACCGGTGACGTTCAACGTGCCGGTCAGTGTGCAGTTCGACCCTGCGGGCACGGCGCTCCCGCAGGTCGCAGCCGATGCGGAGCCGATCGGGCCGGCGCCGGCAACCATGCCGCCCGCCATGCCGAGTGCCGCCAACAGTCCACCGGTCCGGCACACTTTTCGTCCCCGGGAGCGAGTCCCCGGCCTTACCCCTGACGCACTGTCCATCGCGGGCTACCTCCCAATACACCAACAACGCGAATGACGCTGCTTTTTTGCAGCTACTCGCCACGATAGGCAATAAATCACGTCGGGTGTGCTGCGGTGGTCGATCGGCTTGCGAGGGTGCTCACTGCCCGGTGCGGCCGTCGATGCATTCGCGCAGCAGATCTGCGTGGCCGGCGTGCCGCGCATACTCCTCGACCATGTGCACCAGCACGTCCCGGATGCTCGCCTTGTCGTCCTCGTCCTTCGGGAAGCGGAGTTCTTCCCCGAGCCGGTCCTCGCCCAGCGCGTCGAGCCACTGCTCCGCGGAGGCGATCTGCCGCTCCCAGGCGGCGAAAGCGTCGTCCACGCATTCCTGGGTGCCGACGGCGCCGGTGAAGTCGAGGTCCGGCTCGTCCGCGGTCTTGTAGAGCCGCGGCTGATCCCACTGGCCCTGCAGGAACCAGGTGAACCACGCGTGTTCGACGCGGGCGAGGTGCCGGATCAGCCCCAGCAGGCTCAGGTTGCTGGGCGGGACGCTCCGGGCTGCGAGTTGCTCGGGTGTCAGGCCGTCGCACTTGAGCCGCATCGTCAGCCGGTAGTTGCGTAGATACTCCCGGTATGTCGCCAGCTCGCCCTGCGGATTGCCTTGCACCCGTGGGTCGTCCGCGATCGGGAGCCACATGCCGTCATACCCGGTGGAGTTCGTCATGGTGACCAGTCAAGGAGGCCACGGCGAGATCCGCCACTGGTTTCCACCATCGAGTGTCATGTAACATTGCACTGAGCTGAGAGCAGTACCTGCGAGGAGGCCATGTGCACGTCGTGATCGTGGGCGCCGGCATCGTCGGCGCTGCGTGCGCGCGGCGCCTTGTGGCCGATGGCCACGACGTGACGATCGTGGACCGTGCCGGGACCGCAGGCGGCACGTCCGCGTCCGGCGAGGGGAACCTGCTGCTGTCCGACAAGGGGCCAGGCCCCGAGTTGCAGTTGGCACAACTCTCGGCACGGATGTGGAGTCGCACCCCGGCCGCGCTCGCCGAGGAGATCGGTCACGACCCGGCGATCGAGTACGACGCCAAGGGCGGCCTTGTCGTCGCGCTCACCGACGAGGGCGGGCACACGCTCGCCGAGTTCGCGAGCGGGCAGACCGCTGCCGGTGTCGACGCCCGGCGAATCTCCCCGGACGAGGCGCGGAGCCTCGAGCCGTGGCTGACCGAGCAGGTGGCGGGGGCCGTCCACTACCCGCAGGACGCCCAGGTGCAGCCGGTGGCCGCCACACTGGCCTTCCTCGAATCGGCCGGCCGGCGCGGTGCCCGCATCCTGCAGGGCCAGGAGGTGCTCGGGGCCCTGCTCGATGCTTCGGGCGGGTTGCGCGGGGTGCGCACCTCGCACGGCGAACTGCGCGCCGACCGTGTCCTGATCGCGGCCGGCCCGTGGTCGGCGACCGTCGCGGAGCGATTCGGGGTCCACCTCCCGGTGCTGCCGCGTCGTGGGATGGTGCTGGTCACCAGCCGGATGCCGCACCGCGTCTTCCACAAGGTGTATGACGCCGACTACGTCGGAGCGGTGGCGTCCGGTGACGCGGAGCTGCAGGTGTCCAGCGTCCTCGAATCCACCGCCGCCGGAACGGTGTTGATCGGGTCGTCCCGTCAGCGCGTCGGTTTCGACGACACGCTGCAGGTGGACGTGCTGCGCCGGATCGCGGCGCGCGCCATACGACTCTTCCCGTTCCTTGCCGACGTCCCGATGATGCGTGCGTACGGCGGCTTCCGCCCCTACATGCCCGACCACCTGCCGGTCATCGGCCCGGACCCACGGTTGCCCGGGCTCTGGCACGCCACCGGGCACGAGGGCGCGGGCATCGGATTGTCCCTGGGCACAGCGGAACTCGTCGCCGACCTGATGGCCGGCCGGGAGTGCGCGATCGACCCTACGCCTTTCGCGGTGGATCGGCCGAGCCTGCGAGCCCATTTGGAGACGGAGGCGGCCTCATGACGTCGGAGCAACTGTCGATCACGCTGGACGGCACGCGCTACGTCGGCGTCACGGGCCAGACCCTGGCCGGTGTGCTGCTCGGTGCCGGCTGCCGGAGCTGGCGGACGTCGTCGGTGAGCCGGAAGCCCCGCGGCGTCTTCTGCGGGATCGGCGTCTGCTTCGACTGCATCGCGACGGTCAACGATGTCCGCGACGTGCGGCTGTGCCAGCGGCGTGCGGTCGACGGTGACGTGGTGGTGAGCCAGCGGGATGCGTTGCCCGGTCTCGATACGGACCTCCCCCGCTGCGCTCCTCCGGCTCTACTCGACCCGCAGGGTGATGGTGTTCCTCCGGCTCTACTCGACCCGCGGGGTGATGGCGTTCCTCGGGCTCTGCTCGACCCGCAGGGTGGTGCCGATGACTGAGGTGCTGATCATCGGGGCCGGCCCGGGCGGGCTGCACGCGGCACGCAGCGCGCTCGACGCGGGCGCTCAGGTGACTTTGCTCGACTCGCACGACCTGGTCGGCGGCCAGTTCTGGCGGCACCTGCCGCCGGAGCGGGCAGCAGCACACCAGGAACGGCTGCACCATGGCTGGAAGACGTTCCAGCGGCTACGATTTCGGCTGGAAGCCGACCTGCGTTGCCGGATCCTCACCAGCACGGAGGTCTGGGCGATCGAGCCCGGCACTGATGGAGCGGCGGCGCGGGTCCACGCGCTCACCGGACCCTCCGGTGCGCTGCACCGCGAGGAGGTCGTGCTCACCCCGGACCGGCTCGTTCTGGCCACCGGCGCCCACGACCGGGTGCTGCCGTTCCCGGGCTGGGAGCTGCCCGGCGTCTTCAGCGCCGGCGCTGCGCAGGCGCTCGCCAAGGGCGAGCGCGTCGCCGTGGGTGACCGCGTGCTGGTCGCCGGTGCCGGTCCCTTCCTGCTTGCGACCGCAGCCTCGCTCGTCGCAACCGGAGTGACCGTCCTCGGTGTGCACGAGGCTGCGGGTGCCCCTGCACTGCGGCGCGGATGGCTCTCTCGTCCCTGGGAATTGGCACGATCGGGCAGCAAGCTGAAGGAGTTCACCGAGTATGCCGGACTGCACCTGCGGCACCGCATTCCGTACCTCACCGGGAGTGCGGTGATCGCTGCCCAAGGGGACGGCCGGGTCGAGTCGGTGCGCGTCGCCCGGCTCGATGACGAATGGCAACCGATCAGCGGCACCGAGCGCGACATCCCCGTCGACGCGGTTGCGGTCAGCCACGGCTTCACCCCGCGCCTCGAGCTCGCCATCGCCGCAGGTTGCCGGATCACCGCGCACCGGTTCGTCGAGATCGCCGATGACCAACGCACCACCGTCCCCGGTGTGTATGCCGCCGGGGAGCTCACCGGCGTCGGCGGTATGGCGCTGTCCGCCGCCGAAGGCGCCATCGCCGGTTACGCGGCCGCCGGCGGCGCCATACCGGAGCAGTTGCTGAGCGAGCGGGCCCGGCACCGCGCCTTCGCCCTGCGCATCGAGAGGGCGCACGGCATCCGGCCCGGCTGGACCGACTGGCTGACCGACGACACCACGATCTGCCGCTGCGAGGACGTCCCCTACCGCGACCTGGCGCTCGACGACGTGCCGAGCAGGTCGCTGCGCGCCTCCAAACTCGCGACCCGCGCCGGGCTCGGCATCTGCCAGGGACGCACCTGCGGGCGCACCGTCGAGGACCTGCTCGGCCGCGGACCCGGGCTGCTCGGCACCACGACCACCGACCGACGACCCATCGCGGCTCCGGTCCGACTGGGCGAATTCGCCCGTGACTGAACGGCATCCACCAGACCATCCCCGGAAAGGAAAGCACCATGTCCCAGGACAAGTTCGACCTCGGCGGCGTCGTCGTCGCGACCGCCCTCGCCTTCACCGAGGACGCATCGGCACCCGCCGGCCTCGCGGTGGACCACGAGAAGTACGCGGCCCACTGCAAGTGGCTGATCGACAACGGTTGCCGCGGGGTCGGGCCGAACGGGTCACTGGGTGAGTACTCCTCGCTGACCGACGAGGAACGCCGTCAGGTGGTGCGCACGGCCGTCGGTGCGGTCGCCGGGCGCGGTCTGGTGGTCGCCGGCGTGCACGGTGTCGGCTCGCACCAGGCGGTGCACTGGGCGCAGTGCGCGAAGGAGGACGGCGCCGACGGTGTGTTGCTGCTGCCGCCGATCGTCTACCGCGCCAACCGCAGCGAGATCCTCGACCACTACAAGGCGGTCAACGAGGTCGGCCTGCCGATCATGGTCTACAACAACCCGTTGGACACCAAGGTCGACCTGACGCCCGACATCATCGCCGAGCTCGCCCGGTTGGACAACGTGGTCGCCGTCAAGGAGTTCTCCGGCGACGTCCGACGGGTGCTGGAGATCAAGGAGCTGTGTGACATCGACGTGATCGCCGGTGCCGACGACCTGCTCTTCGAGTCGCTCGTCGCCGGGGCGGTCGGCTGGTTCGCGGGCTATCCCAACGCCTTCCCGCGCGAGGCCGTCGAGCTCTACGACCTGATCACGAGCGGCCAGATCGACGAGGCCCGTACGCTGTACGAGCACCTGGTGCCGATCTTCCGATGGGACTCGCGCACCGAGTTCGTCCAGGCGATCAAGCTGTCGATCGACGTCGCCGGCGAGAGCTACGGCGGCCCGACCCGCCCGCCGCGCGGTCCACTGTCGGCCGAGCAGGCGCAGATCGTGCGCCGGGACACCCAGCGGGCGCTCGACTACTGCGCCGGCCGCAACTAGCAACGTCAGGAGGCCTCGCTCATGCGAACCAGCAGGATCATCAGTGCTGTCGACTCGCACACCGAAGGTATGCCGACCCGCGTCGTCACCGGCGGACTCGGGGTCTTTCCGGGCGCGACGATGAACGACAAGCGGCTCGGCTTTATCGCCGAGCACGACGACCTGCGCCGGCTGCTGATGACCGAGCCGCGCGGTCACAACGCGATGAGCGGCGCCATCCTGCAACCACCGACCCGGCCGGACGCCGACTGGGGTGTCATCTACATCGAGGTGTCCGGCTGCCTGCCGATGTGCGGACACGGAACCATCGGAGTGGCAACGGTGCTCGTCGAGACCGGCATGGTCGAGGTCGTAGAGCCGGTCACCACCATCCGGCTGGACACGCCCGCCGGCCTGGTCACCGCCCGCGTCGCCGTGACCGACGGACACGCCGACTCGGTGACGATCGAGAACGTCCCCAGCTACACCGACCGGCTCGACCGGACCATCGAGGTGCCGGGCCTCGGGGAGGTCCCGTACAGCCTGGCGTTCGGCGGCAACTTCTATGCGATGGTCGACCTGGACTCCGTCGGGTTACCGTTCGACCGCTCCCGCAAGGACGACATCCTGCGTGCCGGCCTGGCGATCATGGACCGGATCAACGCGGAGGCGCCACCGGTGCACCCGACCATCGACGGCGTGAACCACTGCCATCACGTCGAATTCATCGCACCGGGATCCACCGCCCAGCACTCGCGGCACGCCATGGCCATCCATCCGGGCTGGTTCGACCGGTCACCGTGCGGCACCGGCACCTCGGCGCGGATGGCGGAGCTGTGGTCTCGAGGCCAGCTGCCGCTGAACACCGACTTCGTGAACGAGTCGTTCATAGGCAGTCGTTTCGTGGGCCGCCTCGTGCGGGAGACTGAGATCGGCGGCCGGCCGGCCGTCATACCCACCATCACCGGGCGGGCCTGGGTGACCGGCATCGGGCAGTACCTGCTCGACCCCACCGACCCATTCCCATCCGGTTTCGAATTCTGAGCGGCATCAGCCTGTTTGACGAAAGGAGCGCGGTGAGCACCACGGACATCGAGGACATCGCACGACGCACGCAGGAGGCTCACGCGGTCTTCTCCAGGACGGCGCCGGAGGCACGCGCCCGCGCGCTGACCGCGGTGGCGGACGCCCTGGAAGCAGACGGGGAGGTGGTCGCGATCGCCCAGGCCGAGACCGGCCTCACCGAGGCCCGCCTGGCCGGCGAGATCAAGCGCACGGCATACCAGCTGTGGGCGTTCGCCGAAACGGTTCGCGACGGGGAGTACCTGGACGCGCGCATCGACACCGCCGACCCGGACTTCCCGCTCGGCCCGCGCCCGGATGTCCGGCGCTGCCTGCTGCCGGCCGGCCCGGTGCTCAACTTCGCGGCCAGCAACTTCCCGTTCGCGTTCTCGGTGCTCGGTGGTGACACGGCCGCGGCGCTGGCCGCCGGCTGCGCCGTCGTCGTCAAGGCGCACCCCGGCCATCCCCAGTTGTCCGATCGGTGCGCCGCACTGGCGTCGCGCGCGTTGACCGGGGCCGGCATGCCGCCTGACACCCTGCAGTTGGTCCACGGGCAGGACGAGGGCGTCGACCTGCTGCGGCACCCCGCGATCCGGGTCGCAACCTTCACCGGCTCGGTCCGCGGCGGTCGGGCGCTCGCCGACATCGCCGCCGCCCGCCCCGATCCGATCCCGTTCTTCGGGGAGCTGGGCAGCCTCAACCCGGTCGTCGTCACCCCGGCCGCGCTGCGCGAGCGGGCCGACGACATCGTCAGCGGCTACGTGACCAGCGTGAGCGGCTCGGCCGGTCAGCTGTGCACCAAACCCGGCTTCCTCTTCGTACCGGCGGGCCACGGTCTGGACGACGCGCTGCGTGGCGCCGCGGAACGGGTCGCCGAGCACCGACTGCTCAACCCCTCCATCTCGCAGGGCTACCAGCAACGCCGCACCCAGGTGCTGGATGCCGCGGCCACAGTGGTGGCCGAGGGTGCGGTGCGGGTCGATGAGAACGACAACGCCTGGGCCACACCGACATTGGTGCGTGTCACGCTCGACGAGCTGATCGCGCACCGTGACGAACTGCTCGAGGAATCGTTCGGACCCCTCTCCGTGGTGGTGGAGTATGACGAACTCGGCGCTCTTGTCCCCCGGCTGGCGGAGCTGTTCCCCGGCAACCTCACCGCGACCGTGCACTGCGCGTCCGACGAGGTGTCCGACCCGCAGATCGCGCAGTTGGTGCAGCTGTTCGCCCAGCACGCCGGACGGGTGCTGATCGGCGGCTGGCCGACCGGCGTCGCCGTCACGGCCGCGATGCAGCACGGCGGGCCGTGGCCGTCGACCACCAACGACACCAACACCTCCGTCGGCAGCGCCGCGATCACCCGGCTGCTACGCCCGGTCGCGTTCCAGTCGGCGCCGCAGGAGTTGCTGCCGGAGCCGCTGCGCGACGACAACCCCTGGGGCGTGCCGCAGCGGCGCGATCTGCCCTGATGCGCCGCTGCCGCCGAGAGGACACCCAACACACTCAGGGGATACCGAATTCCCGGAGAACCGGGTCGTCGTTCGTGTCCGGTCGAGGTGTTTCGTGTCCGCTCGGCGATGGGGGCCGCGCCGCGACCGATACCTACGATGTGTGACATGTCAGAGCACGTGCAGCCGCTGCAGAAGGGCCTGCTCCGCGAGGACGTCACCAACGCCCTGCGCGCCGCGATCATCAGCGGCGAGCTGCTGCCCGGCGTGCTCTACTCCGCGCCGTCGCTCGCCGAGCGCTTCGGGGTCTCGGCCACGCCGGTGCGTGAGGCGATGCTCGATCTGGCCCGCGAGGGCCTCGTGGTCACGGTGCGCAACAAGGGCTACCGCGTCACCGAGATCGGCGACGAGCAGCTGGACGAGATCACCGAGCTGCGGCTGCTCGTCGAGCCGCCGCTCGTGGCTCGCGCGGCCGGGCGGGTGCCCGAGGCCGACTTTCCGGAGCTGCGACGCATGGCCGACGCCATCGTCCGCGGCGCCGAGCGCAGCGACCTCATCGACTACACCGAGAGCGACCGGATCTTCCACCTGCGGTTGCTGGAGTATGCCGGCAACCGGCGCGCGACCGGGCTCATCTCCGAATTACGCGCGCACACAAGGCTTTACGGCCTGACAGCGATCATCGAGGATGGGCAACTCGTCGAGAGCGCGGCTGAACACCACGCGATCCTGGACGCCATTGAGCAGCGGGACAAGCGCCTGGTGACGCGGCTGATGAAGCGGCACATCGCCCAGACCCGCGGCCGCTGGGCCGGGCGCGCGCCCGCTGACGCTCAGAACGGCGAATGACGGCGCAATCTCGGGGTCAGCGGGCGTTTCGAGCGTCAATCGGCGAGCCGCGCCCGGTCAGTGGAGCAGGTCGGCGTACCGCGACCGGTGCTTGGGAGCAACGATGCCGCGCAGCGCGAGCGCCAGCTGCGAGGAGATGTAGGACTCCAGGTCCCGCGTCTTGGTGAAGTACCACGACTTCAGCGCCCACGCGTGCGCCATCAGGATCAGGTCGTAGGCGACCAGTTCGGCGTCGTCGGTGACCAGCAGCCCCTCGGAGACCCCGTCCCGCAGGCTGCCCATCAGCGGCTGCGCGGTCTCCAGCTCCAAGTCCTTGATCCGCTCCCGGCGCTCGGCGTCCAGCGACTTGGACTCGCGGTAGGTCAACAACGTGGAGTGCCGGTGACTGTCGATGACCGTGCAGTATGCCGTGAAGGTGGCCGCCAGGCGGCGCACCGGGTCCTGCGGGGCGTCCTCGAGCGCGGCCGGTAACGCAGTGGCCAGGGCGTCCAGTACGTCGACGATGACGGCATACAGGACGTCCTCCTTGCTGCCGAAGTAGCGGTAGATCAGCCCGACGCTGACCCCTGCCTCGGTGGCCAGCGCCTGCATCGAAACCGCCTCTGAGCCTTCACGTTCCATCAATGTGGCGGCAGCGTCGAGCAGCTGCCGCGAGCGGTGCTCGACCAGCGCCCGCCGCGCTGCCTGCTGCGGGTGGTCGATCGACTCGGTCTGTGTCATGGAGGTCCTCCCAGCGGTGAATCGAAATTCATTCTAGGGCAGAACGTCGCGCGAACCTGTTGACAGGGCACCGGAGTGAATATAGATTCATTCGTGTTGAACCAATATTCATTCACCCCTCAGACCGGAGCTGATGACGCCGTGGACTTCCAGAACTATGAGCAGTTGACCTTCGCCCGGCACGACAACGGTGTCCTGCTGATCACTATGAACCGACCGGAGAAGTACAACGCGACCGACGAGCAGATGCACGGTGAGATCGCGCGCGTCTTCCGCGACGTGTCCGACGACCCGGAGACGCGGGTCGCCGTCATCACCGGTGCGGGCAAGGCGTTCAGCGCCGGTGGCGACCTCGCGATGGTGGAGCGGATGGCCGGCAACCACGAGCGCGTCGACCACATGCTGCGCGAGATGAGCGACATGGTCTACAACATCGTCAACTGCGAGAAGCCGATCGTCGCCGCGATCAACGGCGTCTCGGTCGGTGCCGGCACCGTTGTCGGGATCCTGTCGGACATCTCGATCATGGCCGAGGACGCCAAGCTCGGCGACGGTCACGTCAAACTCGGCGTCGCCGCCGGCGACCACGCCGCGATCATCTGGCCGCTGCTGTGCGGCATGGCCAAGGCCCGCTACTACCTGATGACCGGCGACATGCTCACCGGGGCGGAGGCGGAGCGGATCGGCCTGATCAGCAAGGCGGTTCCGCGGGACGAGGTCCTCGACGAGGCGATGCGCGTCGCCCAGGTGATGGCCACCGGTGCGCAGCAGGCGATCCGGCTCACCAAGCGGACGCTGAACAGCTGGGTCCGTCAGGCCGCGCCGATCTTCGACCAGTCCGCCGCCTACGAGATGCTCTGCTTCATGGCGCCCGACGTGGTCGAGGGCTACACGGCACTGCGCGAGAAGCGCGCCCCCGCCTTCCCGTCGGCAAGCTGAGGCGAGACCGATGCACTACGGCTTCGACGAGGTCGAGGAGACCTTCGCGGGTGAGATCGGCCGGTGGGCCCAGAAGGTCCTCGCGCCGCACTACCAGTCCGACGACAAGGCAGCGACCTTCCGTCGCCAGCAGGCGCTCGACATGGCGCAGATGGGGCTCACCAGCCTGCGGATCCCCGAGGAGTATGGCGGGCAGGACGCCTCCGCCGTCATCGCGGGCATCGCCGCCGAGCAGGTCGGCCGGGCCGATTTCAACGCCGGGTATCTCATCATCAACACGGCGCTGATCAGCGACATCCTGGTCCGCAACTGCACCGACGAGCAGAAACAGGCGTGGTTGCCCGGCATCGCCGACGGCACCACCGTTCCGTGCATCATGATCACCGAGCCGGGCGCCGGCACCGACGCAGCGGCGTTGGCGCTCAAGGCGACCCCGGACACCTCGACAAGCTCGGCGAACGCCGGGGGGACAAGCTCGGCGAACGCCGGGGGGACAAGCTCGGCGACCGCGACAAGCTCGGCGAACTCCGGGGGGACAAGCTCGGCGGACACGGGTTGGCGGCTGGACGGCGAGAAGACCTCCATCACCCTTGGTATGGCGGCCGACCACGCCGTCGTGCTGGCCCGCACCGGCGGCCCCGGTGCACGCGGCGTCAGCGCGTTCTGGGTCGACCTGTCCGACCCGGGCATCACCCGATCGGCGTTCGACGATCTGGGCAGCCGGGCCATCGGCAGGGCATCGATCCACTTCGACGGCGTGCGGGTCGGTCCCGACGACCTCATCGGTGCCGAGGGCGCCGGATTCGTCTCGGTCATGCAGGGTTTCGACTACTCGCGAGCGATCATCGGTCTGCTGTGCCTGGGCGCCGCCGAGGAGTCGCTGGATGAGGCGGCCCAGTGGGCGCGCGACCGCAAGGCGTTCGATCGGCCGATCGGCACCTACCAGGGCGTGTCGTTCCCGCTGGCCGAATGCGCGACCTACATCACGGGTGCGAAACACGTGTGTTACGAGTCGCTTTGGCGCAATGACAACGGATTGGAGCACAACGCCGAAGCGGCGATGGCGAAGTTCTGGGCGCCGAAGCTGGCAGTTGACGTCATACATCAGTGCCTGCTGACCCTCGGACACGTCGGCTATTCGACCGAGCACAAGGTCGGGCAGCGTCTGCGTGACGTCATCGGGCTGGAGATCGGCGACGGCACCGCGCAGGTCTCGAAGCTCGTCATCTCCCGAAATCTGCTGGGCCGCGAATACGCGCCCTGACTCACCCGTTCGGACAAGGAGCAACCATGGGAAAGCTGGACGACAAGATCGCGTTCGTCACCGGTGCCGGTCAGGGCATCGGCGCGGGCATCGCCACCAAACTCGCCGCGGAGGGCGCGAGCGTGATCGTCACCGACCTCAACGGCGACACCGCGGCACAGACCGCTGCCGGTCTCGGCAACGACTCGATCGGGTTACAGGTCGACGTGACGGATCGTGAATCCGTCCGTGCCGCAGCCAATCACGTCATCGACAAGTTCGGACGCATCGACGTGTTGGTCAACAACGCCGGCTGGGACAAGGTGGAGCCGTTCCTCGACTCCGAGCCGGACACCTGGGACCGGGTGATGGCGATCAACCTCTACGGCGTCTTCAACACCTGCAAGACGATCCTGCCGCTCATGGTCGAGCGCGAGTCCGGCTCGGTCGTCAACCTCGGGTCCGATGCCGGGCGCGTCGGGTCGACCGGGGAAGCCGTCTACTCCGCGGCCAAGGGCGGTGTCATCTCCTTCAGCAAGACACTGGCCCGAGAGCTGGCTCGCGCGTCCATCAACGTCAACTGCGTCTGCCCGGGCCCGACCGACACACCGCTGTTCGCGTCGATCGGCGGCGAGAAGCTGCGCGGTGCGCTGCAGAAGGCCATCCCGATGCGCCGGCTGGGCCGCCCGGAGGACCTGGCCAACCTCGTCGCATTCCTCGCCTCCGACGAGGCGGCATTCATCACCGGACAGACCGTCAGCGTCAGCGGCGGCCTCACGATGAGCTGAGGAACAGCCATGTTCGAGACCCTGCTCGACGACGAGCGCATCGCCCGGGAGACCGGTGCGGGCTACTGGACCGGCCGGTTGATCACCGACTTCCTGGACGACTATGCGCAGCGCACCCCCGACAAGATCGCCTTCGTCGACGCCCACCGGGAGATCACGTTCGCACAGTTGCGGGTCGAGGTGGATCGGCTGGCCGCCGGATTCCTCGAGCACGGCATCCGCTCCGGCGACGTCGTCGCGTTCCAACTGCCGAACTGCATCGAATGGATCGTGATCCATTACGCGTTGACGCGGATCGGCGCGATCAGCACGCCGCTCATCCCGATCTACCGGGAGCGTGAGGTCGGCTTCATGGTCGGGCTCGCGAAGGCGGCGATGATCATCGTCCCCAAGGGGTTCCGCGGATACGACTACCCCGCGATGATCGAGCGGCTGCGTCCGCAATGGGGGCACGACCCACAGGTCGTCGTTGTCGGAGAGCAGTCCTGGGACGATCTCGCCGGTGCCGGGCAGCCGGACGCGGACGCGCTCACGCAGCACCGTCCCGACGCCGACGAGGTGACCCTGCTGATCTTCACCTCCGGCACCACCGGCGAACCCAAGGGCGTGATGCACACGCACAACACCATGTGCGCCGCGAACGCGCCGTTGCCGCAGCGGCTCGGGATCACCTCCGACAGCGTCATCCACATGGCGTCGACGCTGGCGCACCTGACGGGTTTCCTCTACGGCGCCCGCCTCAACGTCCAGAACGGTGCCACGTGTGTGCTCCAGGACGTCTGGGATTCCTCGCGATTCGTCGAGCTCGTCGAGCAGTACGGCATCACCTACACTTCGGCCGCGACGCCGTTCCTGCACGACCTGCTGACCGCTCCCAACCTGGCCGAGCACGACACCAGCTCACTGGTGCGGTTCTGCTGCATGGGTGCTCCGATTCCGCGCGTGATGGTGCGGCAGGCCAAGGACGAGCTGCCGCAGCTGTCGGTGCTCGGCGGTTGGGGACAGACCGAGGAGGGCCTGGTGACGCTCGGCATACCGGGCGATCCCGAGGACAAGATCATCGAAACCGACGGGTACCCCTGGCCGGGCATGGAGATCCGTGCGGTCGACCCGGCCACCGGTGAGCCGCTGCCGCCGAACGCCGAGGGCGCCCTGCAGGTCCGTGGCCCGTTCCTCTTCGTCGGGTATGCCGAGCGCCTCGGGCTGACCCGGCAGCAGATGCGTCCGGCCGACGACGGGAAGGGCGACTGGTTCGACACCGGCGACCTGGCGTACGTCGACGAGGACGGTTACCTGCGCATCTCCGGACGCACGAAGGACGTCATCATCCGCGGCGGCGAGAACATCCCGGTCGTGTATGTCGAGAACGTCCTCTACGAGCACCCGGACCTGGATCTGGTTGCGCTGGTGGCGATCCCGGACGATCGGCTGCAGGAGCGTGCGTGCGCGTGTGTGGTGATGCGCGACGGTGCCGAGGAGATCACCCTCACCGGCATGCAGGAGTTCCTCGCCGCCAAGGGCGTTGCCAAGCAGTACTGGCCGGAGAAGCTCATCGTGCTCGACGACTTCCCCAAGACGCCGAGCGGCAAGATCCAGAAGTTCCAGCTGCGCGCCACGGCGGCGGACGATGAGTGACTTCGACACCCTCGAGCTGGAGGTCGACGACCGCATCGCGCTCGTGCGGATCAACCGTCCCGAGGTGCGCAACGCGATCAACGCCCAGGTCCAGGCCGACCTGCGGGCGGTCCTGGGCCGGCTGCGCGAGGACGACTCGGTCGGGGTCGTGGTCCTGACCGGTGCGGGTGACAAGGCGTTCGCGGCCGGTGCGGACATCGGTCAGCTGCGCGGCTACGACCTGCACACGGGCCTCGCGGCACAGATGCAGCGGCTCTATGACGAGGTCGAGGCGTTCGAGAAGCCGACGATCGCCGCGGTCGGCGGTTATGCGCTCGGTGGCGGGTGCGAGCTGGCCATGGCGTGCGACATCCGGATCGCCTCCGACGACGCCCGGATCAGGCTGCCGGAGACGACGTTGTCGGTGCTGCCCGGCGCGGGCGGCACCCAGCGGATGGCACGGCTGGTCGGCGTCGGCCGGGCGATCGAGCTGATCCTCACCGGCCGGATGATGACGGCCGACGAGGCGCTGCGGGCCGGCTGGGCCACCGATGTCGTGCCGCGCGCGGAGTTGCTCGACCGGGCGCGTCATACCGCCGGGCAGATCCTGGCCAAGGGGCCGCTCGCGGTGCGACTGGCGAAGCTGGTCGTGCGCAGCGGCCTGGACGCCGACCAGCGGACCGGGCTGGTGATCGAGCAGCTCGCACAGTCGCTGCTCTACACGACCGAAGACAAGACCGAAGGCGCGGAAGCCTTTCTGGGCAAACGCGATCCGCAGTGGCGCGGCCGCTGACCTGCCGCCGCCCGACCGAAAGGCTGACCCATGGATTTCACACTGACCGAGGAGCAACGCTCCTTCCGCCAGGTTGCCCGCGACTTCCTCGACGCCGAGGTGGTGCCGCACCGCGCCGAGTGGGACCGGCGCGAGTCGGTGGACACCGCGATCATCCCCAAGCTCGGTGAGCTCGGCTTCTTCGGGCTGACCATCCCCGAGGAGTACGGCGGTCTCGGCGGCGACTACATCACCTACTGCATCGGAATGGAGGAGCTGGGCCGCGCCGACTCCGCGGTCCGCGGCATCGTCTCGGTGTCGATGGGGCTGTTCGGCAAGATCGTGCTGTCGCACGGCACCGAGGAGCAGAAGCAGCGCTGGCTGCCGGGTATCGCGAGCGGCCAACTGCTCGGCTGCTTCGGGCTCACCGAGCCGGACAACGGCTCGGACCCGGCGCACCTGAAGACCCGGGCCGTGCGGCGCACCTCGACAGGCTCGGCGGGCTCGGGCTCGGCGGACGCCGGCTGGGTGATCAACGGCAGCAAGATCTTCATCACCAACGGGACGTGGGCCGACGTGTGCGTCGTGTTCGCGCGCACCGGTGACGCCGGCGCCAAGGGGATCTCCGCGTTCCTGGTGCCGACCGACACCCCCGGCTTCGAGCGCACCGAGATCCACGGCAAGCTCGGTCTGCGCGGCCAGGCAACGGCCGAGCTGACCTTCACCGACGTGGAGGTCCCGGCCGACGCGATGCTCGGCGAGGAAGGTGACGGGTTCTCGATCGCGATGCATTCGCTGGACAAGGGCCGGGTCTCGGTCGGCGCCGGCTGCGTCGGCATCATCCAGGGCTGCCTGGAAGCTGCCGTCGAATACAGCACGCAGCGCAAGCAGTTCGGGCGGCAGATCGCGTCATACCAGCTCGTGCAGGACATGATCGCCGAGATCAGCACCGACTGCGACGCGGCACGCATGCTCACCTGGCGGGCCGCCGACCTGATCGAGCGCGGCCAGCAGTATGGCGTCGAGGCATCCAAGGCGAAGCTCTTCGCGTCCGAGGCGGCCGTCAGGGCGGCCAACCTCGCCGTCCAGGTCTTCGGCGGCTACGGCTACATCGACGAATATCCGGTGCAGAAGTACCTCCGGGACGCTCGGGTGATGACACTCTACCAAGGAACCAGTCAGATCCAGAAGCTGCTCATCGGGCGGGCCGAGACCGGCGTCTCTGCCTTCCTGTGACGAAGAACCGAGGAAGCCATGACCCAGACACCACTGGAACTGTTCGCCACCGACACCCTGATCGGTGAGGACGACCGCGAGCTGCGCGACGCGGTGCGGACCTTCGTCGAGGCGCAGATCAAGCCGCACATCGCCGACTGGTACGAGACCGGCGACATTCCGGGCCGCGAACTCGCGCGCCAGCTGGGCGAACTCGGCGTGCTCGGCATGCACCTGGAGGGTTACGGGTGCGCCGGCACGTCGGCGACGGCATACGGGCTGGCCTGTATGGAGCTGGAGGCGGCCGACTCCGGGCTGCGCTCGCTGGTCTCGGTGCAGGGGTCCCTCGCGATGTTCGCGATCCACCACTGGGGCAGCGAGGAGCAGAAGAACGAGTGGCTCCCGCGGATGGCCGCCGGTGAGGCGATCGGCTGCTTCGGGCTGACCGAGCCCGACTTCGGGTCCAACCCGGCCGGGATGCGCACCCGGGCCCGCCGCGATGGCGACGACTGGGTGCTGACCGGCAACAAGATGTGGATCACCAACGGCTCGATCGCCGACGTCGCCGTCGTCTGGGCGCAGACCGACGAAGCCGAGAACGGCCGTGGCATCAGAGGTTTCGTGGTGCCGACCGACACACCCGGGTTCTCCGCACCGAAGATCCAGCACAAGGTCTCGCTGCGCGCATCGGTGACCAGTGAGCTGGTGCTGGACGAGGTGCGGCTGCCCGAATCGGCGGTGTTCCCGGAGATCCGCGGGCTGCGCGGGCCGCTGTCCTGCCTGGACGAGGCGCGTTTCGGGATCGTCTTCGGTGTCCTCGGCGCTGCCCGGGACTGCCTGGAGACGACGATCGCGTATGCCGCGGACCGGCAGATCTTCGACAAGGCGCTGTCGTCATACCAACTCACCCAGGCCAAGCTCGCCGACATGACGCTCGAGCTCGGCAAGGGCATGCTCCTCGCGTTGCAGCTCGGCTGGCTGAAGGACGAGGGAACGCTGAAGGCACAACAGGTTTCGCTCGGCAAGCTCAACAACGTGCGCGAAGCGATCGCGATCGCCCGCGAGTGCCGCACCATCCTCGGCGCCGCCGGCATCACCCTGGAGTTCCCGGTCATGCGGCACGCCAACAACCTGGAGTCGGTGCTGACCTACGAGGGCACCAGCGAGGTGCACCAGCTGATCATCGGGCAGACGCTGACCGGCGAGTCGGCCTTCCGCTGACGGCGACGGTCGACTCGCCCTCACTCCTGTGCCCGCGACTCTGACGGCCGGATTCACGAATGACGGCCGAATTCGGCCGTCAGCGGTGAATCGGACCGTCAGAGTCGACTCCGGCGGCTGTCCCGGGCGCACGGGCTGCCAGGAAGCGCCAATACTACGTACCGTAGTGTTTGCCCCATGAGTCGTAATCGACTATCCCTCGTGCGTCGTGGCGCCGCCGTGGCCGCCGTCACCGGCCTGCTGCTGGCGGTCCCGGTCGCCGCGCAGGCCCACGTGACGGTCAACCCGAACACCGCGGTGGCCGGGTCCTACGCCACGCTGGTCTTCAAGGTGCCGACCGAGAAGGCGGACGCCTCCACGACCAAGCTCGAGGTCGACCTGCCGACCGATCACCCGTTCACCGCGGTGTCCTACCAGCCGGTCGCCGGCTGGACGGCGAAGGTCACCACGTCGAAGTTGGCGAAGCCGGTCAAGACCGAGGACGGCACCGTCACCGAGGCCCCGACCAAGATCGTCTGGACGGCGTCGAAGGGCGCCGAGATCGAACCCGGCCAGTTCCAGCAGTTCCCCGTGTCGGTCGGGGTCGTCCCCGACGTCCCATCGGTGAGTTTCAAGGCGATCCAGACCTATTCGGACGGCTCGGTCGTCAAGTGGGTGCAGCCGACCAAGGCTGGCCAGCCCGAGCCGGAGCACCCGGCGCCGGTGCTGACCATCGGCGCCGCCGCCCCCACGTCCGCTGCTGCGAACGACGCACCCTCGGTCGCCGCGGCACCGCAGCCGTCGAACGACAGCGATTCCAGCAGCGGGATCTGGTTCGGCGTCGGTGGCATCGCGGTGGGCGTGGTCGCGCTGCTGGTCGCGTTGTATGCCGTCACCCGGCGGACCCGGTGACCGGATGACGCTCCGCCGTGTGCTCCTCGCCGCCATCGCGTTCCTGGTCGCGGTGTGTGGCGTCATAGCCGCTGCGTGGGCGCACGACTACCTGGTGAGCAGCAACCCGACGGCGAACGGCACCGTCTCGGCCGCCCCGAAGACGGTCACCCTGACCTTCAACGACATCGTCCTGAGCAAGCCGGCCGCGCCGCAGGTCACGGTCAAGGGCCCGAACGGCCGCTATTACGAGACCGGTTGCGGCACGGTGAGCGATCGGGTCGTGACGACCCCCGTCGCGCTCGGCCCGGCCGGGAAGTACACCGTGACCTGGCGGATCGTCTCCGCCGACGGGCACCCGGTGTCCGACAGCATCTCCTTCAGCTACCAGGGCAAGGCGACCGGCGCGACCGGCGCAGCGGCAGCCAAGCAGTGCGCCGCGACCGCTGCCAGCACCGAAAAGTCTTCCGGCGGAGGCGTTCCCACCGCCGCGATCGTCGCCTTGGCGATCATCGTCGTCGTGGGCGTCGGTGGTGCGGCAGCCATCCTGCTGACCCGCGGACGCGACCGGCAGCCGGACGACGTGGACGACCTCGACGACGACGAGGAATGATCGTCGCGTGATGCGCGCGCTGCTGCTGGACCAGATCGCCGGACCGCTCCAGGTCCGCGAAGTGCCACCGCCGGAGGCCCCGGAGGGCGGCGTCGTGGTGCAGGTGCGTGCGACCGGCCTGTGCCGCAGCGACTGGCATGCCTGGGCCGGGCACGACGACATCGCCCTGCCGCACGTGCCCGGCCACGAGCTCGCCGGTGTGGTGTCGGCGGTCGGCGACGGCGTCGAGCGGTGGCAGGTGGGCGACCGGGTCACCGTGCCGTTCGTCGAGGGCTGTGGCCGCTGCGTGTGGTGTAAGTCGGGCAATGCCCAGGTCTGCCCCGACCAGGAACAACCCGGCTTCACGCACTGGGGCTCGTTCGCGGAGTATGTCGCCCTGCACGCTGCCGACACCAACCTCGTCGCGATCCCGGACGCGGTCTCGTTCGAGGCTGCCGCCGGCCTCGGGTGCCGCTTCGCCACCGCCTACCGCGCCCTCGTGGGACGAGCCCGACTGCAACCCGGCGAATGGGTCACCGTCGTCGGCGCCGGTGGTGTCGGCCTGTCCGCTGTGATGATCGCCAAATCCCTTGGCGCTCAGGTGATTGCGGTCGACCGGCACGAGGGGGCGTTGGCCAAGGCAGGTCAGCTCGGCGCGGACCGCCTGATGCTGTCGGAGGACGGTTGCGACATACCGGCCTGGGTCCACGGCCTCACCGGCGGCGCGCACGTGGCGGTGGACGCGGTCGGCACCGAGCAGACCTGCGCCGACGCGATCCACAGCCTGCGACGGCGTGGCCGGCACGCACAGGTGGGTCTACTGCCACCGGTCGCCGGGCACCCACGGGTGCCGATGGATCGCGTGATCGCCTGGGAGCTGGACGTGTTCGGCAGCCACGGCATGGCGGCCGCCGACTATCCGGGGATGCTCGAACTCATCGCATCCGGCGCGCTCACCCCGCAGGCCCTGATCGAGCGGGTCGTCGGCCTGGACGAGGCCGCGCAACTGCTGCCCGCGATGGACCGCGCCACCCCGGCCGGCATCACGATCATCGATCCGACCCTCACCTCGGTCTCGTAGGCCGCACCGAGAGTGCAGTAGTTGTCGTTCAGCGGCACCGATGGCGACAACAAGTGCACCCTCGGTGCGCACGTCGGTCGGCGGCATACGATCGGAGCAACCGGCGCAGTGCCGCCGGCGCACGCGATCCAAGGAGAGCCATGGCAGAGCTGGACGGCAAGAACTACGACTACGTGATCGTCGGAGGCGGGGTGGCGGCGGCCGCCGCGGTCGGCGGGATCCGCGAGCTGGACGAGACGGGTTCGATCCTCGTCCTCGGCGCCGAACCGGACGGCCCGGTCTATCGGCCGGACCTGTCCAAGAAGCTCTGGCTGGACAAGGACGCCAGCCTCGACAAGGCCTGGCTGCTCGACGGCCAGCAGGTCGACCTGGAGACGAGCACGCCGGCGACGGCGATCGACCCCGACGCGCACACCGTGCAGGTGGAGGGTGGCGCGACCGTGAGCTACGGCAAGCTGTTGCTCGCCACCGGTTCGAGCCCGCGCCGGCTCGACCTGCCCGACTCCGACCGGATCGTCTACTACCGCACCGCCGAGGACTATCGACGGCTGCGTGAGCTCACCGGCGAGGACACGCCGGTGACGACGATCGGCGGCGGCTACATCGGTGCCGAGGTCACCTCCGTGCTCACCCAGAACGGCGTGAAGGTCACCATGATCTTCGACGAGACCCTGGTCCAGCAGCGCCTCTTCCCGACGTCGATCGCGGAGCTGATCACCAAGGACTTCACCGACCGGGGCGTGCGACTGCTCACCGATGAGACGGTGTCCGGCGGGGAACTCGCCGACGACCGGGTCGGCATCCGGGTCGGCGACGGTTCGCTCATCGAGGCCGGTGCGGTCGTTGTCGGCGTCGGGGTCGCGCCCAACGTCGGGCTGGCCGAGGCCGTCGGCATCACCACCGACAACGGGATCGTCGTCGACGACAGGCTGCTCACGTCCGCCCCGGACGTGTATGCCGCAGGCGACGTCGCGCGCTACGACGATGCCCTGTTGGGACGGCGTCGCGTCGAGCACGTCGACAACGCCGAGGCGATGGGCAAGAAGGCCGGCCGCAACATGGCCGGCGCCGACGAGGCCTACGACTACACACCGATCGTCTGGTCCGACCTGTTCGACAACGGCTACGAGGCGGTCGGCGACCTGGACGCACGGCTGGACACCGTCGAGGCCTGGAACGACGACCACACCGCAGCGGTCGTCTACTACCTGGACGGCGACACGGTCCGCGGCGTGCTGCTCTGGAACACCTGGGACTCCACCGGCAAGGCGCGTGACGTCATCGCGCAGTCACGGGACGGCAAGATCGGTCGCGACCAGCTGGTCGGCACCATCCCGCCCGGGTAACGCTGCGAGGAGTCGGGCCAGAGAGCTCAGTGCACCTTGGGCAGGACCTGGAGCAGGTCGTGCCGAAGGTGCTCGGCGGTGCCCTCCAGGTCGGCACCGAGCAGCTCGTCGCGGACCGCGCGCTCGATCAGCGCGTCGACCTGCTCGGCGAGCAGCTCGAACGGCGGGTCGAAGCGCCAGCCCAGTGACTCGTAGCGGCCCTGCACCTCCTGCTGCCACTTCTCCCGGTCGTCCTCGACCTCCGCTGCGTAGTCGCGCAGGCTCGGCTCGAACTGGCTCTGGTTGCGCAGGTCGTAGCGGATCCGGTGCAGCCGGCGGTTGAGCCGGAAGCTCCCGCTCAGCGCATCGGCCAGCGTCCGCGAATAGTCCGTGACAGTGGCGGCGTCGGCACCGTCCGCGGCGAAGATGTGCGCGTCGGTGATCAGCCGCACACACTCCGCGACCAACGCGTCCTTGCTGTGGAAGTAGTAGTGCACCATCCCGTGCGAGAAGCGGGTTCGCTTCGCGACGTTGCGAACCGATACCTGCGAGTAGCCGTGCTCGCTCCACGTGTGCAGAGCAGCAACAGCCAGATCATGCCGGCGACCTTCGTGCATGTCGTCGTCGGCAGCACTGTTGTCGGTGTTGCGCAGTGGTTGTGTCACCCGTCAATGGTCCCACTGCAACGTGGTGCGGATGGTGTTGAAGCGGAACGAAATTCGGGTGGGCGCACAAGTCACCCGTCAAGTTTCAGCAGGTGGACATCCGGGTGCGCTCGTCCGGCGCGCCACGATCACCGCCGCCGTCCGCGGTAGCGTGCGACGGTGGACACCGTGGTCGCCGTCAGCACCGCCGGCTTCGGTGTGCTCGGAGTCGTCGCGGAAGGGCCGACCCATGGGTTCGCGGTGGCCGCGCTGTTCACCGCAGGCGGCGAGCTGGGTCGGGTATGGCGCATCCCGCGCCCCGTCGTCTATCGCGAACTGAGCCGGCTGACCGATGCCGCGCTGGTGCAGGCCGTCGGGGTGGAGACCGACGGGCCGGGACCGGACCGGACCATCGTGGAGGTCACCCCGGAGGGCCGGGACCGGTTGCACCAGTGGCTGAACGAACCGGTGACGCGTGCCCGCGATGCCCGCTCGGCGCTGCTGCTCAAGCTCGCGCTGCTCGATCGCAGCGACCGGGACACAACGCAGTTGGTGGCCGCCCAGCGTGACGTGTTCGAGGCGCGCCTGCAGGAGCTGCAGTCGCGGGTCAGCGCTGCCGAACCGGGCAGCTTCGAGCGGACGCTCGCCATCTGGCGGGTCAGCTCGACCCGCGCGATCCTCGACTTCCTGGAGACGCTGGCGTCGGACTGATCGGGTCACCCGCAGGTCTCGTGTCGTGGGAACTAGTCACACTGCGACTAGTTGACTGCTAACTTCGTGCTCCATGAGAGATATTTCGCGTCGCGGCCTACTGGCTCTCGGACTCGTCGGTGGTGCCTCGGCACTCGCGGCGTGTGGCTCCTCCGGTGGTGGCTCGGAAACTTCGTCCGGTGCGGGTGCCACCTCAGGGGGTGGCACCAGCTCGGGTGCTGCTCCCACCGGGTCCGGTTCCGGAGCGGCCGCCGCTCCCACCGGCTCGGGCACGGTCAACGTCCTCTACGCGGGCTCGTTGGTCGCGCTGATGGAGAAGCAACTCGGCCCGGCATACGAGAAGGCGACCGGCTACAAGTTCGCCGGCTTCTCCGCCGGCTCCACGGACCTCGCCGCACAGATCAAGGGCAAGGTCCGCAAGGCGGACGTCTTCATCAGCGCGAGCCCCAAGGCGGACGCCGAGCTGATGGGTGCGAAGAACGGCGACTGGGTGACCTGGTACATCAACTACGCCAGCTCGGCGCTCGTGCTCGGCTACAACGCGAAGAGCAAGTTCGCGGACAATATCAAGGCTGGCCCCTGGTATGACGTGATCACCGAGTCGGGCTTCCGCATCGGCACCACCGACCCCGAGGCCGACCCCAAGGGCAAGCTGGCGCACCAGGCGCTGCTCGACGCCGGCAAGCAGCACCCGAAGCTGCTCGACCTGGCCAAGAACGACAAGATCGTCTTCCCCGAGGAGACGCTGGTCGCCCAATTGCAGTCCGGGCAGTTGGACGCCGGCTTCTTCTACACCAGTGAGGCCAAGACGGCCGGCATACCCACGGTGGAGCTCACCGGCCAGGACCTCTCGGCTGCCTACACTGCAACCGTGGTGAAGAACGCTCCCAACCAGGCCGGTGCCGAGGCGTTCGTCGCCTACCTGCTCGGGCCGGACGGGCAGAAGTTCCTCAAGCAGGACGCCTTCAAACTCGTGACTCCGCCCACGATCACCGGATCGGGCGTTCCCGATACGGTCAAAAAGGTGCTGTCCAGCTAGTGATCGGGAGGCGACGCAGCGGCCCGATCGCCATGTTGGGGGCGCTGCTCGCCCTCTACCTGGCGATCCCGCTCGTCGCCTTCCTCATCCGGCTCGCCGGGTCGGACAACCGCGGCTTCACCGAATCCGGCCTGCTCGACGCCGCGCGGACGTCGGCGATCAGCGCCACCATCAGCGCCACGATCGTCACGGTCCTCGGGGTCCCGCTGGCACACTGGATGGCACACTCGCACGGAACCCTGCGCCGCGTGGTCAACGTGCTGGTGCAGCTACCGCTCGCTCTGCCACCGGTGATGAGCGGCATCGTGCTGGTCTACCTCGTCGGGCCCTACACCTGGCTGGGTGAGCGCTTCGACGGCCACCTCACCGAGTCGGTCGCGGGTGTGGTGATCGCGCAGACCTTCGTCGCGTCGCCGTTCCTCATCATCGCGGCGAGGTCCGCGTTCGAAGCGATCGACCCGCAGTTGGAGGACGTCGCGGCGACCCTCGGGCACCGGCCGCTGTCGCGCTTCATCCGGGTGGATCTGCGGATCGCCGCACCCGCCATCCGGGCCGGGCTGCTGCTGACCTGGCTGAGGGCGCTCGGGGAGTATGGCGCGACGGTGCTCCTCTCCTACCACCCCTACACGCTGCCGGTGTTCACCTACGTGCAGTTCTCCTCCACCGGGATTCCGACGACCCAGGCGCCGACCGCGATCGCACTCGGTGTCGCGGCGATCGTCCTGTTGCTGGCCGGCTTCCGGCTGCCCCGCACGGTGCGCGAGCGGCTCCGGCGAAGCGCGCCCGAGGTGGTTGCGACCCGTCCGTCGGCGGCGCAGGCGCATCCCGTCGCCTTCGACATCGACACGCACGTGGGCGGCTTCCACCTGCAGGTCGCGCACAGCGCGAAGAGTCCCCGCATCGCCGTGCTCGGCGCCTCCGGTGCCGGCAAGTCGATCCTGCTGCGGTCGCTGGCCGGCCTGCTCGGGTCGGGTGTCGGCTCGGTCCGGCTCGGGGACGTGGAACTGTCCGGGACAGCGGTCGAGGACCGGCAGCTGGGCTACGTCCCTCAGCAGCACGGCCTCTTCCCGGACCGGACGGCCTGGGAACAGGCGACTTTCGGCATCCACGCCGACCCCGGTGTCGCGGCGTGGTGGTTGCAGAGGCTCCAGCTGGACGGCCTGCAGGACCGGCTGCCGCAACAGCTGTCCGGTGGTCAGCGGCAACGCGTCGTCATCGCCGCGGCACTCGCGGGTGTGCCCCGCCTGCTCCTGCTGGACGAGCCGTTCTCCGCTCTCGACTACCCGGTGCGGCAGGAGCTCACCGCGCTGGTCCGCCGGTTGCAGCAACAGGATTCACTGGCGACCGTGCTGGTCACGCATGATCCGGTGGAGGCGGCGATGCTCGCCGACGAGCTCCTGGTCATCGCGGACGGGCGACTGGCGCAGGCCGGCACCGTGCGCGAGGTGTTCGACGCGCCCGCCTCGCCGGCCGTGGCTCGACTGATCGGCCTGACCAACGTCCGCGACGGTCTGATCGCCGACGACGGGTGTGTACTCAGCGACGGCGTACGGATCCGCACGGACGCGTCGCTGCCGGACGGCTCCGCGGTGACGTGGTGCGTGCGGCCGGAGTTCGTCCGTGCGAGCGCGAAGGGTGAGCACGAGGTGACCGTCACCGACGTCGCAGATCTCGGCAGCCGCCTGCTGCTCGATCTGGAATGGTCGTCAGGGCTGAACCTGCAGGCACATCAAGCGATTTCGTCAGCGGGTCCGTCGTGGCCGGAGGTGGGATCCACCCTGCGGGTCGACCTGGATCCTGCCGGGATCAGCGTGTGGCCGTCAGGCGGCACGCCGGCGGAAGACCGCCCGGTAGCGGATCCCTTCGGTGTCGTGCACGACCCGCTCTAAAGCCAGGTCGTCGGTCCCGAACGCCTCGATCTCCGCACGGGTGAGCCGCCACGGCGGACCGTAGTCGGGGTCCGGCTCCGGTGGCAGCACACCCCCGATCACCAGCAGCACCCCTCCGGGTGCGACGAGCGAGCGAACTGCGGCGGTGGCCCGGGTCCGCACGTCACGCGGCATCGACTGCACGGTCATCGCCTCGACGACCAGATCGAACGCGCCGCGCCACTCCTCGGGAAGGTCGAACAGGTTCGCGACGCGGTAGTCGACGGTGCTGCTCGGGTGCGCAGCGGTGATCCGGTCGATCGCGGTGTGCGAAATGTCGAACGCGGTGGTCCGGAAACCCAGTGATGCCAGCAGTTCCGCGTCGTGCCCCGGTCCGGCGCCCGGCACGACCGCGGTGCGCCCGGACCCGGTCGCCTCCTCGGGATACTGGGCGAACCACTCGCTGAGCAGCGGGTGCGGTCCACCGCGGTCCCACGGGATCTCGACCTCGCCGTGCGCTGCCGCGTCATACAGCTGCTCGAACCAGTCGGTGGGGCTTCCGGCCGCCAGCGATGCCTTCGCGAGCTCCTGCGAACGGTCGAAGCCTGGTGTCTCCGTCATGCACCCACCCTGCCACGTGCGCTGGTTGAGTAAGGGCGAGGAACGAGCCCGCATCGAAACCCGCCACCCCCGCGGGTCGAGTAGCGACGAAGGAGCGTATCGAGACCCAGGATGCACAATAGGCACGTGCCCTCACGCGTCCACCGAGTCTTGAGCCGCAACGCGACCTTCCAGCAGTGGCAGGCGCTGCTCGGCAACCGGACGAAGCGCCATCGGGCCGGTGAGTTCGTGGTGCAGGGTGTCCGGCCGATCTCGCTTGCGCTGCAGCATGATTGGGACTTCAGTGCCTTGTTGCGTCCGGTCGGCGCACGTGCGTCTGCGTGGGCGGAGGAGGTATGGCGCACGGCGCCCGGCCGGCGGTACGAGCTGGCCGACGACCTGCTCGCCGAACTGGCCGAACGTGACACCGATGAGCCGCCGGAGCTGGTCGCGATCGCGCGGATGCCGGCCGACGACCTCGACCGACTCGCCGACCCTGCGCGGGCGCCGCTGATCGCCGTCTTCGACCGGCCGTCCAGCCCGGGCAACCTGGGCACGGTGCTGCGCTCGCTGGACGCCTTCGGCGGCACCGGGCTGATCGTCTGCGGGCACGCTGCGGACCCCTACGATCCACGTGCCGTCCGTGCCTCGACCGGCTCGCTCTTCGCCGTGCCGGTCGTGCGGTCCGGATCGGCTGACGAGGCGTTGTCCTGGATCCGCGCACAACGTGGATTTGGTTTCGGATACACGGTTTTCGGCACCGACGAGGGCGGGGAGAGCGATCTGCGCCGCATCGACTTCACCGGGCCGTCGGTGATCGTCATCGGCAACGAGACACGAGGCATGAGTCGTGCCTGGCGGGACGCGAGCGACCGGGTGATCAGCATCGCGATGGTCGGCTCGGCGAGCTCGCTGAACGCCGCAACCGCCGCCTCGATCGTGCTGCACGAGGCGCTCCAGCAACGCCGCAACCGGTAACCGGGTGACCGGCCGCGAGCGCCGCCTCCCCTGATTGACCGGCATACCCCCGCATTGACCGGCAGGCCGATTTCCCCGGAATCCGTATGCCGCTCGATGCGCCGGTATGCCGCTCGATCAATCGGGCATGGGCGCCAGCGCGATGTCCAACTGATATCGCTCGAGATCCGACTCGTCCGCGCTTCGGGCGATCCACCGGTCGCGTAGGTCCCGGATCTCCTCAGCGAGTTCGCGCGCCTCGTCCTCGGTGATGCGCAGTGAGCAACCGCTCTGGTGTGTCACTGCCGCGAGCCCGGTCCCTTCCCGCAGGACCCGGTCCTGGCTGCCCCGCGTCGGTGACGACGCCGAGACACGAAAGTCCCCGCCGATCACCCACTCAGGCGCCGCGGCGGCGAGCGCGTCGATCATGTCCTCGTTGGACCGGCGCATCACTCCGGCGAAGTAGTCCTCCGGTAGTGCTTCTGCGGGCACCACGAATTCAGTTGCTATCGCGCGGTATCGCTTGATCGGTCGCCCTTTGCGCGGCTGCTCGGAGACCACGTGTAGCAGCCCGGCGTCACACAGACTGCGCACCCAGTAGTGCACCTTCGTCAGCGGTGTTCGCAGCAGTTCGGCGGCTTCGGAGACCGAGTGGTCCTCGTGCAGGAACGGCGCGAGGTAGTGCGCGGCGCCGTCCCGCAGTAGGGATCTGACCATGACCGGGTCGGTGATCTTCACCTATTCAGGATATGCAGTAGCAATCGAAGTAGCTTGGTGTTTACATTTCCTCTCGTGCGAACTCTCGATATATCGCGTCTCAGGGGATGGATGCTGCGCTGGCTGGGTGTCGAGCGACACTTCTGGCGGATGATGTGGCGCTCCAGCCCGCCGCTGGTCTGCGCACTCCTCGCCGTCATCGCGTTGCGCGGGGTCGCCATCTGGCTCATGGTCTACGCGAGTGGTCAGGCGTTGCAGGCCATCATGGTCGGATCGAGCGAGGTCTGGGGCTGGCTGACACTGACCGCGATCGGGCTGGCCGTCGAGCCGCTCGCGGAGGCCTGGCAGATGTCCGGTGCCGTGGCCCTGCAGCGGCGGTTCACCCGACAGCAGGTGCTGCTGGTCGCGGAAGCCGCGAACGCACCGCACGGTATCGAGCACCTCGAAAACCCGGCGACCAGAGCGCGATTCAGTGACATCGAGGACTACCTGCGCGGCATGTTCGGTGTCAACGCGATGTATGCGACCTGGAGCGTCCTCGGGTATGCCGCAGTCGGGCTCGGCGGCCTCGTGGCCGTCGCGCAGTGGTCCTGGCTCGCCGCGCTGTGGACACTGCTGTCGTTCCGGGTCCTGCACGTCACATGGACGGGCTATCTCGACGTGCTGCTGAAGGACCTGGTCGAGGACGGCAGCATCGGTCGGCGCCAGGCGGACTACCTGCGGTCGATCCCGTTGGAGCGGGCGGGTGGCAAGGAGCTGCGTCTCTTCGGTATGACGCCGTGGCTGCTGCGGCGCTACTCGCAGGTCTGGCAGGCGGCGTTCGTCGGCATCTGGCAACGCCGGTCACGGGCACTGCGCGGAGCGCTGATCGGGTGCACGATCTCGGCCACCATGCTGGTCGGCTCCTATGTCTGGGTGGGGCACGCCGCCTGGACGGGCGCGATCTCGGTCGGTACGACGGTCGCGGTCCTGCAGGGTCTGATGCAGATGGCCGCGCTGGGCGCGCTCGGCGACGTCAACGTGCAGGCCATCCGGGCCCGCTTCTACGAGAACGAGATCCGTCAGCTCCGTGCCGATCACGGCCTCGGGCACACCCTCGGTAGGTCGAACGTCGGCGATGCTGCGGGTCGAGTGGCGGGGGAGCGCAGCGGAGGAGGCGTATCGAGACCCGTGGCGGCCACTGTCGACGTCACGGATGTGACCTTCACCTACCCGTCGCGCACCGAGCCGGTCTTCCGGCACCTGGAGCTGCACATCCCGGCCGGCCAGTCGGTCGCCGTCGTGGGCGTCAACGGCGTCGGGAAGTCGACCCTGATCAAGCTGCTCTGCGGCCTCTACGCACCGGACGCCGGGACGGTCCGGGTGGACGGGCACGACCCCGCCGCCGACGACGGCACCCGGCGCCGGGTCGCGACCATCTTCCAGGACTTCGTGCGCTACCACCTGAGTCTCGAGGACAACGTCGCGTTGCCCCTGGTCGCACGCGGCGTGGAGTCCGGCGCACTGCGCCATACCGCAGAGGAGGCACTGCGCGATGCCGCCGGCACCGACGTGCTCATTCGGCTCGACGACAACTGGGACACGGTGCTCGAGCCCGGATACGCAGGCGGCACAGATCTTTCCGGTGGCCAGTGGCAACGGGTCGCGTTGGCCCGGGCACTCACCGCGGTCGCGGCCGGCGCAGGCGTGCTCGTGCTCGACGAGCCCACCGCTGCGCTGGACGTGCGCGCCGAGGCCGAGATCTTCAGCCGCTTCCTGCAGGTCACGCACGGCGTGACCACCATCCTGGTGAGCCACCGGCTGTCGAGCGTCCGGCACGCCGAGCGGATCGTGGTGCTCGGACCGGAGGGTGTCGTGCAGGACGGGTCACACGAGGAGCTGCTGGCGGCCGGCGGTCCGTACGCCGACATGTTCCGGCTGCAGGCGGCGCGCTTCGCGGCCGCGGGCGCCGACAGCGGTGAGCCGGTGTGGGTCGACGCCGAACTCGCAGGGGAGCGCTGATGATCCGCTATCACCTGCAGTCGATCGCGCTGGTCCTGCGGACTTCCTGGGGGATCAGCCGGAGCGCAACGGTCGTGGCGTTCCTCGAGGCGCTGGGCCGGGTGCTGCAATACCTGCGCCCGCTGTTCTTCGGCCTGATCGTCGCCGGGCTGACGACGCACGAACTCCACCTGCTCGTGGCCGGTCTCACCGGGTTCGCGTTCACCGAGTCGTTCGGTTTCGTCCTCGGCGTGTGCGGCGTGCAGGCCAGAGTCGGCCTGAACGAGCGCATCGGGCATCACTTCGACTCCGAGGTCGCCCGGATCAGCGGCACCGCGCCGACGCTCGATCACCTGCAGGACCCCCGGTACCGGGACCAGATGCACGCGTTGCGTGAGCGGATGGGCGCCCTTGGTATGGCGTACAACTCGCTGATCAACGCGGTCAACAACCTGGTGGCACCGGTCACCACGATCATCGTCGCCGCGGGCGCCGACCTTCGGCTGCTGCTGCTGTTGCTGATCGGCGCACCCGCGAGCTGGTGGGCGAGTTGCACCATGCGCTGGGAGCAGCAGGCCGAGGACAGCTCGGCGGCCGCCGGTCGCCGCAGCAAGCACTTCGCCAACCTGAGCGTCGACCCGGTCGCCGCCTCCGAGCTGCGCATTTTCGGCGCCCGTGGACGGCTGCTGCGGCTGCTCGGCCAGGAGGCGGATGAATGGCGGAAACCGTTCGTCCGTGCGGAAGCCCGCGGTGCCGCCTTCTCCAGCGTCATCACGCTGCTGTATGTCGTCGCCGCGATGGCGATCCTGGTCTGGATGGCGCACGACGCCCTGCACGGCCGGGTGTCACCCGCACGGTTCGCGACAGGGGTCCTGGTGGTCGGGCAGCTGCGCGATGTCGTCGGAAGTCTGCAGTCCACAGTGCATTTCCTCGGCCAGACGCTGCGCACGGTCAAGCGCTACCGCTGGCTGGAGGAGTATGGCGAGCACGCGGCGGCGGACCACCCGGGCGTCGCCGAAGCACCGGCCGCACTCCGCGACGGGCTGACGCTCGAAGGCGTGAGCTTCCGCTACCCGGGCGCCGATCGCGAGGCGCTGCACGACGTCGACCTGCACCTACCGGCCGGTGAAGTGGTCGCCGTCGTGGGCGAGAACGGTGCCGGGAAGTCGACCCTGATCGGCCTGCTCACCGGAATGTATGACGTCAGCGGCGGCCGGGTCCTGGTGGATTCGACGGATTTGCAGGAGCTTTCGCTGGACGACTGGCGCCGGCACTGCGCCGGTGCCTTCCAGGACCACCTCAAGCTGGAACTCACCGCCCGCGAGGCCATCGGCGTCGGTGGCCTGGAGGACACCGCTGGTCGAGTAGCGAGGAACGAGCGTATCGAGACCGAGCCCCTCGCCATACCGCCCGACGATCGCATCCTCCGGGCGCTCGACGACGCGGCCGCCTCGGACGTGCTCGCCGCGCTGCCGGACGGCCTGGACACCCACCTCGGACCGTCGTGGCCCGGCGGTGTGGATCTGTCCGGCGGGCAGTGGCAGCGGCTGGCGATCGGCCGGGCGATGGTGCGGCAGGCGCCGTTGCTGCTCGTGCTGGACGAGCCGACGTCGGCACTCGACCCAGCGACCGAGCACGCGCTCTTCGACCGGTATGCCGCCGCGGCCCGGGAGACCTCGCGAGCCGGAGGGGTGACCCTGATCGTGACGCACCGCTTCTCCACCGTCGCCTCGGCGGACCGGGTCGTCGTCCTCGCCGACGGCACGGTCGCCGAGCAGGGGACGCACGCGGAGCTGATGGCGGCGGGCGGGCACTACGCCCAGCTGTACGGTCTGCAGGCCGCGGGCTACCGGTGACGGTGACCCTGCACGATTGACCGGCATACCCCTGCAACGAGCGGCATGGCGATTTCCGCGGAATCGGTATGCCGGTCGATGCAGAGGTATGCCGCTCAATGAATGGGTCGGTGCGGCGCGTCAACCGGCGGCCGGGGTCGTCCACGCACGTGCCATGGACCTCAGCTGCTCGTCGATGTCGGGCCACGCGAAATGGCTCATCGGAGTGCGCAGCACGACGAGCCCGTGGATGCCGCACCACAACTGGGTGGCGCGCAGTCGCGCGTCCTCCTTGCTCGAGCTGACGTCGGCCAGCGCGTCCACGAGCAGGTCGAACTGTGCCTCGCCGACGAAGCTGTGCCCGTCGATCAGCGGGAGGTTCCAGGTCTTGGTGAACAGTTGCCGGAACGCGCCGGGGTGCTGCTGGGCGAAGGAGACGTAGGCCCGGCCGAAGCCGATGACCTGCTCGTATGGCGTCGGCCCGCTCTCCTCGGCCGAGGCGATCATCGACGCGCCGAACTCCCGCCAGAGCTTCTGCTTGACCGCCATCAGCAGCGCGTCGATCGAGTCGAAGTGCAGATAGATCGAGGTCGGCGTGATGCCCACCTTCCGGGCGACGGCACGCAGCGACAGCTTCCACGGATCGTCCAGCTCCTCGCAGAGCGCGATCGCAGCGTCGAGGATCTCCTCGCGCAGGCGGGCGCCCTCGCCGCGTGCCGCGACCGTGCGACGCCTGCTGGTCCGCTGTGCCGTCATACCGCCGATCCTCTCAGATCAAGTCACTTGACGCATGTAGGGCTACGGGTGTTCACTAAATTCGTTGGTTAACACCCGTAGCCCTAATTGATCCCAGCGGAACGAGGCACCCCGATGACCGCCAGCACTCTCCAGCACGCCGACAGCGGCGCGCCACCCGCGCCTCGGCGACCCGGGGTCGCCCTCGCGCTGATCTGCGTCGCGATGTTCATGCTCATGCTCGACATGACGATCGTCGCGGTCGCGCTGCCCGACATCCAGGCCGATCTGCACGCCGACCTGGGCGACCTGCAGTGGGTGGTCGACGCCTACACGCTGCCGCTCGCGGCGCTGCTGCTCACGGCCGCGACCCTTGGTGACCGCTTCGGGCGGCGTCGCCTCTTCTCCACGGGTATGGCGGTCTTCACGCTCGGCTCCCTGGCGTGCGCGCTCGCGGTGAACCCGTTGATGCTCAACACGATGCGCGCCCTGCAGGGCATCGGTGCGGCCATGCTGTTCGGCACGGCGATGCCGATCCTGGGACACGCCTACCCGGACCTGAAGGCACGCGCCAAGGCGATCGGTGCCTTCGGTGCCACGCTGGCGGGCGCGACCGCGGTCGGCCCGCTGCTCGGCGGCCTCATCGTCGACAACGCCGGCTGGCAGTGGATCTTCGCGATCAACGTGCCGATCGGCGCGCTCGCGTTCGTCGGCGCCCGGCTCGGGCTGCCCGAGTCGAAGGCGGAGAAGCCGCGCCGGGTCGACCTCGGCGGCACCATCCTGCTCACGGTCTCGTTGGCAGCGTTGGTGTTCGGGCTCATCCGCGGCCAGTCGCAGGGCTGGGGTTCTGCCGTCATCGTCACCTCGTTCGTGGTCGCGGCCGCGGCACTGGCGGCGTTCCTGGTGCGCTCCGCGCGCGCCGCCGAGCCGATGGTCGACCTCGAGTTGTTCCGGCGGCCGGCCTACGTGGGCATCGGCCTCACCGGCTTCGTCATCGCCGGAACCCTCGTCGCTGCAACGAATTACGTCGGGCTCTACTTCGTCAACACGCTCGGCTACACACCGTTCGAGGCCGGTCTGCGCTTCCTGCCGCTCACCGTCACGTCGTTCGTCGCCGCGCCGGTCTTCGCGCAGCTGAGTCACCGCATCCCCAACGTGGTGACGATCGCCGGCAGCCTGCTGATCGTCACGGTCGGTCTGGTGTGGGCGTCCCGTGTCGACGCGTCGTCGGACTGGACCGCGCTCGCACCCGGGTTCGTGCTCGCCGGGATCGGCCTCGGCGCCTCCAGCGCGGTCCTGTCCGGTGCGGCGCTCGCCAGCGTCGAGCCGGACCGTGCCGGTATGGCGACCGGCGTCGTCAACACGCTGCGACAGGTCGGCACTGCGGCCGGAGTCGCAGCACTGGGAGCGGTTTTCGCGGGTCGCACCGGATCCCGGATGGCCTCCGACGTCGCGCCGGCGCACCTGCCGGGAGCCCAACTGCAGCAACTCCAGGACGCCATCGCCTCCGGTGCCGGCCGGCTCGTCGTGGGGCACGCACCGCAGCAGTTCCGGGCCCAGCTGACCCACGCCGCGGTCGACAGCACGGCATACGGCATCCACGTGGTGCTGCTGATCAGCGCCGTGCTCGCCGGTGTCGCCACCGCTGTCGTCGCACTGCTGCTCGCGCGGGGGCGCCGGGCTGGTTGAGTGGACTCCGGACATCGTTCGACCCTGGAGGAAACATGGCCCGCGCCCGCGACTACGTCGACTTCGATGGCACCCCCGGCCCGTGGAACGCCATCACGGACGTGCCGGGCGTCGAGGTGGGCTACGCGACGCTGATCGAGGGTGAGGGACCGCTCGTCCCCGGCGAGGGTCCGGTCCGCACCGGTGTGACCGCGATCCTGCCGCTGGGCCGCGAGCGCGTCGGCACCGCCGTGGCGGCCGGAATGTTCTCCTTCAACGGCAACGGCGAGCTGACCGGCAGCCACTGGGTCGAGGAGAGCGGCTCGCTCGCCCTCCCGGTGGCGATCACCAACACGCACGCGGTCGGCCCGGTCCACCGCGGGGTGCTCGAGTGGTCGCTCGCGCGCAACCCGGCACTGGAGCCCGGGTGGTACCTCCCGGTCGTGGGCGAGACGTTCGACGGTTACCTCAACGACATCAACGGCCGTCACGTACGCGAGGAGACCGCGGTCGCGGCGCTCGACGCGGCAACCACCGGCCCGCTCGCCGAGGGCAGCGTCGGCGGCGGCACCGGGATGAACTGCTACGCCTTCAAGGGCGGCACCGGCACCGCGTCACGTCAGGTGGACGTCGTCGGGGAGTCGTATGCCGTGGGCGTCCTCACCCAGGCCAACTTCGGCTCCCGCCGCGAGTTGACCGTCCGCGGCCGCCGCCTCGGCATACAACTGGCCGACGACAACCCGATGGAGGAGCATCGTTCGGCGCCACCGCCCGGCGCCGGGTCGTGCATCACCGTGGTGGCGACGAACGCGCCGCTGCTGCCGCTGCAGTGCAAGGCGCTCGCCCGACGAGTGACGCTCGGACTGGCGCGCACCGGCACCACCGGCAGCCACTTCTCCGGTGACGTCTTCCTGGCCTTCTCCACCGCCAACCCGGGCGCACTCGACAGCGGGGTCGCCACTCGACCGGACACCCTGCAGCGTCTCGATCTCGTCCCGTGGCCGCGGATGAACCCGCTGTATGACGCCGTCGTGCAGGCGACGGAGGAGGCCGTGATCAACGCCCTGGTCGCGGCCGACACGATGATCGGCCGTGACGGGCACCGCAGCCCCGGCTTCCCGAACGACGTCCTCAGGGACTGACCAGCCCGGCCCGCAGCGCCCGCAGCGCGGCCGCCCAGCGCAGCAACGAGTCGAGCATGGCATCCAGGTTGCCGACCTGGTAGTCGCGCGGCGCGAGCTGCACGAAGTCGACCATGTCGTCGTAGATCGACAGCGACACCTGCGCGCGGACGGTCGCGATCTGCACCTCGCCGAGCGTCGACTTCAGCTGCTCCCCGGCCCGCAACCCGCCGCTGGACCCGTAACAGATCAGCCCGGCCGCCTTGTCGTTCCACTCCGCGTAGAGGTAGTCGATGGAGTTCTTCAGCGCCGCCGAGACGCCGCGGTTGTACTCGGGAGCGACGAAGACGAAGCCGTCATACGAGTCGATCAGGCGGGACCAGCGCTTCGTGTGCTCGTGCCGGTAGTGGTGCGCGGCCGCCGGCTCCGGCTCGTCCAGCAGCGGCAGGCCGACGTGGGCCAGATCGATCAGGTCGTATGCCGCGTCGCCGCGGCCCGTCGCGTGGTCGAACGCCCATTCGGCGATCGTGGGTCCCACCCGGTCCGGGCGGGTGCTGCCGATGATGAACGCGATGCGCAGGGAACTCACCGCTGCGACCCTAGCGCCCCCGAACTCAGCGCGGCGCTCGCGCGTTGGACGGGAGGGGAGTGGAACGCAACCGGCTCGCGTGCGTCGTATGACGTGCGGGCTGCGAGGCCGGCGCGTGAGTACATAAGGTAAGAGGATCACTCGGGGATCCGCGGAGATGCCGCGGCAGCTAGGAGGCTTGCAACATGTCCAACCTCGATCTGAGCGGTGGGCTCGGTGACCAGTTCCAGCAGCAGAACGCCGGTGCGGGGCAGCAGCAGCCGTCGCCGGCTCCGCAGCAGCAACCGGTCGCGCCCCAGCAGCCGGCAGCCGCCCCGCCCACGCAGACCGCACCGGCACCCGCGCCGGCGATGCCGCCTGTCGCGGCACCCTCGGCCGGTGCGCTGGTGCTCGAGGCCCCGGCGGCCGTCCCGGTGATCCAGGACCAGCAGGCGGTCCAGGCGGTGCCGGTCGCGCCCGAGGCGCAGACCGAGCTGCAGAAGAAGGCCCAGGCGTTCGTCACCGAGCTGACCGCCATGGACATGAAGGCGCCCGCCTTCACCGAGAAGGTCAACTCGATCGTCAACATGGGCGACACCGAGATCCGCAAGTCCTCGGACGTGTCCAACCGGATGCTGCAGCGCCCGGCCGCGCAGGCGGGCAAGGACTCCGCACAGTCCAAGGTCGGCGGCACGCTGATCGACCTGCGCCGCACCATCACGGATCTCGACCCCAACCGGGCGGACCTCAAGGGTCCCAAGAAGCTGCTGAAGTTCCTGCCGGGCGGCAACAAGATCGAGAACTACTTCATGAAGTACCAGTCGGCGCAGAGCCACCTGGACGCGATCATCCGCTCGCTGTCCGCGGGCCAGGACGAGCTGCGCAAGGACAACGCCTCGATCGAGGTCGAGCGCAACAACATGTGGCAGGCCATGCAGAAGCTGGGCGAGTACAACCAGCTGGCCACGGCGCTCGACGCCGCGGTGGAGGGCAAGATCTCCGAGCTGCAGAACTCCGGCCGCACCGAGGACGCCGACATCATGAAGTCGGATGTGCTCTTCGCGGTCCGCCAGCGGCGGCAGGACATCATGACCCAGATGGCGGTGTCGGTGCAGGGCTACCTGGCCCTCGACCTGGTCCGCAAGAACAACCAGGAGCTGATCCGCGGTGTCGACCGCGCCCAGACCACCACGGTCGCGGCCCTGCGCACCGCCGTCATCGTCAGCCAGGCGCTGGCGCAGCAGAAGGTCGTGCTCGACCAGATCACCGCGCTGAACAGCACCACCTCGACGATGATCGAGCAGACCTCGCAGCAGCTGCGCACCCAGGGTGCGGAGATCAACCAGCAGGCGGCGTCCAGCACGATCGAGATCGACAAGCTGCAGGCCGCGTTCGACAACGTCTTCGCCACCATGGACGCGATCGACCAGTTCCGGTCGCAGGCGACGCAGTCGATGGCGCAGACGATCGGCGCCCTGGAGGGCCAGGTGCAGCGCGCCAAGCCCTACCTGGAGCGGTCGATGCGGCAGCAGGGCATGGACGTGGCCGGGGCCTCCGCGATCCAGCCGCCGAGCGGTCCGGCTCAGCAGCTGCCGGGCGGTAACCAGTAGCCGTGGGATTGCTGTCACGCCTGTTCGACCCGGAGGGTTCGTCGGGGCGCCTGCGGGTGCAGGCGCAGGCGCGGTTCGATGCGGTCAGCCAGGCGGTCACCGACCCGTCCGGCGACTCGGTGGAGGCATTGCTGCGCAAGAACCAGTCGCTGATCCTGGAGATCAACAGCAGCGCCGGTGACCTGCCGACGATCGGGGTGGTGCTGGCCCGGGCGGTGACCGACACCGTCCGCGAGGTGCTCACCTCCGGCGACGCCGACCGGCTGGACATCGGGGTGCGCGTTGCGATCAACGGCACGCTGACTGACTACCTGCCCGGCTCGATCAGGGCGTACGTCGGGGCGGTGCGCGCCTCCACCTCGGCGACGAACGAGGAGGCCGCCACCGATTCGCTCGTGGAGCAGCTGACCACGCTGCGGCGCAGCGTCGAGCAGTTGGCCGAGGCGAGCCGCGCGCGTGACATGCAGGCGTTGCAGGTGCACGGCCGATTCCTGGAGGACAAGTTCGGCGAGTCCGAGCTGGACCTGTGAGACTGAGTCTCGAACGTCGCGAGAAAATGGCATCGACCCGGACCAGTGCGTGCCGAAGTGACGACGGTCGTGACGTGAGGACCGGTTTCCGGCCAGGTCGCGTGCCGAAGTGACGACGGTCGCGACAACGGCACGGCGAGGGTGGAGCTGCGAGTGAGAAGGAGTAGACCGTGAGCCCGATGGCCAAGGGAGCCAACATCGCGCTGCAGCGGGAGCTGCCCGACCTCAAGGGCGTGGTGTTCGGGGTCGACTGGGACACCGGCGGCGAGCGGGTGCTCGATGACAACCTCACGCTGCTCACGATCCTCGTCGGCGAGAACGGTGCGGCGCTCTCACCCGAGCATGTCGTCTACTTCAACCAGCTGGTGTCCTCCGACCTGTCGACCGCCCAGCTGCAGCAGGCGCTCGGCGGCGACGACGAACAGGTCGAGGTCGAGCTGACCGGCGTGCCCGACGAGGTCGCCAAGGTCGTCTTCCTGCTCTACCTGTCCGAGGGGAGCGGCAGCAGCCGCACGCTCGGGCAGCTCAAACGCCTGGTGGTCCGGCTGCTCAACCTGGACGGCGGCGCCTCGATCATCTCCTCGGTCGACCTCGCCGAGGGCCTGTCGGGGGAGACCGCGCTCAAGCTTGCCGAGCTCTACCGGCACAGCGGCCAGTGGAAGCTGCGTGTTCTCGGGATGGGGTATTCCTCCGGGCTGCAGGGTGTCGCGAAGGAATACGGGGTTCCCTTGTGACGACACACCGAGGTGGCCGAGCCCGTCGAGTTGGCCGAGCTTGTGGAGTCGGCCGAGCTTGTCGAGGTCACGCATGAGCACCCGAACAGACCTGCCCTACCTGCGCGGCCGCAGCCTGCGGTCGGCTTCCGCGAATCCAGTGCCGGAGACCCCTGCCTCGCCGGTGAGTTCGTCGCTGAACCTGAGTGCGCCCGCGGCGCCGCCGGTCAGCTCCTCGCTGGATCTCGGTGGGGCCGCCGGTTTCGATACGTCCTCCGCCGCTCCGTCACCCCACGAAGTTTCTCCCCCGCTTCGCTCCTCCGAATACTTCGCGGGGACCCCGACCGAGCGCCCCCGGACTACTCAACCCGCGAGTGGCGGCACGTCGCTCAACCTGTTCGACGAGGAGCCCGCAGCACCGACGACGCCGCCCAGTGGGACGTCGCTGGATCTCGATGCACCTTCCTCCGCTTCGCTCCCCCAGGCACTCGACCCGCGATCCCGGCACACCCGGCCGCTGCGGCACGACCTGGGCCTGCCGTCGATCAACGCGGGCGAGCGGCGCCTGTTCACCGAGCACGATCCCGTGGTCGAGCTGACCCGCATGCAGTCCGCGGCGGGCGCGATCGAGGCCAAGGTGGCGGTGTCCAACCCCACCGAGGTCGTGCTCGGCATCGTCTTCGAGACGGCCGACGACCGCGAATCCCTCGTGCTGCCCGGGCTTTCCCAGCAGGGGCCGGACCCGCGGCGCCCCATCTTCCGCGCCACCTCCGGCGGGGTGGCCGTCAACCTGCGGCGCATCACCGACATACATCGGCTGCTGCTGTTCGCCGTACCCACCCGGCCCAGCAAACAGATGCCCGGCGGCACCGTCACCGTCACGACGTACGGCGGGTCGCGGCTGGAAGTGCCGCTCGTCGCCGGCCCGACCCTCGGTGCCCAGGCGCTCGTCACCGCCTACGTGGTGGAGGGCCGGCTGGTCCTGCGCGCCGAACACGACCCCTACTCCGGCACGCTGCAGCAGGTCTGCGCTGCCTACGGTTATCGCGAGATCTCGTGGCGCGATCCCTACACCCCGCTCGTCTGACGAGCATCGACAGGAAAGGAAATCACCATGGCAGTGAGCCTCAGCAAGGGCGGCAACATTTCGTTGGAGAAGGCCGCGCCCGGTATGACGAACGCCGTCATCGGTCTCGGGTGGGACCCTCGCACGACGGACGGAGCACCGTTCGACCTGGACGCCTCGGTGCTGTTGCTCGCCGAGAGCGGCAAGGTCCGCGGAGACGCCGACTTCGTCTTCTACAACAACCTGACCGGCGACAACGGCGCCGTCCAGCACCAGGGCGACAACCGCACCGGTGAGGGCGAGGGCGACGACGAGGAGATCCACGTCGCGCTCGGCCAGGTCTCGGCCGACGTGCAGCGCATCGTCGTGGTCGCCTCCATCGACCAGGCCGATGCCCGCGGCCAGAACTTCGGCCAGGTCGCCGACGCCTACATCCGCATCTACGACGGCGACGACCCGCACAACAGCACCAAGGGCGTGCGTTTCGACCTCGGCGAGGACGCCTCCACCGAGACCGCGCTGATCTTCGGCGAGCTCTACCGGCACGGCGGGGAGTGGAAGTTCCGCGCCATCGGGCAGGGGTATGCCGGGGGCCTGGCCAACGTCATCACCCAGTTCGGTCTCCAGGTCGGCTAGTCGCGGTCCGACCGAGCCGGCGGAACCCCCGGCCGCCTTCCCTCGTTGCATCCAGACGGCGGGGAACTCGCGGGCCGGGGGCTGTCGTCATACAAGAACACACCGCTGACCCGTCACGTCGAGAAGAGCAGACCTCTTGCAAGCCCTGAAGCATTTCCGCATCGACTTCGTCATCACGGCTGCCGTGCTGGTCGTCGCGTTCCTCTACAACAACTGGACCGGCGTCGGCCTGACCGCGATCCTGATCGTGGTCGAGATCGTCTTCTCGTTCGACAACGCGGCGGTCAACGCCAAGTACCTCGACCGGCTCAACCACTTCTGGCAGAACATCTTCCTGACCGTCGGCGTGCTGGTCGCCGTGTTCGGCATGCGGCTGGTCTTCCCGTTCGTCATCGTCTGCCTGTCGGGGTCGATCAGCCCGTGGCGCGCACTCCATCTCGCCCTGGAGAAGGGTGACCCGCACACGCCCGGCACCTACGGCTACATCCTCACCGAGGCGCACCCGGCCATCGCGGCGTTCGGCGGGATGTTCCTGCTGCTGCTGTTCCTGGACTTCATGTTCGACGAGGACCGCGAGATCAGCTGGCTGAGCTGGATCGAGAAGCCGCTGCAGAAACTCGGCAAGCTCGACGTGCTGTCGGTCGTCATCGCCGGCCTGTTCCTGCTGGTCGCCAGCGAGACGCTGGTGCACGAGACGCACGTGCACACCGCGGTCCAGATGCGCTCGATCGTGCTGTTCTCCGGTCTGCTCGGCATCATCGGTTACCTCGCGGTGAGCGGCCTGTCGACCATGATGGAGGAGCGTGAGGAGACCAAGGATCACGAGTTCGAGGAGGCCGATTCGCACTCCTCGACCGGCCAGAAGGTGCTGTTGGCCGGCAAGGCGGCGTTCTCGATGTTCCTCTTCCTCGAGGTGCTCGACGCGACGTTCTCCTTCGACGGTGTCATCGGTGCGTTCGCGATCACCCCGGACCCGATCATCATCATGATGGGCCTCGGTGTCGGGGCGATGTACGTGCGGTCGATGACCATCTACCTGGTCCGGCAGGGCACGCTCGCCGAATACCGCTTCCTGGAGAACGGCGCCCACTGGGCGATCGGCGCACTCGCGGTCATGCTGGTGATCAGCATCCGCTACGACCTGGGGGAGTTCGTGATCGGCGGCGTCGGCATCGCGTTCATCCTCGCCGCCTGGGCCAGTTCGGTCGTGGCCAACAAACGAGACGAGGCCGCCGAACTCGCGGCGGACAACGAAGGAGCGAAGGTATGAGCATCAGCCTGTCCAAGGGTCAGACGGTCGACCTGCGAAAGCAGGACGGCGGCAACCTCAGCCGGGTCCGCATGGGCCTGGGGTGGGACGTCAAAGTGGTCACCAAGAAGAGCTTCTTCGGTGGCACCAAGCAGGTCCAGCGCGCCATCGACCTGGACGCCTCCGCGCTCGTCATCGGTGGTGAACGCGTGCTCGACACCGTCTACTTCGGCAAGCTGCGCTCCAGCGACGGAGCGATCCAGCACACCGGTGACAACCTGACCGGTGAGGGGGACGGCGACGACGAGTCGATCAACGTCGACCTGGGTGCCGTGCACAGCTCGGTCGAGCACATCGTCTTCGTCGTCAACTCCTACAGCGGCGAGAACTTCAGCGAGATCGACAACGCGGTCGTGCGCGTCGTCGACTCGATGGCGAACGACACCGAGCTGGCCCGTTTCCAGCTGACCGGCTCCGGCACGCACACCGCGCTGGTGATGGCGCGCGTCTCGCGCACCCCCGCCGGCTGGAACTTCACCGCCATCGGCGCACCCGGCAACGGTCGCACCGCGCGTGACCTGGAGCCGTTGGCGCTCGGCGTCCTCTGAGCGCCGACCGAGGCGAGGGGGAGGTATGCCGACAGCGCGACCGGCCGCGGTCAGCCTCGACATCTGGGGCACGCTGCTGGCCAGCGACCCCGACTTCAAGCCGGCCCGCAACGAGATGTTGCGGGTCGCGCTGGCGCCGGGGGTGGCGGCCGACGTCTTCGACGCCGCCATGCGGCAGGCCGACCGTGACGTCGACGACCGGTGCGTCCGGGACGGCATCGACATCGGTTTCACCGGACGCATCGAGGCGACCCTGCGGGCCCTCGAGCTGCCCGTGTCGCCGCTCGTCGAGCGAACCCCCGAGTTGTATGACGCGCAGCAGCGCCTCGCGCTGGCGCACCCGCCGCGGCCGTTGCACGTGGAACTTCCCGCGGCGGTCGCCGCGCTCCGGGTGCCCGTGGTGCTGACCAGCAACACCGGGATGCTGCCCGGCGAACTGATGCGAAAACTGCTGGTGCTGGCGGGTTTCGGCGGATATCCCGGTGTCTTCTCCAACGAGTTGGGGGTCGCCAAGCCGCACCCGCGAATGTTCGAGGAGGCGTGCGCGACGCTCGGTGTACCGGCCGCGGACGTGCTGCACATCGGCGACAACCCGGACGCCGACGTTGCGGGAGCGCGGGCCGCGGGACTGCAGGCGGAGCTGATCCGACCCGACGGTGTGTCGACGCTCGCCGTCCTCGACTCCATCGTCCGGGCGTGTGGAGCGAGCGCATGAGTGCGCCGGTCACCCAGGTCGTGGCGCACCCGCTGACCGGCACCGCGGACCACCCGGTGGACGCCCGCACCGGGGAGCCGTTCGACACCCGCAGCTACTCCCTGATGAAGCACGGCGACCTGCCCGCGATGCACCGGCTCGCGGACGAGGTCGCCGACGCGTTGCTCGCCGAGTGCCCGTGGCTGGCGACCGAGCCGCGCCCGGTCATCCTCCCGGTCGCCTACCTGGTCGCGCCGCCGGCCTGCCGCTATCTGGCCGACCGGGTCGCGGCCCGGCTGACCCAGGTGCGGACGGAGGCCGCGCGCGTCATACATGTCCGCAAGGACGCCGTCACGCACATCGACTACGCCGCGTCGTCGGAGCAGGACCGCCGCAACGACCTGTCCCGTATCGGTTTCCGGCTCACCGAGCCGGTGCGTGACGCGGTCGCGGTCGTCGTCGACGACGTGCGGGTCACCGGGCTGGCGGAGCAGGTCATGCTGGACCTGCTGCAGGAGGCCGGCATCGGGCACATCGTGACGGCATACGTCGCGGCCTGCGACCCGGCGCTCGCGGCCGACCCCAGCGTTGAGGCGGCCCTCAACCACGCGGCCGTCCGCACGGTCCACGACATGATCCCGTCGGTGCGCCGCGGCGACTTCGTGCCCACCATCCGGTTCCTGAAGCGGCTGCTGGCCGACCCGCGGGCGGCGGGCTTCCTCACCCGGTGCCCCACCGAGTTGGTCCAGCGCTTCCGCGCGGACGCCGAGGCCACCGGCCCCGACTTCCTCGCCGGCTATCCGGCGGGAACCGCCGCGCTGTTCGCGGAGTCGGACCGGAGGTCCAACGCGACAGAGGGGGTAGCCACATGAGCGAACGCAACCGGATCTGTTTGACCGCACTGGCATCCGCCGACGGTCTGCCGGACGCCGCCTCCTTCGATACGCCCTCCGCAGGCTCCGGGCTACTCAGGACAACGCTTGTCGACGCCATCAGCTATTCACGGTTCAAGCACGGTGACGCTGCGGTCGCGCGCCGCTTCGCCAGTGCGCTCGCCGTGCTCGCGGCCCAACGGCTGCCGAGCCGCCCCGTCCTGGTGACGACGTCCGCCTTCGCGAAGGTCCCGCCGGCGGCATACAGCCTGCTGCCGCCGTTCGTGCAGCAACTACGCATGCTGCGGCCCGACCTGGAGGTCGGCGCGTTCCGCATCATCCGCAACGGGGTGAGCAACGGCGACTACTCGCGGATGACGATCGCCGACCGGCGCGGCGCGATCGACGCCGGCGACCTGACGCCGGAGCGCGACATCGAGGGCGCGTTCGTGCTCGCACTCGACGACATCCGGGTCACCGGCAACCACGAACTGGCCATGGACCGGTGCCTCGTCGAGGCGGGCGTCGACGAGCTGTGGCACCTGTATGTCGTGGACGCCGGGGGGTTCGCCGGCGCCCCGCAGGTCGAGTCGACGCTCAACGAGGCGGCGATCGACGGCGCGGGCGACCTGCTTGACATCGCCGCGAGCCGCCGCTTCATCCCCAACGCCCGGCTCTGCCGGCGGGTGCTGTCGCTGCCGGTCGACGAGCTGCGCGACTTCGTGGAGCGGGCGACGCCGTCCCTGCTCGGCTGGCTGGACGCTGCCGTCATACATGACCGGTTGCACCAGGTGCCGGCGTATGCCGGCCGAGCACTCGTCTGGGACGAGGTCCGGGCAGCGATGTCGGACGCCGGGGCGGACGTCAGCTGAGAAACGGCTGAGTAGCCGCCGCACGTCCCGAGCGCAAGGGTGCGCTCATTACGACTTTGCATCGAACTCGGAGCGTCCAGGAAGCGTCCAGAGAGCTCCAATTTCCCGGGGTTACGTTGCGCGCATGTCGGCTCCACATCCTGACCACGTGGCCTGAACGCGGGTACCACGTGGTGCGGACCGGGGCTGGGGTGGAGTGATGCCGACTCTTCCTGGCAACCCCAGGAAGTGACGATCAAAAGGAGAATCACCATGCGCTGGACGAAACTGGTCGTGCTGACGGCCACGGGCGCCACTGCCGTGTCGTTGGCCGCCTGCAGCAGCGGCGGGCCATCGGGCAGCGGAAGTTCGAACGGGGGCAGCAGCAACAACACCGCCGCTGCGCAACAGACCACGGCCGCGGTCGCGGCGACCGACCCGACCCTCACGGGCCCGGCACCGGCGATCAAGGGCGCCAAGACCGGCGGCACGCTCTACATCGACGACGGGTCGAACCCGCCCACGATGGACCCGGCCGGCATCTACTACATCGACTCGAACGCATACGCGACGCAGTACCTGTACCGCACGCTGACCCAGTACAAGATCGTCGACGGCAAGCCCGTGCTGGTGCCCGACCTGGCGACCAACGTCGGCACCCCGTCCAAGGACGGCCTGACCTGGACGTTCAAGATCAAGCCCGGCCTGAAGTACTCCGACGGGTCTCCGGTCAAGATCCAGGACTTCGTCTACGGCATGGAGCGCACCTTCGACACCAAGGGCGTCGGTGCCAACGGGACGAACTACCAGATGGAATTCCTCAAGGGCGGCAGCACCTACAAGGGCCCGTACGCCCAGCCGAACGTGAAGTTCCCGGGTGTCACCACCAAGGGCAACGACACGCTCATCTTCCACCTGACCAAGCCGATGCCGTCGTTCAACTACTTCGCCTCGTTCCCGGAGTTCAGCCCGGTGCCGAAGGCCAAGGACACCAAGGGCAACTACCAGAGCAACCCGGTCACCACCGGCCCCTACAAGGTGCAGTCGTTCACCAAGGGCCAGAAGATGATCCTGGTGCGCAACACCAACTGGAACGCCAAGACCGACCCCGTGCGGCACGCCTACCCGGACAAGATCCAGATCAACTTCTCCGTCGAGGACCTCCCGTCGCAGCAGCGGATCCTGGCCAACAGCGGTGTCGGCGCCAACACGGTCAACATCGACCCGATCGACTCCTCGCTGGCCTCGAAGGTCACCGGCGCGCAGAAGAACCAGTTCGCGCTCGGCCCGTCGTCCTGCGTGTACTACATCGAGATGGACAGCCGGAAGATCCCGCTCGACATCCGCAAGGCGATCGGTTATGCGTGGCCGTACAACCAGATGCGCAAGGCCGCCGGCCTCTCCTCGTTGAGCTACCAGCCGGCCACCACGTTCGCGGCGCCCAGCCTGCAGGGCTTCAAGAAGTACCCGGCGCTGCCGTACGCGACCGGCACCGGCAACGGTGACCCGGCCAAGGCCAAGGCGATCCTGAAGAAGGACCACAAGCTCGGCTTCCAGCTGTCGTACTACTACCAGAGCGACAAGCCGACCGCGGTGAACGCCAACAACGCCAAGAAGGCGGCGCTGAAGGCGGCGGGCTTCACGGTCAAGGACATCCCGGTCTCCACCGCGGAGATCGAGAAGAAGATCGCCGACCCGAATGCTCCGGTCAACATGGGTCAGGGCACGCCGGGCTGGTGCTACGACTGGCCGACCGGTGACTCGGTCTACCCGGTGCTGTTCAACGGTGCGGGAATCCCGAGCGGTCTGTCGGTGGGTCAGTTCAAGAACGCCGCCGTCAACAAGGAGATGGACGCGATCGGCGCCATGGACCCGTCCAAGGCGGCCTCGAAGTGGGCGGCTCTGGACAAGGAGCTGCTGACGAAGTACGTCCCGTCGATCCCCGACCGGTACGCGATGAACTCGGCGACGTTCGGCAAGAACGTGCACAACGTCACCATGAACCCGTTGATCAGCATGCCGAGCCTGACCGACCTCTGGGTGAGCTGACCCCGACTCGTCCATAAGCCAGGTGGCCGGGGGAGGCAACTCCCCTGGTCGCCTGTCGGGTCACCATTCTCCCAAATCGATGGCCCCACGACGCGGCCGCGGATCCGGCCAGACACTGCCAAGTGCTGGTTCCGCGGTCGCGTTGCCATGTGCGTGCGTCTGTGCCCGTCAGCCGGCGATCGCGCTCCACCGCCCGCGCCGGCGGAGCACCTCGATCGGATGGTCGAAACACTCCGACACCCGCTCGGTCGTGAGCACCCCGTCCACCGCCCCCGCCGCCACCAGCCGTCCCTTGCGCAACAGCGCAGCGTGGGTGGTGGAGGGCGGCAACTCCTCGAAGTGATGCGTCACCATCACGCTGGTCAGCTCCGGATGCGACTCGGGCAGCTCGGCGATGGTGCGGATCATCTGCTCCCGCGCCGCCACGTCCAGGCCGGTCGACGGCTCGTCGAGCAGCAGCAGCGGCGGATCGGTCATCAGCGCCCGCGCGATCAGGGCACGGCCACGCTCACCCTGGGACATCGTGTGCCATCGCAACTCGTCGTCGATCCCCATTGTTTTCACCAGGATTCGCGCGCGGTCGAGTGCGTCGTCGTCGGGCTGCCAGCGCGGCACCAGCTCGATCGACCCCGTCTCCCCGGTGAGCACGACGTCCTGTGCGCTCAGGTTGGAGCGCAGCGGGTGCCGCGGGTTGACGAACCCGATCGACCGGCGCAGTTCGCGCAGATCGATCCGGCCCAGCTGGGCGCCCAGGATCTGTGCGGTGCCGCGGCTGGGGAACGTCACCGCACCGCAGATGTTCAGCAGGGTGCTCTTGCCGGCGCCGTTCGGGCCGATGAGCGCCCAGTGCTCTCCGCGTGCCACCTCCAGACCGATGCCGTCCAGGATCCGCCTGCCGCCGCGGATGAAGGCCACGTCGTGCAGCTCGAGCGCGTTGCCGGTCATGTCCCCGACTCTCCCACCGACCCGCAATGCCGGCAGCAGTGTCTCAGGCGGCGGGCGTCATACCGGCGCAGTCGCGGCGGTGGGGCTGACGCGCAACGCTACTGGAGGGTAAGTTGGCCGTTGTGACGACTTCGGACACCAGGACCCGAGTCCATGCCTTCACCGACGACGCGCTGGGGGACCTCGACGCGACGGGAGTCGCCGAGCGTATCCGCTCCGGCCAGATCAGTGCCGCCGAGGCCGTCGACGCGGCGATTGCGCGGGCCGAGCGGGTGGAGGCGTCGCTACAGGCGCTCGCGCACCCCGACTTCGATCGGGCGCGCGAGCGCGCGAAGCAGCCCGGCGACGCCGAACTCGCCGGCGTGCCTGCGGCGTTCAAGGACAACATCAAGGTCGGTGGCATGCCGATGACGGAGGGATCGGCGGCGCTGTCACCGGTCCCGCAGCCCCGGGACGGCCGTATCGCCGCGCAGTTCCGGCAGACCGGGATCATCCCGATCGGCACGACCACCATGCCCGAGTTCGGCTGGACCGCGACCACCGAGACGCTCACCCGGCAGACGCACAACCCATGGCACCTGGACTACTCCAGCGGGGGCAGCTCCGGCGGGTCGGCGTCCTGGGTGGCCGCAGGCGTCGTGCCCATCGCGCACGGCAACGACGGCGGCGGCTCGATCCGCATCCCGGCCGCGGCGTGCGGCCTGGTCGGGCTCAAACCCACCCGTGGCCGGTTGCGCCTCACCGACGGTGGCGAGGCGATGCCGGTGCGCGTCGTCACCGACTCGGTGCTCGCCCGCTCCGTGCGTGATGTCGCGGGCTTCTACCTGGCCGCCCAGCGCGTGCACCGCAACCGTCTGCTGCCACCGATCGAGGGGGTCGACCGGCCGATCGACCGCCGGCTGCGCATCGGCCTGCTGCTCGACTCGCCGGTCAGCGCACCCACCGACGGGCCGACCCGTGCCGCGGTCGAGGAGACCGCGCGACTGCTGGAGTCGCTCGGGCACCAGGTCGAGCCCTACGACCTGCCGGTGCCGGACTTCTTCCGTGACGACTTCGTCGACTACTGGCGCTTCCTCGCGATGGCGGTGACGTCGTCCGGTCCGCGCATGTTCGGCGCGGACTTCGACAAGGACCGGCTCGAGCCCCTCACCCTCGGGCTCGCCGAGCAGGGGCGACGCCGGCTGTGGAAGGCACCGATCTTCATCAGCCGGTTGCTGGCCTCCTCGGTCGCCTCCCGGGTCGCGTTCGCCCGCGGTCCGGACGTCGTGCTCACCCCGGTCCTCAGCCACACCACTCCGAAGCTGGGCTACCTCGCCGCGGACCTGCCCGCCGACGAGCACTTCCGCCGGCTGGTGGACTACGCCGGCTTCACCCCGTTGCACAACGCGACGGGCGGTCCCGCGCTGTCCATACCGGCCGGTGCGACCGACGAGGGGCTGCCGATCGGCGCCATGCTCTCGTCGAACCACGGCACCGAGTCGTTGTTGCTGCGGCTGGCGCTGCAGATCGAGCAGGCGCGGCCCTGGCGGCGGATCCAGGACTGACCGGCCCGGATCAGCTGAGCGAGACCGTGCCGGTCAGGAGGACGTCGTCGGTCTCCATGCGCGGGTCCACACCGGAGTCGGGGCCCTGGCACGCACCCTTGATGCGGGTCCCGTGGATCCTCCGGGTGCCGGTGAAGGTGCCGTCGCCGGTGGCGGCGGCATACGCGCCCGTGCCGTGATCGATGGACCAGCTGCCGGACTGCGCGAGATCCATCGTGCAGGCGGTCGGGCGGAAGCCGGGGACCTCGGCGGCGATGGCGACGTCGATGACGACGGAGCCGTCTGCGAAGGTGACGATCGCCTGACCACCCGTGTCGCCGAAGTTCTCTACCTCGGCGCCGACGCCGGCGATCGGGCCGTGGGCGACCGCTTGGCTGACCTGGTCGGAAACCGCCGAGTTGTAGTGCAATCGGATGGTCTGTGCAGTGTTGGCGGCGGGCGTCGCGTGGGCGATGCCGGTCGAGCCTGCGGCGGTGAGCAGTCCGGCGATCGCGGTCGCCGCCAGGGTGCTGCGAGTCAATGCGCGCATGATGAATCTCCTTGTCGTTGAGTCGTGTTCGGTCGGTTTCGACCGACTCGTCATACCGTGGCGTGCGGGCTGCGAGCGTGCGTCTGCCTGGGGGAGGAAACCGCACTGCCCGCGGGTATGACGCCGCACGCGTCCCGTCTCCACCCACGGGTGGACGCGGGTCAACCGGAAACCGATGCACGCAGCGACCGGCGGCGGGACCATGTCGGAATGGACCGACCGATGCGACCGTCGCGCTTCGACCTGGCGCTGAGCGGGCTGCTCACCGCGTGGGCCGTTGCCGAGGTGCTGCTGACGCCCGCCCTGGAGCCGAAAGCCGTTGCGCTCACGGCGGAAGTGGCGATGGCGGCGGCGCTCACGTTCCGGCGGGTCAGGCCGCTCCCCACGGTCACGGTGGTTGCTGCGGCCGGCTGCCTCGACACGCTCGGCGGAGTCCCGCTGGACCAGGGGATGATGGTGATCGTCGCGCCGATCGTGGCGCTCTACACGGTGTGTGCGTGGGCGTCGACGCGTGACGCCTTCGTCGCGGTGGCCATCTTCCTCACGGCGTTCGGGATCCAGACCTGGTCCTTCCGCAACGGGATCGGCAACTTCCTCTTCGGCCTGGTCTTCGTCGTCGCAACACTGGTCGCCGGACTCACCATCCGGGCGCGGACCCGCGAGGCGGAGCAGACACGCGAGGCGGCCGTTCGCCGGGAGACACAGTTGGAGTTGGAGGCGCGCGACGCGGCGGATCGTGAGCGCACCCGGATCGCCCGCGAATTGCACGACGTCATCTCGCACTCGGTCACCGTCATGGTGGTCCAGGCGGGTGCGGCCGAACGGGTGAGCGGGGCGAACCCGGCGGCGATGGAGGCGATGCGGAACATCCAGCACGTCGGCCGGCAGGCGCTCGGCGAGCTGTCCGGATTGCTCGGCGTGCTGCGTGACGGCGACGAATCCGTCGGGATGGGACCGCAACCCGGGCTCGACGCGCTGCCGGAGCTCTTCGACCGTTCCGCGGCCGCAGGGGTGACGGTGGCTGCGTCCATCGGGCCCGAGCTGGCGCGCCGGCTGCCGGTCGGGCCGCAGCTTGCCACCTTCCGGATCCTGCAGGAGGCTCTGACCAACGTGCGCAAGCACTCCCTGGCCACGTCGGCGCGGGCGGAGGTGCGGCTCGTCGACGGAGTGCTGCGGTTGACCGTCGCCGACGACGGGCCGGCACGCAGCGACGGCCCTCCCGCACCCGGCGGCGGCTTCGGGCTTCGGGGGGCGGTCGAGCGCGCCAAGGTGTACGGCGGGACGGTCGACGCCGGGTGCACCCCGACCGGCGGCTTCCGGGTGTGCGCAGCCATTCCCGTGCAGGAGTCCCGGTGACGGCCGGCGGCGCGCTGCGAGTGGTCATCGCCGACGACCAGGCGCTGGTGCGTGCCGGTTTCCGGATGATCCTGGACAGTGATCCCGGCATCGAGGTGGTGGCGGAGGCCGAGGACGGTCGTGCGGCGGTGGCGGCGTGCAGCGACCACGGTCCGGACGTGGTGCTGATGGATCTGCGGATGCCGGGGATGGACGGGGTCGAGGCGACGCGGACGTTGCACGCTGCGGGCTCACCGGTGCGGGTGCTGGCGCTCACGACCTTCGACACCGATCGCCACGTCTATGCCGCGCTGCGCGCCGGCGCGGCCGGATTCCTGCTCAAGACGGCGCCTCCGGACCGGTTGATCGACGCCGTCCGGCAGGTCGCCGCCGGCGACGCGTTGCTGGCGCCCAGCATCACGCGCCGGCTGATCGAGGACTTCACCCGTCGCCCGCCTCCGGGTGACGAGGCGGCGAGCGGTGCGCTCGCGGCTCTCACCACCCGTGAGCGGGAAGTGCTCCGAGAGGTGGCGCACGGACGGTCGAACGCGCAGATCGCCCAGCTGCTCTTCGTCTCCGAGGGCACGGTGAAGACGCACCTCAACCGCATCCTCGCCAAGCTCGACGCACGGGACCGCGCGCAGGCGGTGATCGCGGCATACGAAGCAGGGCTGGTGCGCCCCGGCGACCACCCCCACCCCTCCCGCGAGTGACGGCTCCCTCGCCGGTTGACGGTGCGATATCACCGTCAACCGGCGAACTGACCGTCGCTCGGCGCGGCCGGCGACGAGTTCATCCGGGCCGCCTGACCGGGCCCGGTCGACCAACGGACCGGGGACCAGGTCCCCTGGACGCACTGGACGGCACCACCGACGCCCATCCGGTGGGAACTAATCGCGCTGCCAGCGGGTTTCGCCGCCCACGACGGACTGCAGCACCTGCGTGTTGCGGATGCGCAGCGGCTCGTCCGTGAGGATCGCGGGGTCGGTGATGTCGGTGTCGACGGCGATGAAGTCCGCGAGCTTCCCGGGAGTGAGGGTGCCCCGGTCGTCGGCGGTCCCGGTGAGCTTGGCGGCACCCGTGGTGAACGCGGCGATCGCCTCGGCGACGGTGATCCGCTCGGCGGGCTGGAAACCGCCCTCGGGCGATCCGTCATCGCGCTGGCGGGTCACTGCGGCATGGATGCCGTGGAACGGATTTGCTTCCTCGACAGGCGCATCCGAGCCGAACGCCAGGTCGGCGCCGGAGTCCAGCACGCTGCGCCAGCCGTACCCGACCAGGTCGTGCCCGGACAGCAACGCGTTGACCAGGTCGATGTCGCTCGTGCAGTGCGTCGGTTGCATCGAGGCGGTGACCTGCAACCGGCGCAGCCGCGCCACGTCGGCCGGCTGCAGGAACTGGGTGTGCTCGATGGACAGCGGCAGGGTCGTGCCGGTGTCCCGCCGGACCTCCTCGAACACGTCCAGCACCGTGTGGTTCGCCTGGTCGCCGATCGCGTGGATCGCCACCGCGATACCGGCATCCACGGCCGCGCGCGCGGCGTCATACAACTGCTCGTGGGTCAGCACCGCCATCCCGAGGTTGGCGGGGTCGTCGGCGTACCCCTGGCTGAGATGTGCGCTGCGTGACCCGAGCGCGCCATCGCTGAAGAGCTTCACCGGGCCGCAGCGCAGCCAGTCGTCGCCGTCGCCGGTGTGCCGCCCCTCGGCGATCGCCGACTCGAGCGCATACATCGGGATCCCTTTGACGACACGGATCTTCAGCTTCCCCGCGTCCTTGATGGACAGGTATGCCGCCCGCGCCTCCTCCCCGTTGAGGTCGGTCACCGCCGTCAGCCCGATCGACAGGAAATGCTCCTGGGCGGCGAGCAACGCGCTGGCCAGGTCCTCCTCGTCGTCCCCGTCGATGCTGTCGATCGGCTGCTGTGCCGTCTCACGCAGGATGCCGGTCGGGTTGCCGGCCGCGTCGCGCACCGCCATACCGCCCGGCGGGTCCGGCCAGGCCGCATCGATCCCGGCCCGGCGCATCGCTTCGGAGTTGGCCCACATGGTGTGGCCGTCGATGCTGTCCAGGGCGATCGGGTGATCACCGCTGACGGTGTCCAGGTCGGCCGCGGTCGGCTGCACCGGCTCGGCCCACTTGTTGCTGTCCCACCGACCGCCGAAAACCCATGCGCCGGAAGGCAGTGCGCTCACGTGTTCCTTGACCGTCGCCAGCGCGTCCGCGAGCGACCGCGCACCGCGCAGATCGACCGCAGCCAGTGCGCGCGCCACACCGGCGGTGTGGATGTGGGCGTCGTGCAGTCCGGGCATCACCAGTGCGCCGGGCAGGTCGATCGTCGCCGACGGAGAGTGGGTGGCGACGAGATCGCCATACGTGCCGATGGCCGTGATGTGGTCGCCCTCGACCAGGAGACCCGTGACGAACGGCTGCTCCGCGCTGCCGGTGTAGATGCGCGGGTGACGGAAGAGTGTTGACACGGCGGCCAGCATAGGGAGGGACCAGCCCCGGCGGTGTGCTTACCCGGCCGTAACGCCGTCTACCCGTAGTGTGATCACCGGCGGCGGTCGGGCTCGGTCGGCGTTCGCCGGTGTTCTTCAGGAAAAGGGGTCGGTCGGAAATGGTTTGGATCTGGATCATCGTCGCGATCGTCGTGATCGCACTGATCGTGTGGTTCCTGCTGTCGCGCAGGAAGGGCGCACAGGTGGCTGCCGGGCAGGCGCCCGTGGGGCGTCACATCGCGGCGAGCCACCGTGCCACGGAGACGAGCGAAGCCGGGACGAAGGCCGCGGACGAGCAACCGGTGTTCGACCAGGAGGCCGGGGGCGACGCCGCGACGGCGGCCGACCCGCACGAGGCCGCGACCCAGGCGATACCGGTGACCGGCGGCGACGACGCCGATGGCGAAGGTGCCGGTGAGCCGGAGCCCGTGCTGCACACCACCGGGTCGACCGGTGAGGAGCAGGTGGTCGCCAGTGGCAGCGCCGCCGCCGATGCCGACGCCGCGGACCGGGCGGCCACCGACGCGGAGATCGCGGCCGAGAACGACGACCCCGTCGCGCGCCCGGCGGATGCCCCGCCGGAGAGCGCCGCAGCGGCGGCCCATCACGAGGACACCGAGTTCGCGGACACTCCCGTGGAGCATCCGGTGGAGGGCGAGGTCGCCTCGGCGCAGTCCGACGACGAGGGCACCCCTGCCTCCGCGGAGGATGAGGACGAGGACCTCGGTCGGCCCGCGGACGCCGGGGAGGAGGCGGACGCCGAGCAGGCCGACGCGGAGACCACGGATACGGAAGCCACGGATGCGGGAGCCGCCGACGACAGCCCGGTGGAGACTCCGGCGGATGAGGAGCCGGTCGCTGCCGAGGCGGACGAGCAATCGGACGCACCAGGCGAGGACACACCCGACCAGGACGAAGCCGGCGAAGAGGCGCCCGGCGAAGAGGCGCCGGCCGAAGCCGCATCCGACGACGACGCACCGGTGAGTGCCTCGGCCGGCCAGGCCGCCGGGTATGCCGTCGCTCGCGCCGACGACAGCGCGCCCACCCCCGGGGCCGACCCGATGACGGAGCGGTTCGGCGCCGGGGCCGTGTCGCCGCGGCCGGACGGATCCGCACCGGAGGGCCACCCCATCAAGGGCAACGCCGACTCGATGCTCTTCCACACACCGGACAGCCCCCGGTATGACGCGACGAATCCGGCCGTGTGGTTCGCCGACGAGGCCGCGGCGACCTCCGCCGGCTTCGCGCACTGGGACCGCACGAAGCGTGGCGGCGCCATACCCGCAGCGACCACGGAGTAGCCGTTGACGGCCGAACCGGCCGTTGACTGCGATATTGCGCCGTCAGCCGGTGGTTCGAGCGTCAACGGGCGCGACACGCCGAGCCCGCGGAGCCGCGCTCAGCGGAGCCGCACCTGCGCCCACCCAGCCTCAGGTGGTTATATGGCCGGGTGACGGCCGTGACGCGTGAAGTTCGCACGCTCTGGCGCGGACCGCTCGCGGTGCCGTCCACCACGCTGCGCCGCCCCGTGCTGGTCTCCGAGACGGCCCTGGTGTTGCTGCTCAGCCTCGGCGCGTCCGCGATCTACTCGATCCTGTCGATCATCCGTGACCTGCAGTCCCACGTCGCGCTCAACCAGCAGACGTCGTCGCTGAACAGTTCGCAGGCGACGCAGTCCTGGCTCGACCTGACCTACCAGCTGGTCGGTGTCGCGCTCGGCGTGGTGCCGGCGCTGCTCGCCATCCACCTGCTGGCCCGCGAGATCCCGCGCGCGAAGCGCTACCTCGGCATCGACGCCACCCGGTGGCGCTCCGATCTCGCCTGGGGCGCCGGGATGGCGGCGCTGCTCGGCATACCCGGCCTGGGCCTGTATGTCGCCGCACGTGATCTCGGTTTCAACACGACCGTCGTCGCGGCGGATCTGGGCAGCCACTGGTGGGTCACCCCCGTCCTGCTGCTGTCCGCGGCGCAGAACGCGATCGTCGAAGAGGTCGTCATGATCGGCTACCTCTACACGCGCTGGACGCAGGCCGGGTGGGCGTTGCCCGTGGTGATGGTCTGCTCGGCGGTCATCCGCGGCAGCTACCACCTCTACCAGGGGTTCGGCGGTTTCGCCGGGAACATCGTGATGGGGCTGGTCCTCGGCACCGTCTACCTACGCACCAGGAGAGTGCTTCCGTTGATCATCACCCATACGATCCTGGACTCCGTCGCGTTCGTCGGCTACGCGCTGCTGGTGAACCACGTGGGGTGGCTGCAATGAGCGCCGGCCGGGGCGAGGGAGAGGCGCGGCGGCGAGCATGAGCAAACGCAAGGGCTCGAAGCCACCGGCGAGCAAACAGCCGAGGACACCGGCACCCGAGCAGCCGGCGGCGCCGGTCAAGGGAGCGCTGTTCCGGCAGATCAAGGCCGACAAGGTCACCTGCGTCCAGGGCGAGGTGACGATGCTGCCGCCCACCTCGCTGACCGTGAGACCCGGTGAGAACGTCGCCATCCTGGGCGCCAACGGTGCCGGTAAGACGACGTTCCTGCGCGTGCTGACCGGCAACCTGCAGCCCACCGGTGGCACGGTCACCATGGACGACCTGCCGATCGACGAGCGTGATCCGGCGACCCGTCGGGTGATCGCGCCACTGATCGGGCCGGTCGCCGGTTACCGGGACCTGACCGTCGCCGACCACCTGATCCTGATCGACCAGACCTGGGGCGGTGACCGGGACGGTGCCGGTGAACGCATCGCAGCGGTGCTCAACCGGTTGGACATCCTGCAGTTCGGCAACCGCTATCTGGCCGAACTGTCCTCGGGCCAGCGGCAACTCGTCGAGCTGGCGATGGTGCTGCTGCGACCGTCCGGGCTGCTGGTGCTCGACGAGCCGGAGCAGCGCCTGGACGAGGAGCGCCGAGCCCTGCTCGGTGAGGTCCTGCAGGAGCGCGCCGCCGCCGGCGGCGCCGTCGTGTGGGTGTGTCACGACAAGACGCTCGCGGAGACCGCGACCCGCACCGTGCGTTTCCCGCAGGGCAAGTGATGGCGGCCAAGGCGACCCCGGCGGAGCGCGAAAGGCTCTCGGACGCCTACGAATTGCGCTACCGCGGCGAGGGCGGCCCGATGTCCTCCTCGCTGTTCGGCGCCTACCTCGCGGCGCTGGTCGGCACGGTCTACGGGTCGATGCTCGCGCACTACGTCTTCGGCGAATGGCCGGGGATCACGCGCTTCTTCGAGCAGCAGCCGTTCGCCACGATCGGCATCGCCGTCCTCGTGGTGCTGGTGATCGCCGCCGTCGCCTTCAAGGTCGGCTCCGCGCGCGGGCCGGTGCTCCCCGAGCCCGGGCACATCGAATTCGTGGTGGCCACGGACCTGCCCAGGCGACTGACCCTGCGCGACTCCTGGTGGGGCAGCCAGCTGATGGTGATGACCGCGTGCCTGTGTCTCGGCGTGGCCGTCCCGATCGGGTTCGCCATGTCGCAGGGCAACCCGCTGGCGCTGGCGATCGGTGCGGTCATCGGGCTGCTCGGCGGCCTGCTGATCGTGCAGTCCTGGCTGCGCGGTCAGGCGCGTGGGCACGCGCCGATCGGGGGTATGGCGAGCTGGCCGCTCGTCGAGGCGCTGCCCGCCCCGGTGCTGCTGCGCCAGTCGCTGCTGTCCGAGGCGGTGACCTCCTCGCTCATCGTCTCCGACACCCGGCGGGCCCGGGCGCAGGCGTTCTCGCTGAAGCTGCGTCACACGCCCGAGCGCATCCGGATCGCCGGACCGAACGTCACGGTGATCCTGGCCGACGTCTACGGCATCCTGCGGACCTGGACCTCCTCGCTCGGCTGGGCGGTGCTCGAGGTGATCGCGCTCGTCCTCGTCGGGCTGCACGCCGTGCAGAACGCCGACTCACCGCTGCTGCTGCCGATCCTGCTGGTCGCCGCGCACATCGCGACGACCGGCCTCACCCGGGGCCTGCAGGGACAGGCCGCCGCCGCTGGCGACCAGTCGCTGCTCGGGCTGTCCTGGATGCACGAGGCGATCCTGCACCTGGCACCGGTGGCCGTCCTGCAGTTCGTCGTCGTGACCGTCGTCGGCGCGGCGACCGGGTCCGGGTCGAGCGCCGCGGCATACGGCCTCGGCGCCGCCCTGCTGGTCAGCGGCGGCCAGCTGCTCTACGCGCACAAGGGCCCGGCACCTGGCGGGCTGATGGGCACCGGACCCGGCCGAGGCATGGGCGTCCTGTGGACGATGCACCCCGGGATCGTGGTGCTGGCAGGCGGTTTCGCCGCGACCCTGTCGCCCAGCACCGCCGTGATCGCGGGCGCGGTCGCGCTGGCCATCGGCTACGCCCGTAGCTCGGCGGCGTTCGCGCCGGCGCGGATCCACTGACCCGCCATACCCCTGCCGCAACGGTCTCTTCCGCGTCTCACCTCCATCTGGAGGTAGTGGGGGTGACGTGGCGCACGTCACAGTGTGCCCGTCACATCCCCGGAGAACGGAAGTTCGCATGACCACTCTGACCGAACGCGAGGCCGTCGAGCAGCTGGCACCAGCGCCCCTGCCCGACCCGCGATGGCCGATCCCGGAGCCTGGGCGGTCCTCGCCTTCTCCACCAACTCGTTCATGCTCGGCCTCTACAACGCGCAGCTCGTCGACGCGAACGGCGCCGCGATCGTCATCCCGATGGCGTTCCTCTTCGGCGGCCTGGTGCAGGTGGTCGTCGCCGTCCTGGAGGTGATCCGCGGCAACCTGTTCGGCGCGGTCGTCTTCGGCAGCTACGGACCGTTCTGGATCATCTACGGGCTGATCGAGGAGCGGTATGCCGGCAAGGTGGCCTCCGCCGGCGCCGCGGTGAAGGACCAGCTCGCGGTCAGCAGCGCGCTCACCGTGTTCCTGGCGATGTTCGCGATCCTGACGTTCTTCTTCCTCATCGCCTCGCTCAGGACCGACATGGTGCTGGTGGCGGTCTTCGCGCTGCTGCTGGCGGCGTTCGTGCTGCTGGCGCTCGGCATCCACTCCGGCAACACCGGCCTGGAGAAGACGTCCGGCTGGTTGACGCTGATCTTCGCCGTGCTCGGCTGGTACCACGGAGCCGGTGGTCTCATCGCAGCGACCTTTGGGCGCAAAGTCCTGCCCGTGGGCCCGCTTTCCTAGGACCGGCACCGGATACTGAGCGTCGTGGGCGAACCCAGCCAGGAGGCCGCGTGGCGTGCTGACGCCATGCGGGACCTCCTGCTCTCCTACCGGGAGCTGGTGCTGTCCCTGGACCAGGACCGGATCCTGCACGCGGCCGTCGAGCGGGCCCGCTCCGGCCTCGGCACGGCCATCGCGCTCGGTGGCCGGGTCGAGGACGGTGACCTGCTCGTGCTGCGGCACTGGTCCGGCACCGAGACCCCCAGCCTGCACGACCTGGTCGTCCCGGTCGGTCTCGGGCTGGGCGGCAAGGCGAGCGCGACCGGCCGCCCCCAGGTGGTCGCGCACTACGTCAAGTCCTCCCGGATCACCCACCACTTCGACGCGCCCGTCGCCGACGAGGGCGTGCACACCATGGCGGCCGTCCCGATCGAGGCCGCCGACGGCACCCGGTCCGTGGTGTATGTCGGCCACCGCGACCGGTTGACCGCCACCGACCGGCTGATGGGGCAGTTCGAACAGCTCGGCACGGCGACCTCGCTCGCGCTCGACGTCGCGCAGCAGGTGCGCACCGAGCGGACCAAGGCGGTCAGCGGCACCCGGCAGGAGCTGGCCCTCGACCTGCACGACAGCGTCGGCGCGTTGCTGTTCCGGATCGGCGTGGAGATCCGCGACCTGGCCGGCAGCCCGGGCTGCTCCGAGCAGGTCAGCGACCGGCTGAAGGACATGGAGAACCGCATCGGCGAGGCGGCGATGGGGTTGCGGGAGTGCGTGGCCGGGCTGCGCCGGGACCGCGACGACTCCTCCGCCGACCTGCGCACGGCGCTGTCGGCGGACTGCGCCGCCTACCAGGAGCGCTGCGGGGTGACGACCCGGCTGGTGGCGCTGTCCGCCATACCGCCGCTCGACGACCTGCGCGCCGCGTGCCTGCGCCGGTGCGTGCGCGAGTCGCTGCTCAACGTGGAGAAGCACGCCGACGCGTCCTGCGTGGTGGTCAGCCTCGCGGCACAGGACGACGGGGTGCTGATCGCGGTGTCCGACGACGGGGCCGACCCGCCGTCGGACACCCGGCAGCCGGGGATCGGGATCGCCTCGCTGACAGAGGAATTCGGCCGCCTCGGCGGCTGGTTCGAGTTCGTCCACGAGGCGGGTGAAGGCGGCACCGCACGCGGTTGGCTGCCGCAGGACACGTGACCGGCGGCACGGTCACGGTGTATGTCGTCGACGACCACCCGCTGGTCAGCGGCGGCGTCGAGACGCTCTTCGCGCACGCACCCGACCTGCAGGTGGTGGGCCGTGCGGCGACCTCCGACGCCGCGATCCCGGAGGTGGGCCGGCTGCGGCCGCAGGTCGTGCTGCTCGACCTGAGCATGCCCGGCACGACCGGCTCGGAGGCGGTACGCCCGCTGCTCGCCGCATCGCCGGGCAGTCACGTGGTCATCTTCACGGCATACAGCGACCATCCGGCGGTCGGCAGGGCGCTCGCGGCCGGTGCGCACGGCGCGCTGCTCAAGGACGCCGCCTCTGGTGACCTGGTGTCGGGGCTGCGCCGCATCTGTGCCGGTGAGGTGGTCCTCGACCCCCGGCTGGACCCGACCGGGAGCGTCGGCGAACTGCAGGAGGCGCTGCGTGCCGCGGGAATCACCGAGCGGGAGTACGACGTGCTGCTGCAGGTCGCCCGGGGCCGGACCAACCCGGAGATCGGGGAGGTGCTCGGCATCACCCGCAACACGGTCAAGGCCTACCTGCAGAGCTGCATGCGCAAGCTCGGTGCCCGCAACCGCATCGAGGTCATCACCCGCGCCAGCGAGAAACGGCTGCTCTGACCTACCCAGATGGGGGTGCCGCGCGGCGCGCAGGACCGGTGTAATCCACCTCACACCCATGCAAGTCCGTTGGAGGTTCTGGTGTTCTACCCGCTGACCGTGCGCGATTTCCTCGACCGCGCCGCCCATGTCTACCCCGACCGGATCGGCGTCGTCGACGAACCGGACCAGCCGGCCCCCTCGCTCGGTTCGCTGACCTACCGGCAGCTGGCCGCCGACGCGGCCGCGCAGGCGGCCCGGCTCGACGAGCTCGGCGTGCCGGTCGGTGGCCGGGTGGCCGTCATCTCGCAGAACTCCGCCCGGCTGATGACCTCGTTCTTCGGCGTGAGCGGCTGGGGCCGGGTGCTGGTGCCGGTGAACTTCCGGCTGGCGCAGCCGGAGCTGGACTACATCGTCGCGCACAGCGGGGCGCAGGTCGTGTATGCCGACCCCGAGCTCGCGGACAAGCTGGCCGCGATCGACGCGCCGCACAAGTTCGTGCTCGGCGAGGACGACGGGGACCTGTACTCCCGCGGCGCCGAACCCCGCCCGTGGGAGGCACCGGACGAGGCGGCGACCGCGACGATCAACTACACCTCCGGCACCACGGCCCGGCCCAAGGGCGTCCAGCTCACCCACCGCAGCCTGTGGCTGAACGCCACCACCTTCGCGCTGCACTCGACCGTCACCGACCGCGACGTCTACCTGCACACACTGCCGCAGTTCCACGTCAACGGCTGGGGTATGCCGTACGCGGTGACCGGGCTCGGCGGCCGGCACATCATGCTGCGCAAGGTCGACGGCCCGGAGATCCTGCGGCGCGTCGAGGAGCACGGCGTGACGTTGATGTGCGCCGCACCCGCGGTGATCAACGCGGTCCTCGACGCCGCGCAGGACTGGGACGGTCCCGTCCCGGGGCGGGACCGGGTGCGCGTCATCTGTGCCGGCGCGCCGCCGCCGTCCCGGACCATCGAGCGGGTCATGAACGAGCTGGGCTGGGAGTTCCTGCAGATCTACGGGCTCACCGAGACCTCCCCGGTGATCACCATCAACCGGGCCCGCGCCGAGTGGGACGACCTGCCGACGACCGAGCGCGCCCGGCGGCTGATGCGGGCCGGCGTCCCGGCGCTCGGCTGCCGGATGGCCATCGACACCGACGGCGAGGTGCTGTCGGCGTCCAACCACAACCTGGACGGCTACTGGGAGCAGCCGGACGCCACCGCGAAGGCGCAGGAGGGCGGCTGGTTCCACACCGGGGACGGCGGCTACCTGGACGAGGACGGCTACCTGGTCATCTCCGACCGGAAGAAGGACGTCATCGTCTCCGGTGGCGAGAACGTCTCCTCGATCGAGGTCGAGGACGCGTTGACGTCGCACGACGCCGTCCGCGAGGTGGCCGTGATCGGCATACCCGACGCGAAGTGGGGTGAACGCGTCATCGCGCTGGTCGTCACCGACGACGACGAGCTGACCGGCGAGGCCCTGATCGCGCACTGCCGGGACCGCCTCGCCGGCTACAAGTGCCCCAAGCAGATCGACTTCGTCGCCGAACTGCCGCGCACCGCGACCGGGAAGCTGCAGAAGTTCAAGCTGCGGGAGCCGTACTGGGCGGGCCGCGAACGCGCCGTGAGCTGAGCACGGCGACAACGAGGGACCCAGCCGGGTGCAGTGGCCCGGCTGGGTCCCTTGCTGTCCGGATCCGGGCAGGGTAGTCGTTTTCAGGGATTTCCCAGAGTGCGGTGAATTTTGCAATTTCGTGCCGGGACGCGCGACGGAGCATGCACTATTGGTCATGCGTTTGACGCTGGCGCCCGACCCGGGGTTGTCGTCCGCTGTTGCCGATCGCACGCCCCGACCGATCGCATCGAATGAACAGGCATGGACCAACCACCGCACACACCGACCTATGTGAATCATTTTCATTTCCTGGCACACTGCTGGCATAAGGTTTCCGTACGGTGACTACAGTGACGAGCAACAACGGCAGGAGGTTCGGGGCTACCACAGACCGCAGAGCGCACCTCGCCACGTCGCGCGCCGATGCTCGAAAGGGACGTCATGGCCAAGGATTCCAGTGACCTGAAGGCAGACCCCACCCGTGACGTCCTCGTGCGCATGAGGTCGTCGCTCCCGCAGTTGCAGCCTGCCGAGCACCGCGTCGCCGAGGTGGTGCTGAAGGATCCGGCGGCCGCCGCTCAACTGTCGATCACCGAGCTGGCGTCCCGTGCGGACACCTCCGTCGCGACGGTGGCCCGGTTCAGCCACAGTGTCGGTTTCGGCGGGTACCCGCAGCTGCGGCTGGCGCTCGCCGGCGCGGCCGCCCGCGAGTCGGCGCTCGGCGGCCCCGCCCGCAAACCGCCCGCCGACCTGGACGAGGCGGAGTCGACCGAGGACATCGTCGCCGCGATCGTGCACCACGAGGTGCGTGCCCTGCAGGAGACCGCCGAGCACCTGGACCTGACGGCCCTCGACGCGGCGATCGCGGCGGTGGCCGCGGCGGACCGGGTCGAGATCTTCGGTGTCCAGGCGAGCGGCCTGGTCGCCACGGACCTGCAGTACAAGCTGATCCGGGCGGGCCGGATCGCCTTCGCCTGGACCGAGTTCCACAGCGCGATGACGTCGGCGGTGCTGCTCGGCGCGGGCGACGTCGCGATCGGCATCTCGCACTCCGGCGCCACCCTGGACGTGATCGAGACGCTGGCCGCAGCCAAGGAGGCGGGCGCGACGACGATCGCCATCACCAACTTCTCCGGCGCCCCCATCGTCGACCACGCCGACATCGTGCTGACCACCGCCGCGCGCGAGACGGCGTTCCGGTCCGGCGCCCTGGCCAGCCGCACCGCCCAGCTGGCCGTTGTCGACTTCCTCTTCGTCGGCGTCGCGCGGACCTCGCTGGAGGCGACCACCGAGGCGCTGACCCGCACCTACCAGGCGGTCCGGGACGGCAAGTCGTTCAAGCGGCGCCGGTCGGCCGGGAGGGGCAAGTAGCGATGAACCTCGGGGACCTGGGCACCGAGGCGCGCAATCCGCGCAGCGTCGGCCTGGACGCGATGGACACCGTGCAGGTGCTCGAGCTGATGAACGACGAGGACCGGACCGTCGCCGTTGCGGTCCGGCACGCGCTGCCGGAGATCGCCAAGGCGGTTGACCTGATTGCTGACTCGCTGGGTTCGGGCGGCCGGCTGATCTACCTGGGCGCAGGCACCAGCGGCCGGCTCGGGTTGCTGGACGCCGTCGAGTGCCCGCCGACCTTCGACACCGACCCCGGCCAGGTGACGGCGCTGCTCGCCGGCGGCGAAGGCGCCTTCGTCGAGGCCGTCGAGGGCGCCGAGGACGACGTCGAGACAGCGGCCGCCGACGTCGACGGCCTGGGGGTGGGGCCGCACGACACGGTGGTCGGGATCGCGGCGAGCGGGCGCACGCCATACGTCATCGGCGGCCTGCGCCGAGCCCGCGAACGCGGCGCGCACACCGTCGCGCTCGCCTGCAACACCGGCTCGCTGATCGGCCGGGAGGCACGGGTCGCGATCGAGGTGGCCACGGGTCCCGAGGTGCTCACCGGCTCCACCCGGCTGAAGGCCGGCACGGCCCAGAAGATGGTCTGCAACATGCTGTCGACGGCCGCCATGGTGCGGATCGGCAAGACCTACGGCAACTTCATGGTCGACATGCGCCCGACCAACGCCAAACTGGTCGACCGCGCCCGCCGGATCGTCGCGGCGGCCACCGAGGTGGACGAGATCACCGCCGCCACCGCGCTGGAGCGCGCGGGCGGCCGGACCAAGGTCGCGGTCGTCATGCTGCTGGCCGGGGTGGACGTGGATCGCGCCGAGCGGCTGCTGGAGGTGGGCGGCGGGAGTGTGTCGACGGCCGTCGCGGACCGCGCCAGCTGAACGCCCGCCCATTTGTGGCACATCCTGTGACCGGCGTCACGTCCGCGTTCTACAGTTGCGGCATGACGAACCTCGCGGCCAATCTCGCCACTACCGCCGAGCAGCACCCGGACGCGCTCGCGGTCAAGCTCGACGACTTCGAGCTCACCTACGCCCAGTTGCGGGACGCGGCCGCGAAGTTCGCCGGCAAGCTGGCCGCGCGCGGCGTACGGCCCGGTGACCGCATCGCACTGTCCCAGCCCAACCTGCCGACCTTCCCGGTGATCTTCTACGGCGCCCTGTGGGCGGGCGCGACCGTCGTGCCGATGAACCCGCTGCTCAAGCCCCGCGAGGTCGCCTACTACCTGTCCGACTCCGGTGCCTCGGTGATGTTCGGTATGCCGGGCGACGGCCAGGCGGGCGCGCAGGAGGCGGGCACCGACTACGAGGTGGTTGACGGGAGCAGTGGCGGTGGGGCCGGGCTGCTCGGTGACGCCGACCCGCTGCCCGAGCCGGTCGAGCGCGCCGACGACGACACCGCGGTCATCCTCTACACCTCCGGCACGACGGGCCTCCCGAAGGGCGCCGAGCTCACGCACCACAACTTGGACGACAACGCCCGGATGGTCGCGGCGCAGTTGGTGCCGATCGCGCCGGGTGACATCGTGATGGGCTGCCTGCCGCTGTTCCACGTCTTCGGTCTCACCTGCGGACTCAACACCGCCGTGGTCTCCGGCGCCGCGATCACCCTGATCCCGCGCTTCGATCCGGCGAAGGTGCTGGAGATCATGCAGCGCGACCGGACCACGGTCTTCCAGGGTGTGCCGACGATGTACAACGCGATGCTTGCGGCGGCCGCCGACCGGGACGTCGACCTGTCGTCGCTGCAGACCTGCTGCTCCGGCGGGGCGTCGCTGCCCGGCGAGGTGATGCGCAAGTTCGAGGACCGCTTCGGCGCCAAGATCCTGGAGGGGTACGGACTGTCCGAGACCTCGCCGGTCGCGTCGTTCAACCTGCCGGACCGGCCGCGCAAGGTCGGCTCGATCGGGGTGCCGCTCAAGGGTGTCGAGATGCGGCTCGCCGAGTCCGACGGCTCGGACACCCCGGAGGGTGGGATCGGCGAGATCGCGATCCGGGGCGACCTGATCATGAAGGGCTACTGGGGCCGGCCGGAGGCGACGGCGTCCGCGATCCGCGACGGGTGGTTCTACTCCGGCGACCTGGCCAAACAGGACGAGGACGGCTACTTCTTCATCGTCGACCGCGCCAAGGACATGATCATCCGCGGCGGCTACAACGTCTATCCGCGCGAGGTCGAGGAGGTGCTCTACGAGCATCCGGACGTGGTCGAGGCCGCAGTCGTCGGGGTGCCGCACGAGCACTACGGCGAAGAGGTTGCGGCCTATGTCGTGCGGGCTCCGGGATCAACACTCGACGCCGAGACGTTGATCGATTACGCGAAGGAGCGCGTGGCGGCATACAAGTATCCGCGGACGATCAGCTTCCTGGATGCGCTGCCCAAGGGCGCGACCGGCAAGATCCTCAAGCGCGAACTGCGCGACCCGGCCTAGGTTGACGCAACATAGCTTAGCTATGTAAACTACGCCCATGCACTCCGAAGGCGCCATTCCCGAGGGCGCGCGACTGCTCGCCGCGGTCGCCCGGCTGAACCGCTGGGCCACCCGCCACGCCGAGCTGGCCATCCCGCCCGCACAGGCCCGCCTGCTGTCGCTGATCGACGAGCTCGGCCCGGCGCGGATCGGCGAGCTGGCCAACGCCGACCACTGCAGCCAGCCCACCATGACCACCCAGGTGCAGCGTCTCGAGGCCGCCGGCTGGGCGAGCCGGTCGGCCGACTCCAGCGACGCCCGAGTCGCGCTGATCGAGCTCACCGTCGAGGGCCGGGAGCAGCTGGAGCGGCTGCGCGCCTCGCGTGCCGAGGCGCTGGCGCCCGAGGTCGCCCGCCTCAGCGAGCAGGAGCGGGACGCGCTGCGCAGTGCGACCGAGATCATCCTGCGGATCGTTCATCCCGGTGGGGCTGACCAGTAGTCACCCACGACCCGTAATCTGAGCGGTATGGCGAAAGTCCACCCTGCAGCGCGCGCCGAGGACGCGCTCAACGCCGTCGTCGCGCGGCGGTTGCGCAAGCGCGGGTGGCAGCGCCAGGTGCTGCCCTACATCGGGTATGCCGGGGAGGGTTTCGCCCGGGTGCTGGCGCGGGTCGTGCTGGGCCGGGACGGTCAGCCGACCACCGCCCCGAGTGCCGAGGAGGCCCCGATCCGGCGCGGTTTCAAGGTGTTCTTCACCGCGCCGCTCGCCGAGGTCGACGTGGTGGTGCGGTTCGGCTCCGCGAGTGCGACCGCGACGACCGACCGCGGCGGCTACCTCGACGTCGAGTTGGGCGCGCACGGTCTCGACCCCGGCTGGCACACCGCGACGATCGGCGTCGGCGACCTCGTCGTGGAGGCGCCGGTCCAGGTCGTGTCGCCGCAGACGCGCTTCGGCATCGTCAGCGACGTCGACGACACCTGCCTGGTGACCGCGCTGCCGCGGCCGATGATCGCGGCGTGGAACAGCTTCGTGCTGGAGGAGACCGCCCGCAAGGTGGTGCCGGGGATGCCGGCGATGTACCGCTCGCTGCTGGCGGCCCACCCGGGCGCGCCGATCATCTACCTGTCCACCGGCGCCTGGAACACCCAGCCGATCCTCACCCGCTTCCTGCGGCGGCACGGATTCCCTTCCGGCCCGGCGCTGCTCACCGACTGGGGCCCGACCGACGACAGCATCTTCCGCAGCGGGCAGGCGCACAAACGCGAGTCGCTGCGCCGGCTGGCCCGCGAGTTCCCGCACATCCAGTGGCTGCTGGTCGGCGACGACGGACAGCACGACCCGGTGATCTACGAGGAGTTCGCCGTCGAGCACCCGGACAACGTCTCCTGCATCGCGATCCGGCAGCTCACGGTGACCCAGCAGCTGCTGTCCCACGGTCACCCGCTGGTGCGTGACGAGCTGCGCGGCCGGCCGCTGCGGATGATGGTGTGCGAGGGCCCCGACGGCTTCACCCTGCACCGGCTGGTGCGCCGGGTGCTGGCCGACTTCGGCAGTGCGAGGAGTGATGCCGGTGCCTGAGCTGCCCGAGGTCCAGGGCCTGGTCGACTTCTTGGCGTCCCGTGTCGTCGGGCTGCCCGTCGCCCGGGTCGAGCTGGGCTCCTTCTCGGTGCTGAAAACCTATGATCCGCCGGTGGATTCGCTCGGTGGCCTGTCGGTGACGAACGTGACCCGGCACGGCAAGTGGGTCGACATCGACGTCGACGGCATCCACCTGGTCTTCCACCTGTCGCGCGCCGGCTGGCTGCGCTGGTCCGACGCGCTGCCGCAGACGGTCGTGCGGCCGGGCAAGTCACCGATCGCCCTGCGGATGCGGTTCGCCGACGACTCCGGCTTCGACCTGACCGAGGCCGGCACCCAGAAGCGGCTGGCCGTGCACGTCGTGCGCGACCCGTCGCAGGTGCCGGGCATCGCCTCGCTCGGGCCGGACCCGTTGTCGATCTCGCGGTCCGACTTCGCCGCGCTGCTCGCGGGTTCCCGGAGCCAGGTCAAGGGTCTGCTGCGGGACCAGTCGGTGCTCGCCGGGGTCGGCAACGCCTACTCCGACGAGGTGCTGCACGCCGCGAAGCTCTCGCCATACACCATCGCCGGGAAGCTGGACGAGGACCAGATCGACCGGCTGTATGCCGCGCTGCGCGACATCCTCACCGAGGCCATCGCGGCGGCGTCCGGCAAACCGGCGAAGGACCTGAAGGACGCCAAACGCGCCGGCATGCGGGTGCACGGGCGTACCGGCGAGAAGTGCCCGGTGTGCGGCGACGTGATCCGTGAGGTGTCGTTCGCCGACCGGTCGATGCAGTACTGCGCGACCTGCCAGACCGGCGGGAAGCCGCTGGCCGACCGGCGGATGTCGCGGCTGCTCAAGTGACGGCGCCACGCCTCTCTGCATTGACCGGATACCGGCCGCGCCCCCAGATTGACCGGCATACCCCGGCATCGAGCGGCGCACTGATTTCGTCCAATTTGATACGCCGGTCAATGCATGGGTATGCCGCTCGATCACGAAGCTTGCGGCATGGGCGAGGATGGACCCATGAGTGACACCACCACCCCCGAGCAGTTGGCCGATGACGCGGTCGTGGTCGACGTCCGCGAGCAGGACGAATGGGACGCCGGGCACGCGCCGGGCGCCATACACATCCCGCTGGGTGAGCTGCCTGCGCGGCTCGACGAGTTGCCCGAAGCCGACGAGCGCGACCCGCTGCCGATCATCTGCCGCTCCGGCAACCGGTCCGGCAAGGCGGTCGCCTGGCTGACCCAGCAGGGTTTCGACGCCGCGAACGTCGAGGGCGGCATGAAGCAGTGGGCGTTCGCCGGCAAGCCCGTCGTCACCGACTCCGGCGCCGACCCCCAGGTCATCTGACGCCCCTCTCACCTCCCGCGGGTGCCGGCTCGCCGGCCGTCACCCGGCGGTCGGGGTCGCCGCCAGCCCGGTGAGGAGTATGGCGAGCTGACGCTCGAAACGCGTGTCGCCCGCCTCGAAGATCACCCGCCCGGCCTCCCGGGTGAGCGGCGCGTCGGCGAGGGCGGCGTCGCGCTCGGCCAGTGAGTAGCGCTGCTCGCTGGACTGCGCCCGCTCCTGTTCCTCGATCACGAAGCCGACCACGAAGTTGGTGATCAGCTGCGCGGCGGTCACCATCTGCTCCAGCGTCAACCCGGCGTCCATGCCGGCCTGCAGCCACGGCTCCTGCGCGGTCAGCAGCGCCGGATCGGTCAGCCGCGTGCCGCTGAAGGTCCGCGCGCCGTCCCGGTGCCGGCTGTACTCCTCGCGCACCACCTGCGCGAACTCGCGCAGACTCCACGGCCAATCCTGTGCGCTGCCAGTGAAATCCAGCCGCCGGCTGATGCGGCGTTGGATCTCGGTGCCCATCTCGTCGAGCAGATCCTGCTTGCCCTTGACATGCCAGTAGAGCGCCGGCGGCTTGACGCCGAGGACGTCGGCGACGGCGCGCACCGTCAGCCCGTCGATGCCGCGCTCGTCGAGCACCTGGAGTGCCGCTTCGACCAGGTTCGCCCGGGATACACCTTTACTCATCACTTGACAGCTTAACGGCATTAAGGGAGTCTTTGGACATTCCTAATTTAACGTCGTTAAGGAGATCGACATGAAGGCGGCACTCGTGACCGAGCCCGGCGCTACGCCGGTGTGCGGCGACTTCCCTGATCCCGAACCCTTCGAGGGCTCCGCCGAGTTCGAGCTCGTCGGCGCCGGCATCCACCAGGTGGTGCGGTCGCTCGCCGCCGGGCGGCACTACGGCAGCGCCGGCAGCTACCCGCAGGTGGTCGGGGTCGACGCGGTGGCGCGGCGGGCCGACGGCGCGCTCGTCTACACGGGTTTCACCCGCGCGCCGTGGGGCACCATGGCCGAGCGGCTGGCAACACCCGGCGGGTTCGAGCTGCCGGACGGGGCGGACCCGCTGGCGGTGGCCGCCGGCGCCAATCCCGGCATGGCCGGCTACCTGCCGCTGCGGGCACGTCGCGCGGAGCTGGGGGCGTTGGGCACCGTGCTGGTGCTCGGCGCCACCGGTATGTCGGGTCGTATGGCGGTGCAGGCCGCGCGTCAGCTCGGCGCAGCCCGGGTGGTCGGCGTCGGTCGTGACCGGGAGCGGCTGGAGCAGGTGGCGTCGTACGGCGCGGTCCCGGTCGTGCTCGGCGACGACCCGGCGGGCGCGATCAGGGCCGGACTGGACGGCGCGGCACCGGACCTGGTGCTCGACTTCGTGTGGGGCGGTGTCGCCGAGGCGGCGTTCGACGCGCTCGGTCGCACCGGCCTGGACGAGGACAGCGCCGACATCACCTACACCCAGATCGGCGCGCTTGCCGGCCCGGACGCCGCCGTGCCGTCAACCCTGTTGCGCAGCAGGCGGATCCGCATCGTCGGCAGCGGCGCAGGTTCGGCCACCCAAGAAGCGATCATGACGGCATTGCCGGAGGTGATCGGCCTCATCGCGTCCGGTGTGCTGACGGTGCCCTACCGCAGCTTCTCCCTCGGTGAGGTCGACCGGGCCTGGGCGCACGCGGGCGGCGAGCGTGCGGTGGTGGTGCCCGGCTGAACCGTTGACTCGGCTGGTTGTCGCCTTCGTGTGCGGGGGCTGGCGCCATACACTGCCGCGGTGAACATTCTGTCGATTCAGTCCTCCGTTGCCTACGGTCACGCGGGCAACAGCTCGGCGGTGTTCCCGTTGCAGCGCCTCGGTTTCGAGGTGTGGCCGGTCTACACGGTGTACTTCTCCAACCACACCGGGTATGGCGAATGGCGTGGCCCGGTGTTCGAGCCGGAGACCGTCGCCGACGTGATCACCGGTATCGAGGAGCGCGGCGTGCTCGGCGAGTGCGATGCGGTGCTGTCCGGGTATCAGGGCGGCGAGCAGGTCGGTGCGGTCATCCTGGACGCGGTCGCCCGGGTGAAGGCGGCGAACCCGAAGGCGATCTATTGCGCGGACCCGGTGATGGGCGACGTGGAGCGCGGCTTCTTCGTGCGGCCGGGCATCCCGGAATTCATGCGTGACAAGGTGATTCCCGCCGCGGACATCGTCACGCCCAACCAGTTCGAGCTGGACTACCTGAGCGGAACCGAGGTGCGCACGGTCGACGGGCTGCTCGAGGCGGTCGACGCGCTGCGCGCTCGCGGCCCGCGCACCGTGCTGGTCACGTCGGTACAGACCGACCAGACCCCGGCCGACTCAGTGCAGCTCGCGGTCGTGACCGACGACGGTGCGTGGCTGGTGACGACACCGCTGCTGCCGATGTACGTGTCAGGTGCGGGTGACGCGACCGCGGCCATCTTCCTGGCCCGCTGGCTCACCGAGGACCCGGCCAAAGCCCTTGCCGACACGGCGGATTCGGTGTTCTCGATCATGGAACGCACCCACCAGGCGGGGAGCCGGGAGATCCAGCTGATCCAGTCGCAGGACGCGATCGCGCACCCGCAGGACCGCTTCGAGGTCGTGCGCCTGCGCTGACCCGCGCTTGGCCCATGCCAGAGGTGAGCCATGGCGCACCTCTGGCATGGGACGGTGACGACGTCAGTGGGTGTGGCGCAACATCTGCCAGGTCGACGCGACCGCGACGACGATGATCAGCGTGGCGAAGCTGACGACCAGGGTGACTGTCGGCACCCAGCTGAGCAGCACGCCGCAGGCGATGACCGGCAGGGTGATGCCTGCGTATGCCGCGAGGAACATCCCCGCGACCGTCTCGCCGCGGGCGGCCGGGTCCGCCATGCGGTTGGCGGCGGCGATGCTGGACGCGAAGATCAGCCCGATGCCGGCCCCGGCGATCACGCCGCCGACGGTGAAGACGGCCAGCGACGCGGCCACCGCACCGACCGCCACCAGGACCAGCCCGGCGACGATGAGGACGATGCCGGTCTGCAGCTTGGGGCGTGGGCGCAGCCCGTACAGCGCTACCTGGGAGACCGACGACGCACCCATGGCGCCGAAGACGACCGCGCCGGTGACGAACCGCGAGTCCTGGCGCATCACCTCCCCGAGCACGCTGCCGGTCAGCGAGGTGAAGAACCCCAGCACGGCGAACGACCCTGCCGCCGCCAGCCCAGTCGCGATGAATTCGCTTCGTACCTCTGGCGATACGCTCACGCGTTGCGGTCGGTATGCCGGCCGTGGCGTGGGCGAGTCAACGGTCTCCGGGGCAACGAACGCGATCGCGGCCACCAGCGCCAGCGCGACCAGGAAGGCGACGAACGGCAGCGTCAGCGGATCCGGCAGCCACTGGGTGAGTATGCCGCCGACCAGCGGTCCCAGTGCCAGTCCGCCGGTGTTGACCGCGCTCGCGACCAGGCTCGCGCGGCCACCGTCCTCGCCCGGAGCACCGATTCCGCGCAGCTCGGCGAGGTGTGCGGTCGCCGTCGACGTCAGTGCGCCGATGCCGGCACCACAGATGAATCGCGCGGTCAGCAGGCTGCCGACGTCCTTGAAGAACACGAAGATCAGACAGGAGACGAGCTCGGTGAGCACCGCGCCCAGCAGCACGCGGCGGCGCCCGAGGTAGTCCGAGACGTGCCCGCCGAAGTAGAGCCCTGCCATGACGCCGAAGCCGTAGGCCGCGAAGATCACTGTGATCATCAGGGTCGGGAAACCGTCGCGGGCCTGGTAGAGCCCGTACATCGGTGTCGGCACGGTTGTGAAGGACATGGTGGCCGCGAAGGCGACGGCGATCAGCCAGAACGCGCGCCGGTGACGGGCGCGGCCTCCCGGGGTGAGCGCAGTGTCGGGAGCGGCTGTCGTCATACCTCCATCGTGGTCTGCCAACGGGTTGAAGCTTTCAGCGGCCCGAGCGGTAGCCGCCCTGGAAGCCGTCCTCGCCCTCGTCGAGGATCTGTTTGGCCGAGCCGACGACCTTGGGGTCGGGGTAGCCGATCACGGCGCGATCCTTGCCCGGGTAGGGGAGGGTGTCGAGCACGTACCGGATCGCCTCGATGCGACCGCGCTTCTTGTCGTTGGACTTGATCACGGTCCACGGTGCCCACGCGGTGTCGGTGTGCTCGAACATCGCCTCCTTGGCCTGGGTGTAGGCGTTCCACTTGTCCAGGCTGGCGAGGTCGGTCGGGCTGAGTTTCCACTGTTTGACCGGGTCGGTGGCGCGGCGGTCGAACCGGGTGATCTGCTCCTGGCGGCCGACGGAGAACCAGAACTTGATCAGCCGGATGCCGCTGTTGACCCACATCTGCTCCAGGTGCGGGCAGGAGCGCATGAATTCGTCGTACTGACTGTTGGTGCAGTAGCCCATGACGCGCTCGACGCCGGCCCGGTTGTACCAGGAGCGGTCGAAGAAGACGATCTCACCGGCTGACGGCAGGTGGGTGACGTACCGCTGGAAGTACCACGCGGACTGCTCGCGTTCGGTGGGCTTTTCGAGCGCGACGACCGTGGCACCGCGAGGGTTGAGGTGCTCGGTGAAGCGTTTGATCGCGCCGCCCTTGCCGGCCGCGTCACGTCCCTCGAAGACGACGACGACCTTCTGACCGGTCTCCTTCACCCACGCCTGCATCTTGAGCAGCTCGATCTGCAGATCGCGTTTGAGCCGCTCGTACTCCTTGCGGGTCATCTTGGTGTCGTAGGGGTAGCCAGCCTTCCACGCATCGCCGCGCACAGCCGGCAGCTCGATCTCGGTTTCGCTCACCGGAAGAGTCTGGCAAATGAACGAGTATGCCGCGAGCGCCGCCCGCGAAGTTCACCTGCCGGTTACCTCCGCCCACCGCGCCGGCCAAGTCGAAACCCTGCGGGTCGAGCGGGGGAGTCCTGCGGGTCGAGTAGGGAAGCCCGCGGGTCGAGTAGGGCGAGCTTGCGAGCCGGTATCGAGACCCAGCCACCCGCGCGTCGATGCCCGCTTCTACCGCTGTCTAGTGTGAACGCCAGAACGCGACATACACACCGATGGAGGAGCTGCAATGCGTGGAGTGGTGCTGCACGGCCCGGGCGACGTGCGGGTCGAGGATCGCGACGACCCGACGATCGAACTGCCGACGGACGCGATCATCCGGCTCGCGGCGACGTGCGTGTGCGGGTCGGACCTGTGGTCCTACCGGGGTGTCAACGACATCAAGCGCCCGATCCCGATGGGCCATGAGTATGTCGGCGTGGTCGAGGAAGTCGGTGACGAGGTGTCGACGGTCGCGCCGGGCGACTTCGTGATCGGCTCGTTCATGGCGTCCGACGGGACGTGCGAGATCTGCCAGGCGGGATACCAATCCCGTTGTGTGCACGTGAAATCGGTGGGCGCGATCGGCACGCAGGCGGAGCGCGCTCGCATCCCGTGGGCCGACGGCACGCTCGTTGCCACACCCGGTGTGCCGGACCCGGATCTCGTCCCGTCGCTGCTCGCGGCGTCCGATGTGCTGGGCACCGGCTGGTTCGGGGCGGACGCGGCGGCGGTGGGGCCGGGCAAGACGGTCGCGGTCGTCGGTGACGGTGCGGTCGGGCTGCTCGGCATCCTGGCCGCCCGGGAGCTGGGCGCCGAGCGGATCATCGCGATGAGCCGGCACGAGCCGCGCCAGGCGCTCGCGAAGGAGTTCGGTGCGACCGACATCGTCGTCGAGCGCGGCGACGAGGGCGTCGGACGCATCAAGGAGCTCACGAACGGGTACGGAGCCCATTCGGTGATCGAAGCCGTCGGCACCCAGGAGTCGATGATGCAGGCGATCCGGTCGACCCGGCACGGCGGGCACGTCGGCTTCGTGGGTGTCTCGCACGGGGTGTCCCTGCCGGGCCAGGACCTGTTCTATTCCACCGTGCACCTGCACGGCGGCCCGGCGCCGGTGCGGCGCTACCTGCCGGACCTCATCGACCGCATCTGGAGCCGGAAGATCAACCCCGGCAAGGTTTTCGACCTCACCCTGCCGCTGGACGAGGCCGCCGAGGGGTATGCCGCGATGGACGAGCGGCGCGCCATCAAGACCCTCCTGACAGTCTGACCAACCGAAACGAGACTTCCCGCGGTGGTTGAGCGTGCCCTGAGTAGTCCGAGGCGCTAGCCGAGGACGTATCGAAGGGTAGGCCGGGGGAGCGAAGCGGAGGAGGACGTATCGAAAACCCCGCGGCCCACTCCGTGCAGCGTAACGAGATCCAGTCCGGGACAACGGAAGGAGCAAATCAATGACAACCGTCACACGCTTCGCGGACGCAACGACGATGCCCTGGCTCGGCGGTGGCGGCATTACCCACGAGCTGGCGCGCCACCCGGAGCACGGCGATTTCGGCTGGCGGCTGAGCGTCGCGGAGGTGCAGCAGGACGGCGCGTTCTCCCGGCTGGATGGCGTCGACCGGGTGATCGTGCTGTGCTCACCGCGCCGGATGACGTTGCACACCCCGGAAACGGTGGAGCTGGAACGCTTTTCGCCATACAGCTTCGACGGCGGACTCCAGGTCAGCTGCACAGTGCCGGACGGTCCGACGCAGGACTTCAACGTGATGACGCGCCGCGGTGTGTATGTCGCCGACGTCCGGACCATCGTCGCGGATCGATCGGAGGTGACCGCACCGACCGGAGCGCAGCTGTTCGTGGTGTGCCTCGACGGCAGGGTGCGCTGTGGTGACGAGCTGGGTGCCTTCGACCTGGCGCGACTCGAGGAGGGCGAGCCGGTGACGGTCGACGCCACCGAGGGCGCGGCTGCGCTCATCACCCTGAAGGCGATACCGGTCGGGTAACCGAAGGCTCAGCGGAGCGGCTTGCCCGCGATGAGGTTCGCGAGCGTGGTTGCAACACGCTGTTCCCGGGTCTCCGGCCGCTTCGCGCTGTTGATCCAGGTCACGTATTCGTTCTGCTTCGTGTACGAGAGAGTCGCGAAATAGCGTCCGGCTTCGGGGTGTTCGGCGAGTCCGGCTGCGACTTCGGGCGGAAGTTCAACCTCGCGCGGCGCTGTGTCGAGCGCAAGCTGCACGGTGAGCCGGTCGCCGGCGTGCACTCCCGCCTCGGCGCGGTGCGCCTTGTTGATGCCGAAGAGGAACTGGCCGCCCATCCGCGCGATCGACGTGCGGTAGGTGTAGCCGTTCAGGGTGACCACGACTTTCGGCCGTTTGCCACCGCCGAGCGCCTCCACGATGTCGTCGGGCACCGTGATGCCGAGGTTGTCCTTGCCGTGCAGTTCGACGGTGGCTGCAAACTCCATGCTCGATCCTTCGGTTCGCGAGGCTGTTCCGGCGATCCTGCCAGGTATGACGGACCGCTGTGCGAACTCGATGCGACACGCTAACGATGTATCGGACAATCCCTAGATTCCCGCATACAGTCCTCGCGTGGACCCGATACGCAACCCTTACGCGCCCGGTGCCGGGCAGCGCCCACCGGAGCTCGCCGGCCGTGACGACGAGCTGCGCACGTTCGACGTGGTGCTGGAGCGCATCGCCCGCGGTCGCCCGGAGCGCTCGATCGTACTCACCGGGCTGCGCGGCGTCGGCAAGACGGTGCTGCTGAATGCGTTGCGGTCTGCGGCTGTTCGGGCGAAGTGGGGCACCGGCAAACTGGAGGCGCGTCCGGACCAGCGGCTGCGCCGGCCGCTGTCGTCCGCGCTGCACCAGGCGGTGCGCGAGCTCGGGCACTCCCAGCAGGGCGATGTCGACCAGGTGCTCGGAGTTATCAAGTCGTTCGCGCAGCGGGACGCGGGGGCCAATGCGAAGCTGCGGGACCGGTGGAACCCGGGCATCGACGCACCGGCGGTCACCGGTCGTGCCGACTCGGGTGACATCGAGATCGACCTGGTCGAGTTGCTGTCGGACGCAGGCGGATTGGCTGCGGACATGGGTCGCGGCATCGCGATCTTCATCGACGAGATGCAGGACCTGGACCCCGAGGACGTGTCGGCGCTGTGCGCGGCATGCCACGAGATCAGCCAGGCGTCGCTGCCGGTGATCGTGGTCGGCGCCGGCCTGCCGCACCTGCCGGCGGTGCTGTCAGCGTCGAAGTCGTACAGCGAGCGCCTCTTTCGCTATGCCCGCATCGACCGCCTCCCGCGGGAGGCGGCGGACCGGGCACTGCAGTCGCCGGCGCAGGAGGAGGACGCGGAGTTCGACACGGCCGCGCTCGATGCCATGTATGCCGCCACGGGCGGCTATCCCTACTTCATCCAGGCCTACGGCAAGGTCGCGTGGGATGTCGCGCCCGGCACTCCGGTGACGGCCGCCGACATCGACGTCGCCGCCCCCGCAGCCGAGGCAGAGCTCGCCGTCGGCTTCTTCGGATCCCGTTACGAGAGAGCCACTCCCGGCGAACGCGAGTACCTGCGGGCCATGGCGGACGCCGCGAGCGGCATACCCGACGAGGAGCGGGACGACGTCGAGTCCGTCCCCACTGCAGCAGTGGCCAAGGTGCTCGACCGCAAGCCTCAGTCGCTCTCTCCCGCGCGCGACGCACTGTTGAAGAAGGGGCTGATCTACTCCGGCGAGCGTGGCCGCATCGCCTTCACTGTTCCCCACTTCGGGAAGTATTTGCGCAGCGTCAGTTGAGGCTCGCTAGCTAACGAGTCGCTGTCGCCGCGGGCCCCGACCGATCCTGCTATGTCGAAGTCGAGACCGAAAAGCACTCGCTCAGCGTCGACCGGCTGTGGGCCATCGCGGACGCACTCGGAGTGACCACGTCGGACCTCGTCTCGACTCGCAGTTCGTCGGAATTGTCCGCCCAGGGCAGACGGAGTTGGTACAACGTGACGGGCTGAATGGACTTCGGTCATCCTCGGCCACGGTCGTGAGGTTAGATGTGGACAAGCGGCCGTCGGCATCGCTGGAATGGAGGAGGCTCGTGGGACCAGATCGTGAATCATCGGCACTCGACATCTTTGTCGACGCTTTGGAGGCGAAGAGTGATCAGGAGTACTTCCGCCAACTTGTGACGAGGACTGACGTTCCTGAGGGCCTTGTCGTGGTCTCGCGTCCTCTTGGGTCGGCAGGTCCGGAGGAGAGCTTGCCGGGTGGTCCCGATTACTTTCCCGGTCTTGGCGGCAGCTTCCACAGCTGGTACGTCGGTCCAGGCGACGAGGCGGTGTTTCGGCTGGGTGGCGCCGAACGGGTTGTTGCCAGCCCGGACCGATGACCTATGTGGTGAACCGTCCAAGGACTATGGATACCCGAGCAGATGCCAGCGGTGCTGACCGGTGAACCACATGCCGGTGCGGCGTGATTTGCGGTACTGACCAAGCCATCCGAATGGCCGGACTATGACATCGACTCGCCAAGAGCGCGTGGTCGCTGGCAGCGTCTCACCACCATGCACGAGGTCGGCGTACCACCCGGGGTATTGGCTCGTGATGATGGTCGCGGTGGCCGGATTCGAAGTGGAGTCGATGATCCATCGCGGAGGCTCAGTGGACCGCCCTCCAAGGAAGTCGGGCAGCACAGGCACGGCCGCGTGAAGGGATGAATGGAAGGGGTCCGATCCACCGAGGCAATGCTTCTGGATCCACGGGTGCTCTTCGAGCGTTGTGTTGCGCCGAAGTTGCTGGAAGGGCTGCGACGGCAGGCCGCAGGCTTCGGTCACTTGCTTGTCGAGGTGGTAGAAGGCTGAGCAGTCGGGGTGTCCGGCCCATGTCGTGATGAGTGCGATGTCTTCGCCCCACCAATCGTCGAAGAGCGCGAGTATCGGGTGATCTGTTGGGCGACCGAGCTCGATCCATGCAGCCAGTCCGATGTCTGGCCGGCGCCACCCGAGGCCAAAGATCGCGAGTTCCAAGACGCTGACAACAGCAGCTGCCTGCTCGATGTGGCCCGCCGTCTCCCGAAGACGGGCGCTCCAACGTGGGTATTCTCCGTCCGGGTCTGCCAGCGAACGCCAGGCGGCACTGTTCCAACGGACCCATTCCTCATCACGACCGAGAAAGGCAGCCTGCGAAGGCTGCGTGCAGCCGCGGTCAGCTGGGTTGACTGCCATCAGACTGCCCTCACGCCCGGTGCCAGACAAGGCGCCACGGTCATACCTCCATGCCGTCGATCAGATACGACGCGTCGTCGTCGAGGTCGTCCAGCACGGAAGCCACATCACCGGCTGTTGATGAGGTGTACGGATCCGTGTCCTCGAACGTCACCGACAGGAGTAGCTCTCGCAGTACGGCACCGGTCACCACGGACTTCATCTCCGCAACGTTGTACCGCGTGGGTGTCATCTTGCCCTCCTGAGCAAGCTGGAACGTCCCGTAGAGGAGGTCCGTCGCCGGACCCGTCAGGCCGTTGTGGAATGACAGCAGCCTGTCGCCCTCGGCGGTCTCGACGTAGAAATCGACAGTTGTCACAGTGTGTTGCCCTCCCTGGTGTCCGCAGCATCTCGGAGTATGCCGCAACGTCTCACGGCCCGTCGCCAAGATGATGCTGACCGGTTCGGTGTCTTGCCGGGCGGTGCCGATGGCCACCGACTAACCTCACGAGGGTGTCAGGAGTCGAGGGTTTCAGCGACAAGGTTTCGTTCATCTGGTCCGTGGCGGACCTGCTGCGTGGGGACATCCGCCAGCACGAGTACGGCCAGTTCATCTTGCCGTTCGTGGTGTTGCGCCGGCTGGATTGCGCGTTGGAGGCGACCAAGCCGGAGGTGATCGCGAAGGCGAAGGCGCTGGCCGGGAAGGTCGACAACGTCGACCCGATCCTGGAGCGGGTCACCAATCAGCCCTACTACAACATCTCCCCGCTGACCTTCACTGAGCTGTTGAATGACCCGCCCAACGTGGGCAAGAACCTGCGCTCGTATGTCGCGGGCTTCTCCCGGGACGCGGCGGATGTGCTGGAGAAGTACCGGCTCGCGGAGCGGATCGACACCCTGGACAAGGCGGGCCTGCTCTATCAGGTGGTGGCGAAATTCGCCGACATCAACCTGCACCCGAAGCTGGTCCCGAACGAGGCAATGGGTTACATCTTCGAGGAGTTGTTGCGGCGTTTCTCGGAGATGCAGAACGAGACCGCCGGTGAGCACTTCACCCCGCGTGAGGTGATCAAGCTGATGGTCAACATCCTCTTCAGCGAGGATGAGGAGGCGTTGTCCGGGCCGGCGCCGGTGCGGATGATGCTCGACCCGGCCTGCGGCACCGGCGGCATGCTGTCCACCGCCCAGGAGCACCTGAAGACCCTGAACCCAGACGCACACCTGGAGGTCTACGGGCAGGAGCTGAACCCGGAGACGTGGGCGATCTGCCGATCCGACATGCTCATCAAGGGCGAGGACCCGGACAACATCGTGCTGGGCAATAGCTTCACCGCCGACGGGTTCCCCACGACACGGTTTGACTACCTGTTGGCGAACCCGCCGTTCGGGGTGGACTGGAAGAAGTATGCCGACCCGATTGTCGCCGAGGCCGAGAACGAAGGCGTGGACGGGCGTTTCGGTGCCGGACTGCCGCGGGTGAGTGACGGGTCGTTCCTGTTCCTGCAGCACATGATCGGGCACATGAAACCGGTCGTCGGCTCCGGCGGCGGATCCCGGCTGGCGATCGTCTTCTCCGGCAGCCCGCTGTTCTCCGGGGCGGCCGGGTCGGGTGAGTCGAACATCCGGCGCTGGATCATCGAGAACGACTGGCTCGAAGCCATCATCGCGCTACCGGACCAGCTGTTCTACAACACTGGCATCTCGACGTATTTCTGGGTGTTGACCAACCGCAAGAGCGCCGACCGGAAAGGCAAGATCGCCCTGATCGACGCCCGTGGCGCTGCGTCGAAGATGCGCAAGAGTCTTGGCAACAAACGCCATTACCTCACCGACGAGACAATCGCCGAGCTGACTCGATTGTATGCCGACGCGCCCCAACTGGCCGACTCCGACGACGAACCGCGGGTGAAGGTGCTCCCGAACGAAGCCTTCGGGTTCCAGCGCATCGCCGTCGAGCAACCACTCCGTCGCCGCTGGCAGATCACCGACGAAGTCCTCGAAGCTCTGGCTGAGTCCAAGCAATGGCAGAAGCATGTTGCCGGTCGACCAAGCGAACCTGGCGCTGGCCGAGTAGGCGGAGGAGCGCAGCGGGGGAGCCGTATCGAGGTCGCGCCTCCCACGTCCACCGCCGCGGCAGAGCTATCCCCAGCGGCGGTTGAGCGACCTCCGGCGGTTGAGCTTGTCGAAACCCTCGCCGCCTACCTCGGCAAGGACTACGCATCCGAGAAGGACCTCATCGCCGAGCTCAGCCCGGTCATCTCCGCACCCGTCGCCAAGCACCTCGCCAAGCTCGCCGCGGTCCCCGACCCGGATGCGCCGATCATCACCGACCGCAAGGGCAACCCGCTGCCCGACCCGGACCTCCGTGACTACGAGAACGTGCCACTCGGCGAAGACGTCGACCTCTATCTGAAGCGCGAGGTGCACCCGTACGCTCCCGAAGCCTGGATCGACCACAGCAAGACCAAGATCGGCTACGAGATACCGCTTACCCGGCACTTTTACGCCTACACCCCGCCGCGGCCAGTTGCCGAGATCGACAAGGAGATCTCCGAACGTGAAACGCGGATCCGGGAGCTGCTTCGAGGACTCGCATGACCGAAATAGTCGCGTTGCGTCGAGTTGCTGACATTGTCGCGGGTCAGTCTGCACCCTCCGACGCCGTAACCGACCTGTCCGGTGGTCTGCCGTTCCTGCAGGGAAACGCAGAGTTCGGCAGGGAGTACCCGACGCCGAAGTACGAGTGCGCAACAGCGCCGAAGAGGTGTCAACGTGGCGACCTGCTTCTGTCGGTCCGAGCACCGGTTGGGGCAATGAACTTCGCAGACCGCGCCTATGGGATAGGCCGTGGCCTGGCTGCACTGCGGGCTCGGACGGGCGATTCGAGATACTTGCATTACGCGCTAACAGCCAGTAGTCAGGAACTCCGCGCCGCATCCTCGGGAAGCACGTTTGACGCAGTAACTGGCGACGACCTACGAGAGCTCTCTATCTGCTGGCAGCCAGATGCACTACAGCGGCGCATCGCAGATTTCCTGGACGACCAGGTCGCCCGTATCGACGAGATCATCCGCCTCCGCGAGGACCAGATCCCTGCGTTGGAGCGTCGCAGATTTGGTTTGCGCGGAGAGATCTTTTCGAAGGGTGTCTCGTTGGCGGAGCAGGTTCAGAGTCATCCGATTCTCGGGCCGTTGCCGGGCGGTACGCGTGTCATGGCCGTTAAGCGGGTGGTGCGCGATGTTGGGGTCGGTGTGGTTGTGAATCCCTCAAGCTACGTAAGCGAAACGGGACGCCCGTTTCTTCTTGGTCGAAACGTGCGAGATGGATGGATCGAGACTGTTGATGTGAATCGGATCTCGGACGAAAACAACCGATGCCTACCAGCGTCGCGTCTCAAGGCTGGTGATGTCGTGATGATGAGAGTCGGTTACCCCGGGCGATCTGCCGTCGTCCCGCCTGAATTGGATGGTGCGAACTGTGCATCGATCCTCATATTCAAGAGTCCGTACGGCGTTAGATCGGACTACCTGTGTGAGTTTTTCAATGGCCCGCAGGGGCGCGCGCAAATTAGTCTCGCCGCCTATGGCGCGGCTCAGGCTGCGGTGAACGTCGGCGACGTTGTTGAGTTCCTGCTTCCGGTGCCACCGTTGGAAGAGCAAGCGGAAGCAATGCGGATATTTCGCGCTAAGACGGACGGTATTGATCAGGTGAGCATCGAGATCGTCCGAGAAGTGGAGCTCCTGCACGAGCGGAAGCGGTCGCTGATCACTGCAGCGGTGACGGGTGAGTTCGACGTGACGACGGTATCGGGGAGAGGGGTGGCGTAATCGTGGTGGGGAAGCACTCGGAGGAGGCGTTCGAAGAGTCGATTGAGCGGCATCTGTTGGAGCGCGGCTGGCACCAGGGGCAGGCTTCGTCGTACCGGACGGATCTGGGCTTCGACGGGTTCGAGCTGATCTCCTTCGTCCAGGCGTCGCAGCCGGACGCCTGGGAGAAGCTGGAAAACCATTACGGGTCAACGGATGCCGCACAGACTGCGCTCTACAAGCGGATCAGCGACGAGATCGATGCTCGCGGCACGCTGGACGTGCTGCGGAGCGGGGTTGAGGTCAACTGGGTCAGTTTCGATCTGGCGTATTGGCGGCCGGCGCACCGGATCACTCCGGAGTTGTGGGACCTGTATGCGTTGAACCGGTGCACGGTGACCCGGCAGGTGCATCACAGCGAGTCGAACCCGCACGACAGCATCGACATGATGCTGTCGATCAACGGGATCCCGGTCGCGACCGCGGAGTTGAAGAACCAGGTGACCGGGCAGGGGGTGCAGCAGGCGCAGCACCAGTACGAGAACGACCGCAACCCGGCGGACCTGCTCTTCCGGGCACGGTCGATCGTGCATTTCGCGGTGGACCAGGATGTGGTGTCGATGACCACCCGGTTGGCGCGGGAGCAGACTCGGTGGTTGCCGTTCAACCAGGGTTCCGGTGGTCCCGGTCAGCAGGGTGGCGAGGGGAACCCAGTGAACCCGGGCGGGTACAAGACGGCGTATCTGTGGGAGCAAGTCTGGGACCGTGACGCTTGGCTGGAGCTGTTCGGGTCGTTTGTGTCCGAAGACACCACGGGTGCGAAGAAGTCGGCGAAGGTCAAGGCGCACGAGCGGCGTTGGTTGTTCCCGCGGTTCCATCAGTGGCACGCGGTGCACACCGTGACCGCGCACGCTCGGTCGTACGGGCCGGGTCACAACTATCTGCTGCAGCACTCGACAGGGTCGGGGAAGTCGAACACGATCGCATGGCTCGCGTCGGCGTTGGCGACGTTGCATACCCCGTCCGACGACGCAGACCTGGGCAAGGGAGCCCAAACGGTCGGATTGAGCACGGATCAGCCGGTGTTCTCCAGAGTGATCATCGTGACCGACCGGGTAGTGCTGGATCGGCAGTTGCAGGACACGGTGACCGGGTTCGAGCACACGCCGGGCACGATCCAGAAGATCGACGAGAACTCTGCCCAGTTGCGGGCGGCGTTGGAGTCGGCCAAGGCGCGGATCATCATCACCACGCTGCAGAAGTTCCCCGTCGTTGCTGAGCACGCCACCCAGCTTGCCGGGGCACGGTTCGCGGTGATCGCTGATGAGGCGCACTCCTCGCAGACCGGTGAAGCCGCAACTGATCTCAAGGCCGTGCTCACCGGCAAGAAGGGCGAGGACGCCCTGAAGGCAGCCGAGTCCGCGGAGGCTGCGGATGACGCGAAGTCGGATGGGCAGGACAAGCTGGCGGCCCGGGCCGCGGCGCGGGGGAAGCAGCCGAACCTGTCGTTCTTCGCGTTCACCGCGACCCCGAAGCAGAAGACGTTGGAGACCTTCGGAGAACGCATCCCGGACACCACGGCCCCGGAGGGGTTCCGGTTGGTGCCGTTCCACTTGTATTCGATGCGGCAGGCGATCGAGGAGGGGTTCGTCCTCGATGTCTTGAAGAATTACCTGACCTACTCGGTGTACTACCGGCTGGCCAATGGCCTGTCCAGTGATGACCCGGAGCTGCCGAAGGGCAAGGCCGCGGCAGCGTTGGCACGGTTTGCGTCGTTGCACCCGTCGGCGTTCAGTCAGAAGGCCGAGATCATCGTCGAACACTTCCGCGCTCACACGGCGGCGAAGATCGGCGGCCACGCCAAAGCGATGGTGGTCACCCGGTCGCGATTGCACGCGGTGCGGATGAAGCAGGCGATCGACGCCTACATCACCTCGAAGAAGTACACAGACATCGCGGCGCTGGTCGCGTTCTCCGGGACCGTGACCGACCCGGATGTGCCAGAGGTGCAGTTCACCGAGCCGACAATGAACGGCTTCTCCGAAGGACAGTTGCCGAAGAAGTTCAAAACCGACGACTACCAGGTGCTGATCGTCGCGGAGAAGTACCAGACCGGGTTCGACGAGCCGTTGCTGCACACGATGTATGTCGACAAGAAGCTCGAAAACGTTCGAGCGGTGCAGACCTTGTCGCGGTTGAACCGGATCGCGCCGGGCAAGACCGACACGTTCGTGCTGGACTTCGTCAACGACGCCGACGACATACAGGCTGCGTTCGCGCCGTTCTTCGAACGCACCTGGGCCCAACCCACGGACCCGAACATCCTGTCCAACCTGAAGACCCGGCTCTGGCAAGCTGGTGTGCTGGACGGTGACGAGGTCGACACGTTGGTTGACGCGCTGCTTGCGCAGACCGGTGAGACCAACGAAGCGCTGTACGCGCAAACCGATCTGGCCCTAGCCCGGTATCTGGCGTTGCCGGAGGACGAGCGGGAAGAGTTCCGCACCGCGCTACGCGACTTCACCCGGCTCTACGCCTTCCTCGCGCATGTTGTCCCGGTCGGGTCACCCGACATGGAACGAATCTACCTCTACGGCCGCGTGCTGTTGCCGCGGCTACCCGGCGAGGACGAGGACGGCATCGTCGACCTGTCCGGTGCCGCAGTCCTGACTCACTTGCGGATCGAGAATTCCGCCTTCACCGACGCATCGCTGACCACGGTCACGGATGAGGAGTCCGAACAGACCGGGCACAAAGGCACCGGTCAGGGCAAACAGCACGACGACCCACGGGAGCGGTTGTCGTCGATCATCGGCCTGCTCAACGAACGCTTCGGCACCAACCTCACCGAAACGGACCAGCTGTTCTTCGAACAGGCACAAGCGGATCTGGCTGACAACGAGCACGTGACCGCGGTCGCGCAACACAACGACGAAGACCAGTTCATGTCCGTCTTCGACGACTACCTCGAAGGCGCCATGATCGACCGCCACGACATCAACAGCGGCCTGTTGCAAGCGTTCCTCGACAAACCCGACTTCCGACAAGCCCTCACCCAGATGATCGGCCGGGAGTTCTACAAGACGATTCGTGACGCAGGTGAGAGCGCATGACCTCGGACGTGCATGACGAGTTCCGTGCCAGACGCGTGGCACCTGCTGCCACTGATGAGCGCTGGTCGCCGTTTGTGGCCAGCCAGTTATCGACCTCTCTGGAGGGGGCTGTCTCGATCTCGATTAGCGAGTCGTGCGCTGTGGCGCTAGATCGTTTGGTGTCGGCCGAATTCGACCAGGCGCCAGTCCATTCCGGAGGTGAGACCATTGGATGGGTGCACCTTCGAGACCTCAAGATGGGCGAAGGCACGGTGGAGGAGTGCTTGACTCCGCTGAGTCGGACCCCGATCGTCGCCGCGACGACATCCCTATCGCATGTGCTGCCCGCAGTGCGGAGTGGCTTCGTGTTTACAGTCCACGGTGCCGGATTGAGTGGGTTCGTCGTGCCCAGCGATTTGGATCGGCACGCAGTGCGTGGGCACTTCTACCTCACGATCGCCGAGATCGAGATGTGCTTGTCCGACCTTGTTGGCGCTGGTGTACCCGATGCGAATATTGAAGCGCTCGTCTGTCACTCAGCTGGGGCTGGTCGCTTCAAGAGGGCACGCAAGGAGGGCAAGGACACCAGGATTGTCGAGTACCTCGATTTGAGAGATCTACTCAATGTGTATGCCAACCGGGTGGATCTGGAAGTGCCCGAGCGCGTCTCAGCGACGATGGATGAACTCCCTGAATTCCGGAACGTGATTATGCACGCCACCAAGCCACTGGTCGTCGAGTACCCACCACAGCGTCTCGCCGACCTCGATGCGCGGATACGTGAGCTTCGTGACTACGTGTGCAAGGCAGCCGAACACGTCGCGCCGAGGGGATGGTTTGGTGTCTGATCTGAAGCTCTTCCGCATCACGAATGGCGCGGCGGAGGAACTGTCCAGCTCCTCGGTAGCGCTGGAACGATCCCTTCAGGTGGTGATCGAACGGAACATGGAGACCCTGTTCGGTGTGCGTCTCCTAGCCTCGGAGTACTCCACTGGCGCGAAGCACGGTGGTCGGATGGACTCTCTGGGCATCGACGAGAACTACAGCCCGGTGATCTTCGAGTACAAGCGCGCCGTCAACGAGAACGTCATCAACCAGGGCTTGTTCTACCTGGACTGGCTGATGGACCACCGTGGAGACTTCAAGCTGCTGGTCCTCGATCGCCTCGGAACAGAAGCAGCGGACGCGATCGACTGGCGCAATCCACGACTGATCTGTGTCGCGGGCGGCTTCACCCGATACGACGAGCACGCGGTGCAACAGATGAACCGCAGCATCGAACTCGTGCGCTACCGCGATTTCGACGGCGAGTTGCTGGCCCTGGAACTAATGAGTGGGACGAAGGTCGACGCCACGGGCACCGAGGGCGCGCCGGCAACTCCTGGACCTAGGACGGGCAGCGTTGCCGCGACGAAGACCGTCACCGAGTACCTGGCGCAGTCTCCAACGGAATTGCAGGACCAGTACGAGGCGCTCGAAGCCTTCTGCGTCGCACTGGGTGACGATGTCACCAAGAAGACTTTGAAGTACTACTTCGCCTTCCGCCGCTTGAAGAATTTCGCCTGCGTCGAAGTGCATCCGCAGACACGGAACCTGCTGCTCTACCTCAAAGTCGACCCTGACTCGCTCACGCTGGAAGAAGGATTCAGCCGCGATGTCAGATCCATCGGCCACTTCGGGACCGGAGATCTTGAGTTGCGGCTACGCGGGCCGGAGGACCTGCAGCGCGCTCAGCCATTGATCGAGCGCTCCTACGACGAGAGCTGAGTAGGTGTTTGGCGCAGGCTCGCACACGTCACCGAAGGCGCCCAGATGCAGCGCAGATTACAGCTTGGCTACGCTCGGGGATGATACGTTCCGTATCAGCAGTGGAGGTGATGTGACCGTGGTCGAGGCTTCGCGCGAGAGCATTGAGGTGGCAGGCGTCGAACGTGGTGCTCTGGTCCGGCGGGCGCAGGAGCGGCTGGTCCGGATCGAGGACATCCGCGCGGCGTCTCGGCTGCGGCGCGGTGGTCGGACGCAGCGACAGATCGCAGAGATCCTGCACGTCACCCAGCCGCGGGTGCACCGCATGCTCATCGCGGCCGAGGCGATCGGGGATGGCGTCACCCCGGAAGAAGTGATCCTGCGGGCGACCGTGGACGGCGCCGACCGTGGCACGTTGGTGCAGACCCTGGCCGGGCTGACCTACACCTTCACCGAGTACGCCCCCGGGGTGATGGACGGGTCGCGGCCGGGGACCTGGTTGCAGGTGGAGGTGGCGGCCGCAAGTGGCCTGCTTACCGAGGACGAATTCGACCGGGTCCGCGCTGTCGTGCAGCCACCGGCTCCCTGACAAGCCAGCCCGCTGCCGGGTCCGGGGTGGACATCGGGGTCGCCCTTGCGCCGATAAGGCGCACGTATGTCAGGTGGGGTACGTCAATTCGCCAGCTTGCAACTCGCTGACCTGCAGCGAGGCGCTCTGGGCCAGTCAAAATCGAGTGAGTGGACGACTCAGGTCGGCGCGCCCCTACGCCGCATTCCGCGTGCCAAGGGACGGCTGATGACCGCGCGTGACCTACGTACCCGTCGCGGCGGCGGCTGCCGTCGCGTTGCAAAGCGCGCAGTGACACGAATCGGCGACGGTTTGCTGGGGACTACAACTCACCGATCAGCAGTGTCGGCGCCGGCTCCGCGTTGCTCCCCGCCCAGTGGACTGACCGACCGCTCCAGCGAGTCGACGAGGGTTCCAAGCTGAACAGTCCATGTCGCAGTTTCTGAGGACACGATTGAACCCAAGTCCTCTGCGACTGATCGCAGGATGGAGAGGCGTGCCCCTACGTCGGATTGACCGGTCGACGCCAGACACTCCTGTGCCCAGTCGAACACGAATTGGGTATGCAGTGCTCTGATTTGCTCGTGGGCCGCGAGATCTCGCATCCAGGCCAGAGACAGACCGAAGAAGCGGTCGAAGGCGATGCTCGCACCCGCTGCCGCGAGGAAGGCGTACCCCCAACTCGGGCTCGACGAGGTGGACGAAGCCGAGATGGCCAACGGCCAGATGCTTCCCAGAGCGGTGAGCAAGATCGCGAAGGCGCGCAACGTTCGCGATGCAACTCGCTTGCGTCGCTTATCTGAAAGATACCAACGGTCGACCTCCTCGATTTTCGAGACAACCGCACCGTGCAACTCGTTGAGCGCTCGCTCGACGTCACCGGTTGTTTGCGTGAGCCCGCCACCTAGCAGGCCCACATCCTGTCGACGTCCGTGCCCGAACATGTTTGCTCCTTGGTGCTGCGTGACTTGTCACAGGCTCAATGACATCATCGTGAACATGTCATTGACCACGAACGTTAACGGGTTGGCCCTCCGCGGAGGGCCCTGGCACGTGGCGCGCTGGCACCGTTCGTGAGCAACAAGTCGACCGATTGTCCTGAGCTACTGGTCCACCAGCGGCTCACCATGCTGGCACGGCGATCACGGGGGAGGCACCCCCTCGACTTGGCGGACGACAATCCAGATCTCCTTGATGTCAATCGCCGGTCTCCCGGCAAGCCGCACATGTCGCCGGTCTTTCGACCCGAACTACACCCCTTGGACGCCGAGTGGTACTTCACAGCCGACACCAGTTCGGCGCTTGCCGAGCGCTTGGGGTCCGGCCCGGTCTGCCTGTTTGGCGCGCCGACTGTGGCTTGCGCGATGAAGCACGAGAGGTACGAACTGGTTGACACGAGTCCGTTTCTGGCCCAACGATTTCCTGATATTAAATTGTCGAATATATCCTCACTCGACCTTGACCGCGAGCACCCAAGTGGCACCTTCCGGGCGGTTCTACTTGATCCCCCGTGGTATCACCCATCGATGGAGCGGTGGGTATGGAACGCACTGGCGTGTATGGAAAACGGCGGAAGGATATTTATGCCACTTCTTGGAGAGGGCACACGTCCGACAGCGGCTGCGGAGCGCGCCAACTTGGTGGCCCATCTGCGAACCTTTGGCGACCTCAAGGTGATACGTGAGGATGTTGAGTACGACATCCCACTCTTCGAAGAGCGTGCGTTGCTGGCCCGGAACATAACCCTGACCCAGCCATGGCGTATCGCCGACCTCGCCGTTCTCACGGTGTCGTCAGCCCCCCAGCGCAGGAAGCCGACACGCTCCTTAGGAACTTTGCAAAAGTCCGCATGGGAGACGTTCTTAGTTGGCGGCCAAGTCATCAAGCTGCGCCGAGATATCGACCGAGAACGAATCGATGGCCAACTTCTTTCGGAGGTAGACGGCGTCGCCGAATACAACCTTGATTCTGTCAGCGCCCGAGACTCGCGACTTCGCAAAATTGATATTTGGACGTCACGTAACCGTGTTGCCCGGGTGGTCGATAGAGCTGAAATTCGCCAGCAGCTTCACTTTCTGGCAGCTTCTGGGGGCTTGTATCTAAGTAATGCTGACCGCCCCCACGATATAGCGCCTGAGTTAGCCGATTTCCTGGAGCTTAATGATGCCTAACACCATGATTCTACGATTTAGGGACTTCGAAGCGGACACGATCAGTGTCCATCGCGCCGTCCTTGAATCTCAAAGCGGAGTCTGGTGGGCATGGTGGAAGAAGGACTCCGAGCAAGGTCATGAACCAGAGATTGAGGCGCTGTCTCATCAGCTTCCCATTCAGATTGGTCTGATTAATCGACAGAGCGACACTCGATTCGTAGCTACGTGTACCAGGACCGCTGTAGGCCCAGGTAATTCGCGTCTCAAAAGCCCAGAACCCTCGCGAACACCTGCCTATTACCGAGACGCGGCATTTCCGGCTTGGTTCATGTTGACGTCAATCGATCAGATCACGAATAGTGAATGGGACCGGCGATTCGGTGCCGTCCCAGTGGGCGAACCAACGCTCTTTATCGTTCCAGAGAATTCACCTCAGGCGGCGCGACAGGCGCTCTATGACACGGTGAAGCGCAACCCCGTACCTGTGCGCAGCCCTGTAATTTTGCACCTTTCGGACCTGCATTTTGGGTCCGACTACGCGTTCCCCCTCGTCTCTCGCACAGTCCCAACTCAGAAAACTCCGTTGGACGAAGCCATTGTGGACGGACTGAAATCTGCGCAGGTTGATCCCATTGGCCTAGTCCTGGTGTCCGGCGATATCACCACGCACGGGGATGGATTCAATGATGCTCAGGTGTTCCTTGAGAGCCTGCTGGACCGATTGGGCTTGTCACCGGACCAAATGGTGATGGTTCCTGGAAACCACGACATTGAACTTGATAGCACAAAGACGACGCGTAGCTATGCTGCCGAGCTTCCCTTTCGAAACTTTGCGACCGTTGTTCACGGAGAAGCTGGGCGCAATCGAGAACTGAATCACCTTTCGTGGTTTAGCGTCGATGGTGCGCGTGAGATGCTGGTCCTCGGATTAAATTCTGTGAGGCCACGCAGTTCCGGAACGATGGATTATGGGTACGTCGGACGAGATCTTTATGGCCCCCTTCTTGAAGAGGCGCGAGAATTGCGCTCGGCGATTCTGGCCGAAGAGGGGACACCACCGCTGTGCATCGGCATGTTGCATCACCACGTGCTCCCAACGCCGCTGGTTGAGGATCCTGACGAGAAGCGTAAGGTGAGCCTTACTCTCGATGCGGGTCAGTTGATCGAGGATCTTCAGCGTGCGGGTTTTGATGCGATTCTGCACGGACATCAACATATTCCGTTCATAGGAAGTACGTCTCGATCATGGTGCGACGAGCAAACAGGAAAATGGGTCGTTCCACGGCCGATTCATGTGATAGGTGGGGGTAGCTGCGGTGCGAGAGTAGATCGTCTCTGGAATCAGATGCGGCAGAACGCAATCGGGGTCTACTCAGTTGGTGATGATCTGCTGAATGTTCGAATGTTTCAGTTCGCACCTGGTGCTCGGTTTAGTCAGTTTTTGCACGTGCCGCTGGCTATCCCATCGCGCTGATCTGGGTGGCATTGGTCCACTACTGTTCACGCTGGACCTGTTGCCGGGTAGTCGAAGGCACCCACCGTGCGTCCGACGGGCCGATCTTGGCGGTTGCACGGAGGACGGATCGACGCCAGTCTCATTTTCGTCGTTCAGGGGCAGTCTCAGAATCGGCGTTCGCCCAGGTTGGAAGTCTCAAAATCGCTGAGGCCGGACACGTTCCGAGCCCACCCAGTTTGACCACTCCGAGAGCCGATTCCGCAGTCGCAAATTCGTCACACGACTCAAGCATCACCAGCTCGTCGGATCAATGGGCAGAGTCGGTGCCTGCGGTGACAACGCAGCCATGGAAAGCTTCTTCGCCCTACTGCAAAAGGACGTCCTGAACACCCGCCGCTGGGCGACCCGTGAGGACCTGCGCATCCCGATCGTGACCTGGATCGAACGCACCTACCACCGACGCCGCCGCCAAGACCGCCTCGGCCGATTGACCCCGATCGAATACGAGACCAGCATGACCACACCAGCCAATCAGGCTGCGTAACTACAAACTGTCACCAAAACGTGCAGCAGTCCCGTCCGACGCGTTCGCCCGTCAGGATTGCTACCCGCGTTGGCAGCTATTGCCGTGGCGGCTGGCGAGCCACCGTACATTCGAGAATTCTGGAGGACCGCAGCACCGTGGACCGGTGCCTTTGTTGCTCGTGAGTCGGTTCTCTGGGCAATGAGCACCGTCGCGAAAGTCTGTCCACAGACGACCTGCGCGCGATTTTCAACGCCGCCAACAACACCTACGAAGGCGAGGACCCCCGCGAAGCGCTCAGCGTTTTGCCAATCGTCACTCGCGCCGCTTACGAGCAGTTCCCGCACCAAGAGTCAATTTTCAAAGAGGTCACACGTACTCACGCATTGCTTATTGATGGCACCGACGACCTTAAGGCAGAGGTGGTCAGCGACGCCGCGTGGCGGCAACTGTTCGACGCGCCCCTCGGTCGAGTCGTCGGCGCGACATTTTTCCTGCACACTGCAGCCACAGTCAACAACGGTTGGTACGACGACGCCTGGCTGGACCGCCCCGATCTCGAACCACTCTTCGCCGTCTGCCCTCGGGAAGTGATCACGCGCCGAGCCCAACAGCCGGCATGCTGGCACGGGACCAGTGACGGGCCTAAGAAGTGGACGGCAGTGACCGAAGCATCCGCGAGGCGCGTCGTTCAACGAATTCGATGCTCTGGCACCGATATTCGATGTAGCTGGCAACGTCTGTCGGGACGTGCGGTGCGGTGAAGTCGTCGAAGGGCAGCCAGAATCGGACGGCGGAGCAGTCATCGTTCACTAGGTCATGGAGGAGCCAGAAGGTCACGTAGCCCGGGAAGTCTTCGAACAGGTCGAAGAAGTCGGAGTAGCGGGCGAGCGTGGCCGCGAGGGGACTGGTCTCACCGATGTAATGGCGGCGGATGCATTCGAGCGTGAGGTCCATTCGGTCAGAGATGCGCCGTGTGCACCCGCGGGCCTGGTTGATCGTCCACTTGCCGCCGATGCGGTTGCCCGGCCACAGCATGAACCCGCCAATTGTGTAGCTGATGCGTAAAAACTCTGCATTCATCGCGTCAGGCAGCTGGCCGACGATAGAAGCCATTGCAGGCCACCGGGTGAAGGTCGCGATCACGCCGTCGCTGGACAGTGAGAACTCCCCGAGGGGAGATTGGTGGTGAAGGTAGTGGTCCCGTACCGAGCGGTCGAGTGTGAAGGTGGAGCCGCCGGGGAGGGGTTTGCTCCATAGGAGTTGGTGGTACTTGCGGAGGGTCGGGCTCGCGAAATCGGGATCCTTGCCGTTGGCGTCGGTTCGTAGATCGAACGCGGTATCGATCAGTTTGCCCTCGGTCATGTGTTTAGCCTACGAACCGGAGCCACAGCTTGGTGCCGGTTGCGCCGGCCTTGCGCGACGTGCCTGGGTATGGCGGTTCGTGGCCGGTCTCATTTTCGTCGTTCAGGCGCAGTCTCAGAATTGACGTCCACGCAGGTCGGAAGTCTCAGAATCGCTGACACCGGGCCGCCGGGCTGGGCGGCCTGCGTGCAAGTGCGGTGGCATGGTCCGTCGGTGCCCTCGGGGCGAGTGGGTCAGGGTGTGGCACGGGTCCAGAGTCGGTCGATGGGCATGACGTGGAGGCGGTCGGCGTACGTGTAGGAGCGTGTGCCGGTGGTGAGGATGATCCCGCCCGCGAAGCGTTGCCCGAGGGCGTCGCGGAGCTGGGCAAGGCCGCGGAAGTCGGAGCCGGGAGCTCGTTCGTTGGCTTTGACCTCGAAGGCGAGGACAGTGCCATCCTCGTGCTCGATCACCAGATCGACCTCCACCCCGTCGCTGGTGCGCCAGTGACCCAGGGTGACGGGCTCCTCCAACCAGGAGGTCTGCTTGCGGATCTCCCCGACGACGAAGGTCTCGAGCAGGTGACCGAAGTCGGCCAGGGCTGCCGGGTCCAGCCCGGTGAGCTTTTCCGGCGCGAGCCGCAATAGCCGAGCCGCCAGACCGGAGTCGACAACGTGAACCTTGGGCTTGACGCTCACGCGTGAACGCAACGTCTTGCCCCATGCCGGCAGACGCACGACGAGGAAGAGGTCCTCGAGCAGCCGCAGATGGCTCTCGACCGTGGCCCGACTGACGCCGAGCCTGTCCGCGGCCGCCGACACATTGAGCAGTTGTCCGGTCTGCGCGGCAAGCAGGCCGAGCAGATCAGTCATGGCCCGCCGCTCACGGATCCGGCCCAGCTCCAGAGCGTCCCGCTCGACCGAGGCACGCACGAAGTCGTCGAACCACCGCCCTCGAGAAGCGCCCGAGCGGCGCAGGGCCAAGGGAAGGCCACCGGCACAGACGCGGTCCACGTAGTCCGCGCGGCTGGTCGCGGAGGTGGAGATCTGATTGACGGTGCCTTCGGGGTCGGCCCGCAAGGCCCCTAGCAGGTCCTCCCGGACGCCGGCGATCTCCCCCTGGGACAGTGGCCAGATGGTCAGCGCGTGCAACCTCCCGGTCAGCGTCTGCGCGGTAGCGGGTAGTGCGTCCTGTCGGGTCGAGCCGGTGATGACGGCAGTTCCAGGAAGGCTGCCCTCACGGTTCAGCCGAGCCTTGAGCACATCCAGGATGTCGGGCACGCGCTGGTATTCGTCGACGCAGAGCGGTGCCCGGCCAGCAGCCACCGCGGTCAGATTTCCCAGGACCGCCTCGCGCACTTCGATGTCGTCCAAGTCGAGAACCGATCCACCTGCCTGGGCAGCGAACCCGCGCAGCACCGTCGACTTGCCCACCGACCGTGGGCCATGGAGCGCGATAACCGGCTCGACCGTCACCAGGTCCGTCAGCAGTCCGCTGACCCGTCGGGGCACCAACGAGTCAAGGACCATGGCCTCAACCTAGCAGACGTGATCGAATAAACTATGCAAATGTGATCATGCCAACTTTGCAAAGTTGCGCCTCGCCGCGCGTCGAGCTTTGGTCGGTCGCGGAGTCGCGTCGTGAGAACCGTGTTCAAGAGCAACACGCCTTGCCGCGCCCATCGCTGCGCCGGGTCGTCAGGAAGGAGGATGAAGTGCTGCGCCGGGGTGGTCACCACCGGCCGTCGAGGGCGCGGATGGCGAGGGTTTCGTTGTGCTCGAGGTGTATGTCGAGGGCGGTGGCGGCGGTCTCGGGGTCGCGGGTGCGGAATTTCTTGACGAGGAGTTGGTGGGCCTCGCGGCGGCGGTCGTGTTCGTGGGGGTCGGGGTCGAGCAGGCCGAAGGCGATGCGGATGTAGCGTTCGCCGGCGCGCCAGAGTTGCATCAGGATCCGCGCGTCCCAACTGGACGCGGCCGGGGCCAGCAGCGCCAGGTGGAAGGCGCGGTGGTCGTCGTAGATGTCGTCCATGCTGCGCTCGGGTCGGCCCAGATCGGCGGCGACGTCGTGCAACCGGTCGAGTTCGGCGTCCGACAGTCCGGTCACTGCCCGCCGGGCCAGCTCGGGCTCCAGTAGGCGGCGGAGGCGGTAGATGGCGGCGAATTCCTCGGAGTCGAGCGGTGCGACGGTGGCACTGCGGCTCGGCGGGTTGACGATGAGTCCTTCGTTGTGCAGATTCTTGATCGCGTCCCGCACCGGAATGATGCTCACGCCCAGTCGGTCGGCGAGTTTGCGCAACGACAGGCTCTCCCCGGGGGCCAGTGCCCCGGACAGGATCGAGCGGCGGATCTCGTCGGTCACCTGATCGGCGACGGAGCGGGCGTCGATGCGCCGGAGGCCGGGGTCGTCTTCGGTGGCCAGCGTCATCACACGTCCCCAATCAGTGGAATCTCGCTATCAATGATAACGCACACCTCTACGGGGGTTGCTGTTATCACATATCAATGCTAGCGTGTGAGCACGATCACACAAGGTGGTCGTATGACGAAGGGCGGCAGCTCGTGCGCATGGGAACCCTGTCCGACCGGGTCGCGCTGATCACCGGCGACACGGCGAGCGACCTGGCAACGGCCAGCGACGGCAAGTTCGGCCCGGCGCCGCTGGACGTCCTCGACCACTGGGACGAGGTGCGCGGCTGGGCAGCGGAGAACACCGAAGTGCTCGCCGAGCACGCCCGCCCGTTCGACGAGGCCCAGCTCGGCGCGCCGGTGCCGCTGCCGCGGCAGGTGTTCGCCATCGGGCTCAACTACCGCGACCACGCCGCCGAGGCCGACATGGCCACCCCGGAATCCGATCCGCTCGTCTTCACCAAGTTCCCGACCTCGGTGGCCGGCCCCTACGCGAGTGTCGAGCTTCCTTCTGCCAACGTCGATTTCGAGGCCGAGTTGGTCGTGGTCATCGGGGCACGAGCGCACCGGGTGTCCCGCGCGGACGGCTGGCAGTATGTCGCCGGGCTGACCGTCGGGCAGGACATCTCCGAGCGCGTCGTCCAGTTCCGCGGGCCGACACCGCAATTCAACCTCGGCAAGTCCTACCCGGGGTTCTCCCCGATCGGGCCGGTGCTCGTCACCCCCGACGAGTTCGCCGACCGCGACGACGTCGAGCTGGGCTGCAGCCTGGCCGGTCAGCGCATGCAACAGGGACATACCCGCAACCTGATCTTCACCATCCCGGCGCTGATCGAGTCGATCTCCGCCATCGTCCCGCTGCTGCCCGGCGACCTCATCTTCACCGGCACCCCGGCCGGCATCGGCTGGGCCCGGGATCCGAAGGTTCTCCTCCGGCCCGGCCAGGAGCTGCGCACGTATGCCGAGGGCATCGGCGAGATCCGCACCACGTTCACCGCTTCCGACAACAACTGACCCATCCCGACAAGGAGCACCGAATGTCCAAGCCCAAGTTCGCCCACGTGGTCTTCCACACCGCGCAAGCCAAGGAGATGACCGACTGGTACTGCACGGTCCTGGACGGTCATGTCGTCTACTCCGACGACGCGCTGAGCTTCATCACCTTCGACGAGGAGCACCACCGCGTCGCGCTGATCCACCCGCCGGGGGAGAAGCTGGAGCGCAAGACGCCGGCGACGGCCGCGATGCACCACACCGCATACACCTTCGACGACCTGGACGACCTGCTCGACCGGTTCCAGATGCTGCGCGATCGTGGCATCGAGCCCGCGGTGTGCATCGCACACGGCGTGACCACGTCGATGTACTACCAGGACCCGGACGGCAACTTCGCCGAGCTGCAGATCGACAACTTCGAGCAGCCGGACGACGCGACGGCATACATGAACGGCCCTGAATACGCAGGGGACTCGGTCGGACCCGCCTTCGACCCGCAGGCCATGGCCGACGCCCGACGCGCCGGCGCCTCCGTCGACGAACTCATCAACCGGGCCTGGGCGCTACAGGCCGACCTGCCCAACCCGATGGGCGTCCTGATGGGAAGCCAGTGAGATGTCCGACACGAGTGAGGCCGTGACGCGCCCAGGCGTCCAAGCCGACCGATTCCGGGACCTGATGGCCGCCGTGTGCGCGCCCGTCACGGTCGTGACCACGACCACGCCGGAGGGGCCACATGGGGCGACCGTCAGCTCCTTCGCGTCGTTGTCACTGGATCCGCCGCTGGTGTCGGTGGCCTTCGACAACAACTCGTCGATGCTGGCCCGGATCCTCAGCAGCAACCGGTTCGGAGTGAACCTCCTCAGCAACGGCCAGCAAGACATCGCAACGACGTTCGCCAGCCGTAGCGAGGACCGATTCGCCGGTGTCCGTTGGCATTTCGAGCATGGTCTGCCCCGCCTCGACGGCGCGGCCGGGTGGGTCGAATGCGATCTCGACCGGGCCGTGGAGGCCGGTGACCACACCCTGCTGTTCGGACTGGTCGTCGCCACATCGCGCATCGAGACCGCACCCCTGATCTACGTGCACCGCACCTTCGGCACCCACTCCCGCTTCAACGAGCGACCACGCGCGTTGATCGTGGACCAGATCGCCGCCTGCGCTTCCTGACACAAGCCCAACCCCCTGAGGAGTATCCAGATGTCCATCGCAACCCCTGCCAACCCCAGCACCACCGTTCCCACCTCCGAAGAGCTCGTCGCCCGCATCCGGGAGCTCCAGCCGTTGATCGCGGGTCACTCCGCGGAGGGTGAACAGAACCGCCGCGTCGTCGAGGAGAGCATCGCCGCGCTCACCGACGCGGGAGTCTTCAAGGTCGCCACCCCGAAACGGTACGGCGGCTACGAAAGCTCGATGCGCACCATGCTCGACGTCTCCTCGGCGGTGGCCGAAGCCGACGGCGGCACGGCGTGGGTCGTCACCTTGTGCAACGTGTGCGCCTGGATGACCGGCGTGTTCCCCGAGCGGGCACAGGACGACGTCTGGGGTGACAACCCCGACGCCAAGGTCTCCGGTGTCCTCTCCCCGACAGCAGAGTCCGTCAAGGTCGACGGCGGTTACCGGGTCACCGGTCGCTGGTTCTACAACTCCGGGTCCTGGCACGCCGACTGGGCCGTGCTGGGGATCCCGGTCGTGGACGAGAAGGGCGAACCGGTCGACCAGGCGCTCGCGCTGATCCCCCGCTCGGACCTCGACTTCCAGGAGACCTGGTTCGTCGCCGGGATGAAGTCATCGGGCAGCAACTGCCTGATCGCGGAGGACGTGTTCGTGCCGGGGCACCGGCTCGTCTCGGTGCCGGCCGCCATCGACGGCAACTACCCCACGGAGCACACCGACGAGACGCTCTATCGGTCGGCGTTCGTGCCGCTGCTGTCGCTGGTGCTGGCCGGACCGCAGCTGGGCATGGGTCGCAAGGCGCTGGAGATCGTGACCCAGAAGGCAGCCACCAAGGCGATCTCCTACACCTTCTACACCGCACAGGCCGACTCCGTGGCCTTCCAGCTGCAGATCGCCGAGGCCGCGCAACGCATCGACACAGCACACCTGCACGCCTACCGCGCCGCCGACATCATCGACCGGGCGGCCGCAGCCGGCACCTACCCCGATGTCCTCGAGCGCAGCCGGGTCCGTGCCGACACCGCCTGGGTGCTCGACAACGTCACCCGCGCCATCGACATCCTGCTGTTCGCGCACGGTGCCGGCAGCTTCGCCGAGGTCAACCCGCTGCAGCGGATCTGGCGCGACTCCGCCGTGGCAGCTCGCCACGCCGTCACGCTGCCCGCCGTCAACTACGAGGTGTACGGCAAGGCCCTCCTGGGCCGCGACGACCAGATCACTCCGCTGATCTGACCCTCCTCGCCCCACGTCACGAGACACGGAAGAGATCCATGAAAACGAACACTGACGATCGCCCCTGCCTGATCTGCTCGCTGGAGGACGCGCCCGAGTCTGCGCGCGTCTTCCGGGACGAGCTCTGGGCGGCCGAGACGGTTGCCGGGTATGACGTGCCGGGCTGGTTCTTCCTGCGCGCTCGCCGACATGCCGAGCAGATCACTGCACTGGAGCCTGCCGAGCTGGCCGCGTTCGGTCAGCGCGCCCGTGACCTGAGCGCCGCGATGCGGGAGGCGACCGGTGCGCCGGCGGTGTATCTGTTGCACTTCGGCGAGAACTACGGTCATTTCCACGCCGTGATGGCCGCGCGTGGGTCGGATGTCCCGCCGCAGTTGCGCGGCGGCAAGCTGCTCCAACTGGCACCGGACGCCCTGGACACCGAGGCGTCGCTGGCGCTGGTGCCGGTCGTGCGTACGGCATACGAACAGCTCGCGGCACAGCCGACGGGCGGTGCGCGATGACCGCCACGACGGCACACCCGACCGTCCCGCAGAGCGGAGCCGACCTGCCGGTGCTGCAGCAGATAGCGACCCGGGTGCGGTGGCTGTCAGCGGCGATCATCGACGCGGCCAACGCCGGACGCCCGAACGACACCGGGGTCAAGGTCGGCGGGCACCAGGCGTCCAGCGCATCCATCGTCGAGATCATGGTCGCGTTGTGGTTCGCCGAACTCGCCGTCGAGGACCGGGTCTCGGTCAAACCGCACGCCTCGCCGGTGCTGCACGCGATCAACTACCTGCTCGGTGACCTCGGCGAGGAGTATCTGCCGACACTGCGCGCCAGGGGTGGGTTGCAGTCCTACCCCTCCCGGCTGAAGGATCCCGACACCGTCGACTTCTCCACGGGGTCGGTCGGCATCGGCGCGACCGCGCCGGTGTGGGCCGCGATGGCGCACCGATACCTGGCCTCCCAGTTCGCGTCCACCCCTTCCGCCGGACGGTTCATCAGCCTGGTCGGCGACGCGGAGCTGGACGAGGGCGCCATCTGGGAGGCGGTGGCCGACCCGGCGATCGCCAAGCTCGGCGAGCTGCTCTGGGTCATCGACCTGAACAGGCAGTCGCTGGACCGCGTCGTGCCCGACATACAGATAGGGAAGCTGCAGGGCATGTTCGCAGCGGCCGGCTGGCAGGTCGTCACCCTCAAATGGGGCCGGCTGATCAGCGAGCTCTTCCAGCGCCCTGGTGGCCAGCAGTTGCGGCAGCGGCTGGAGTCGATGCCCAACGAGGAGTACCAGCGGATGTTGCGCGCGGACGCGTCACAGACCGCTGAGCGCATCCTCGCCGGCTCCGAGGACGAGCAACTGCGCGCATTGCTGGCGTCCCTCACCACCACCGAACTCGCAACAGCGGTGCGGGATCTCGGCGGTCACGACCTGGGGTTGCTGGTCGACACCTTCGGCACCATCGACAGCCACCGGCCCACGGCGGTCTTCGCATACACGGTCAAGGGTCGTGGCCTGCCGACCGAGGGTCATCCCAACAACCACTCGGCGCTGCTGACGGCCGATCAGATGGACGCGCTCGCGGCCGACTCGGGTATGACACGCGAAAACCCCTGGCAGCGCTTCGATCCCGGCACTGCTCCGGGACGCCTCTGTGCGGATCGCGGCGCGGAGCTGCGCCGCGCACCGGTCGGCGCCCCCGCGCAGGTCGATGTCCCGACATCGCTCGGCCACGGGCACCGCAAGGCCATCTCGACCCAGGCCGGCCTCGGTCGGCTGCTGGCCGATCTCACCCGGGACGCCCCGGAGACCGCCGCGCGGGTCGTCACCTGCAGCCCGGACGTGGCCTCGTCGACCAACCTCGGCGGCTGGATCAACAAGACCGGTGTCTGGTCGGTCGACGACCGGCGCGACTGGTTCGCCGACGACGCCGAGCGCGTGCTGCGCTGGTCCGAGGTCAGCAACGGACGGCACATCGAGCTGGGCATCGCCGAGGTCAACCTGGTCTCACTGCTCGGTGAACTCGGCGCGACCTGGTCACGGTGGGGCGAGCGACTGATCCCGATCGCCACCATCTACGACCCGTTCGTGTCCCGTGCCTTGGAGCCGTGGTCATACGGCATGTATGCCGGCGGCCAGTCGATCCTGGTCGGCACGCCCTCCGGGGTGACCCTGGCGCCGGAAGGCGGTGCACACCAGTCGATCACCACACCGTCCATCGGCCTGGAACAACCGAACTGCATCGCCTGGGAGCCGGCGTTCGCGCAGGATCTGGAGTGGTGCTTCCTGCACGCCATGGGCAAGGTCGGGGTGCCGGGCGGCTGTTCGTCATACTTCCGGCTGTCCACACGGCCCATCGACCCGGCGCTCGCGCAACTGCCCGACGACCCGCACCTGCTGGAGCACCGGCGCCGGCAGGCTGTCGCCGGCGGCTACCGGCTGCCCGCCACCCACGACCCGGTCGATGAGCAGGTCACACTGGTCGGCACCGGCGCGATCGTTCCCGAGGTGATCGCGGCCGCGAACACGTTGCGGGAGCAGGGAATCAACGCGGGCGTCGTGTGCCTGACCAGTGCCGATCTGGTCTTCCGTTCGATGCAGCAGCGCGGCCACCGGGCCGCGGGCACGGGCGGCAACATCATCGACGACCTGTTCCCCGCGGCGAGCCCGGCGCCGCTGATCACGGTGCACGACGGGCACCCGCACACTCTCTCGTTCCTGGCGGGTGCGCGGGGCGACCGCATACGGTGCCTCGGCGTCACCGACTTCGGCCAGTCCTCGGGCGTTGACGACGCGTACCGGATGCACCGCATCGACACGGCCTCCATCGTCGATGCTGCGCTGTCCGTGCTCGGGCGATAGGAGGCGGCACCGATGAGATCGCTTCGAGTGCTCGCGCGACTGATGACCGGTACCACCTACGCCATCCTGGGGGCGGACGCAGCGCGTGAGCCCGGCGCTCGGGTAGCGCAAGCGGCACCGCTGCTGGACACGCTGCGCTCTTTCGGCGCACCGCTGCCCCAGGACAACACGGTGGTCGTTCGCCTGAACGGGGCTGCACAGGCGGCCGCAGGTGCCGCGTTGGCCGCCGGCGTTCTCCGCCGGCCGGCTGCGGCTGTGCTGCTGTGCTCGCTCATCCCCACAACCGTTGCAGGGCATGCCTTTTGGGCTGTCGAAGATCCGACCGCTCGCAAGCTGCAGGGCGTCCAATTCCTCAAGAACGTGGCCATGGCCGGGGGTCTGTTGTTCGCTGTGCTGGACAGTCCCTCGCGGAGCGGAGTCACGTGCTGAGGCCGAAGGTGGCGAGCTTGCGGTAGAGGGTCGCCCTGGAGATGCCGAGCTCCTGGCGACCTCGGTGCCGGTATGACGGGACGATCGATCCGGGGACGCCCCGGGATTCGGTGCCTCGTCGACTTGAACGTACTGGACGGCGTGAAGGAGTTCCTCCTTCCTGTCCGGGTTCGGCCGAGCGCTTGGCCGGCGCGGGGTGTCCGTGTTGTTCGTGGACAACCTGGGGGATCTTCTCACCCAACTCCATCACGGTGCTCCCGCTGTCCCGCGCTCGCGGGCGCAGTCAGCGACATGAAGGGCGGCTCCGCCGACCCGACAGCGTTCAGTTCGTTGTTGCTCACGTCGGTCGCGACCTGCCTGATCGGCGGGATCAGCTTGTACGGTGGCAAGGTTGACACCGCGTACGTGTTCTTCGGCGTGCTCGTGCTCTCGGTGCTCACCGCCGGTGCAGCCGCCGAAGGTGCGCAGTCGTACGTCACCGATCTGTTCACCGGAGCGCTGCTCTTCGTGGTCCTGGCCCTCGACTTCGTGATGCTCACCCTGGCGGCTCGGAACAAGCTGCGCAGGCGCATCCTGTCGGCCCGATCGTCGGACTTTGCGTTGCGGTGAGGGCGCGAGGCGGGTGGGCGCGGCCGGGGTGCTCAACGCCAGGAGCCTTGACCTTCAGGACGCCTGCCTCGCCCAGCTCAGCGAGACCATCCAGGCCACGCACGACGCGGCCGAGATACAGCACAGCCGAAAAGTTGTATGGACGCGCTCCGACCATCTTCTCGTTGAAATGGCATGTGGGACAGCGTGATCGGGATGTGTGCTGCGCCGTTCCGCGCCTAGCCCGGCGCAATGACGCACTCCGTCGCGTTCCGGATCACTTGCGGCGGAATGACGTGCTTCGTGGAGGGCTCGTTTGAAATCGAGAGCTCAGGCGACCTGGACTCGCTCGTCACCGATCACGAATTCGATTGCCATGCCGCCACCGACAGCTTCGAGGTAGCTGCGGATCGTGCCGATCTTCGCGCTGTCGAGGTCACCGTTTTCAATTTTGGAGACCTGCCGTTGCCCGACTCCGATGCGCTCGGCCAGCTGGGCCTGGGTGAGACCGGCGGCTTCGCGCAGCTCACGCAAGCGATAAGCGCGCACTTCGGCGAGCATCCGCTTCTTGTGCGCCTCGACCCGGTCGCGGTCGACCGGGTTGTCAGCCAGAAACTCCCTCAGAGTCATGTTCATCGCTCTCGCTCTCCTTTCAAGGTCTGCAGGTGCTGGTCGAATAGATCGTCAGCTATTGGAATGTTCTTCTTGTACCAGCGTGTCCAGTTCCCCGATTTGTCACCCGCAACGAGCAGGATCGCCTTGCGTCGCGGATCGAAAGCGAACATGATCCGCAGCTGCGATCTGCCCGCAGAGCCCGGTCGCAACTCCTTCATGTTCCGATGACGCGATGCGGTCACCGTGTCCACCAGGGGCCGGCCCAGGTGCGGGCCGTGCTCCTGCAACAACTCGATAGCAGCCACGACCTGCTCTCGTGAACCGGCGTCCAGGGCCGTGAGCCACCTCGATGTCCACCGCCCACATCACCACAGTGTAGACCCTACAAGGTCTGGGCAAAGTTCAAGTCGGTCAGCCGCTGCACTCCCACCAGCGCTCGCTGGTCGAATTCGTCGCATAGTTCGGGCAGTGCTGACTCGCGGCGGTATGACGCTCCGCACACACCCGCCAACGCGCCAAGTCTCATCGCGGTTCATCGATTGCTGCGTGAGCAGGCACAACGGTGCACGATGAGCGACGGGACGGCTCCTGCGGGCCTCATCAGATGCCCACGGCGGCGACGGGAACGTGTTCTCGCCTGTCAGGAGAACCCGATGGGCAGGGGGAGCAGGGGACCTATGACCCTGGTGACCCGCGGCGTTCTCGATCGCGACGACGGGCCGCTACTGGCGTGGCGGTCCGGGTCAGTCTTCGTCGGTGAGGATCTGTAGTGCTGTTTCGGCGTCGGTGCGTTGTTGACCGTTCAGGACGGTCCACGAGATGTGGTCGGGTGGCAGGCGTGTGCGCAGCGTTTGGAGTCGGGATCGGTCGGAGCCGGTGAAGCCGTCACGTTCGGCGAACGGGTCGTCGATGCAGGCGAGTAGGGCCACGGCATCGCGCAAGTGGCGGTCGGGGTCGCGGGAGTCGGTCTTGTAGGCGGCGGCTTTGAGGATGAGTGCGCCGAACGCGCCGGGCACCGAGATCGTGGTGATGGTTCCGGGCACGATCTGCAACCGTGCATTGATAGTGCGTCGTAGCGCCTGTGTGCCGCCCTCGATGCGGACCATCGCGCGTCCGGCGAGCCGTTGGGTGACCTTCGGGGCGTGGTGGTCGGCGACCAAGACATCGACTACCTCCTGCGGTTCCTCGGCGGGGTGGTCGGTGACCACGTCGATCTTGCTCGTGCCGCGGTAGAAGCGGTGTGCGGTGTTGTGGCGCGGATCAACAGCCGGGCGCAGGTCGTACCCAAGAGAGTGCAGCGCCCTCTGGGTTTGGCCGGCGACGCCGCGGGATGTCTCGACGTGCAGCACGATGTCGACATCGTTGGTCGGGCGCACCACGCCCAGGCCGTGGTGGATGGAGTGCAATTGGGTCATCAGGCCGCCGACCAGGGTCCACTTGTCGGCCGGGAGGACCCCGGCGATCTCGGCGACGTTTGGCCACGGGTCCGGCCAGCCGCCTGTGGCGGCGGCGATGTCGATGACGGGGCGCTGGATGCGCGGGTGCTTACGGGCTGACATTCTCGCGGAACGACTCCAACCGGCGGACTAGGACCTGCTCGCCCACGCCGCGTTCGCGAGGGTCGAGTGAGGTGACTGCGTCGACTGCGGCGAGTGTTTCGTTGAGGGTTGCCAAATATCTGATGAAGTGGATGTCCATGGTGGTGTCGCGCAGGGTTACGACGCCGTTGGTGTCCTCGCGTAACCGATGCCGGCGCACGAGGTCCGCGATACGGTCGGCCTCGAGGTAGCCGTCGACGATCGTGTCGTTGTCGACGAGCCCGAGACGTCGGCGGTCGGGCGCGATCAACTCCTTGCGGACGCGCGTGATGACTGAGCGGTGGCCGGACCAGGTGGTGACTCTCGCGCGGTCGCGCAACCTGATGGCCAGTTCATGCGGATCGGTGATCTCGCGCAGGGTAGCGCGCAGCCGGTAGGTCTGGACGTCTCCGAGATGTAGCGGGGTCGCACCCGAAAGCATTGCGACGGCTCCCCATGCGGTGTGCTCGGCCCAGGTGCGGGTCCGGCCCGAGCCATGCCCGACGCGGTAACGCTCTACCGACGTCCGGTCGAAGACTCCGCGGGCGACACGGGCGATGTACCCCGTCTCGGCCAGGGCGCGGACCTGGCGCGGTGCTACACCCAGGAGGTCGGATACCTCGTGGGTCGTCAGGAAGTCGCCCTGGATCGCCATAACAGAATACTGCCTCTTTCGGCAGTTATCTGTAAAGCTCGGGGCGTAAACAGTGCGGCGCTTCCGGCGCGATGTGCGCTCAGGTCGCACGGAGGTTGGTTTCAACGACGCGGAGACGACTAACGATGCGCATAGAGTCCTCATCAACAAGGGCGCGGCTGCTTCATCACGTCCGAACATCGGCCAGCCGAAAAGTTACATGGACGCGCTCGGACCATATGGTTGTTGAAATGGCATGTGGGACAGCATGATTGGGATGTGGGCTGTGCCGTTCCGCGGATAGCCCGGCTCAATCACGCACTCCGTCGCGTTCCGGATCACTTGCGGCGGTATGACGCGGGCCCTGCGTGCGCGCTCCGGGTCATGTGAGAATCTGCCATGCCCAAGATCGCCGGGACGGTTGAGCTGTCCGAGGTTATGCATTGCCTTGTCAGACAGCGACCCGTCTTCCACAGCGAGGCCGACTTCCAATTTGCCTTTGCGCAGGCTGTGGTGGCGATTGATCCAGCCATCCGATGCAGACTTGAGGTTCCGGTGGTCGAGGGTGCGTCAGGGAGAAGGGAGTACCTCGACCTTCTGTGTATCGGATCGGCGGCGCAGAATCCGATGAGTTCAAGTACTTCGCGCGCCGGTGGAGCGGGGACGTGTTCGATGCGCACGTAGTAGTCCCGCCCGAGGCGGATCCTGTTCGCCCACCCCACCGTGGGTGGCACCGGCGGCAACGCCAGCATCGCAGCCTTGTCCGCGGACAACAGGTCGGCCGGCTTGGCCCGGGTCGTGCGCACGACCCGCGCGTTCGCCGTCGTGAGCCAGTCGGACAGGTGGGTGTTGAAGTCCGCTGGTGAGCTGAACGTGTGACCGGGCAGGAACGACGTTTCGAAGTACCCGTTCCGGCGTTCCACGACCCCCTTGGATTCAGGGTCGTAGGGCTTGAGTCGTTGCACCGTGGTGGCGAAGGGTGCCGGCGAACGCGGCGACCCCGTCGGCGTCGCGCTTCCCGCGGCCGATGCCGGACTCGTTGTCCCAGACCAGCCGCCGTGGCACCGCACCCAGTTGTGACAGCTAGGGCCTGTTACGAAAGTGGTTGGTGTGGTGTCGGCGTGTCCTCACACATGAGGTGAGGCCTCCCGAGTAACGCAGTTGGTGTCAAAGCAAATCCGTCACTGCGGGAGGCCTCGTGTCCACCATAAGCGCGACAGCACGTCATGACCTGACCAATGCGCAGTGGCAGGTGCTGCAGCCGCTGTTACCGGCAGCGCCCCGTCGAGGTCGCCCACGCGCGTATCCGCTGCGAGCACTGGTGGACGGCGTTCGGTACCGAACTCGGGTCGGCTGTCCCTGGCGAGACGTGCCCGATTCGTACGGGCCGTGGTGGCGGGTCTACGCACTGTTCGCGTGCTGGCAACTGCTGGGCGTGTGGGAACGCATCGAGACCGCGCTGTTGCAGCAAGCCGAGCAGGCCAACAAGCTGTCCTGGCAGGTCAGTGTGGACTCCACCACTGCTCGGGCGCACGTGCATGCCGCCGGCGCCCGCCGAGACAGCCCGCAACGTGTTGCGGGAGAACCGGATCACCACTGTTTGGGCACGTCCCGGGGAGGCTGGTCGACCAAGACGCACGTGGCGATCGATCGGCATCGTGGCGTGATGGCGTTCGTGCTGACTCCCGGCCAACACGGGGACAGTCCGCAGATGATCACCGTGCTGAACCAGATCCGGGTACCCCGGCCCGGGTGCGGGCGCCCGCGGACCCGCCCCGACTGGGTACTGGCCGACAAGGCGTACTCCTCCCGTGCCAACCGGTCCTGGCTGACCAGCCATCACATCCGAGCCACCATCCCGGTGCCCGGTGATCAAGCCGGCCACCGGCGCCGCAAAGGAGCCCGCGGCGGCAGACCACCGGCATTCGACAAGGCCAAGTACAAAGACCGCCACGCCGTCGAGTGCGGCATCAACATCCTCAAGCACCATCGGGCATTCGCCACTCGATACGACAAACTCGCCGTCCGCTACGCCGCCACCGTCCGCGTCACCGTCATCGATCACTGGCTCCGACGACTTTCGTAACAGGCCCTAGGTCCCACACGCCCAGCAGCAGATCCTGCGTGTGCCGAGTCGGGTTCATCCTCACGAGCATGAACCGCGAATGCGCGCACGTCATCACCAGCACCGGAGGGGACTTGAACACTTCGTCGACCACCCGAAGATTCGGATTCCGCCGATTTCCGGGCATTTCGTGCTCTCCGGGTAGTCGAACGTGAGCGTCAAAGGGTGACGTTCCTCGACGACGCGGTGAGTGGCGTGACCTTTCCCGGCGCTCGGCTCTAGCGCCGTTTGAATCCAAGCTCCGCGGGCAAATGACCGTCGGTGTCGGTGCTAACGGGCATGCTATTTGCGTGTCTCAGGGTTACGGGGTATCGCAGTTCCTGCAGGCTAGCTGTGATGTCGTCACAACCGGATACCGTCTGGCGTATCGGGGTCGGACAGGGGTGCCGGAGGAGCTCGTCCCGGTATGGACGTGGTTCGTCGGCAGCGTGGTGACCACAGTCGGCCTGAGTGTTCTGGGATTCCTGCTGTACTACCTCTGTCTCGGCCTGCGGCGCCGGGCCAAACGGGCGATTCGTCGGGCGACCCGAGGCTTGGATCTGGAGGCCACGGAACGCTTGGTCGCGAATTATGTGAAATTCGACCGGTGGGCAAGCGCGGCCCAATCCCGTTCCGGGGTGGGTACGTCGCCGACTCCTGCGGGCAGCCCGTCGCCATTCACCAAGAGTGGGCCAGGTTCTCGCCGTGCCCGGCTACTGTTTCGTTTGTTAGGCGCGCTGCGCTGGCCGGTCTTGGTCGTGAAGTACCTGCTGACGTCGCTGTGGGGAGTCCTCACGCTCGCGGCGACTTGGTGGGCCATGGGAGCTCCTGGTGCAGACAGCCTGGACGGCTGGATCCGGCGCCTTCTAACAGATCACGAGAACTGGCTGAGTTTGTCCGCGGTACCCGTTATCGCGGCTGGCGTGGCGGTGTTGACGTTCTCATTCAGCCGGTTACGCGGCGCGCGTGCCATCGGCCACCAATCGTGGCGCAGGAACGAAGCGATGCTCGCCTCGGCCAGCCTTGCCGACCGACAAATCGAGATAGCGATTGCGCTCGACGAGTTGGACGATCTGCTCGACCGCGCCCACCGCAGGTGGTACGTGGCACTGGTTGATGCGCAATCGGATGCCGAGCGGCAATCCCGGTGCGAGGAGATAAAACTGCGTCGGGTGCTGGGTATGCCTGCCGACTTTCGCTCCGCCCGGCCGATGTGGAACCACCGCACAAGGATCGGAACTTCCAATGCGACGGATGACGTGCCGCTCGCAAGACTGCGAGCGCATTTGGATTCGACGTCGGTTCGGGACGAGACCCGGATCGCTCGCGCGGCTCCCTGGCGAGTGGTACGCGTGGCATCACGGCGGCGGATTCGGTGGACGCTGGCGGATATTGATCCGCTCCTAGCGGATCCAGCGTCGCGCGTCGCGATCAGTCTGACGGATGTGGATCTGATCGCCCGGGTCGGGATTCAACAACGCATTGGACGCATTGATCTGAATGACTTGTCCGATTTCGATTCGGAGCAACTCTCTCCCGAGGAGAGAGAGTCGATTGTTCAGGACGCTAAGGAGCGGTGGACAGCCGAGATCCGTCAAGCGTCCGACCGAGGGACCGATCTCGCGCATCGCGTGCTGATCGACGGGTTGATCGGGGTCGCCGAATTGGCTGTTGCCTCAGACACCATTTTCCGGTACGTCCACCCAACCGGACCGCTGACTCAGCTCCTCGAACGGATCTGGCCCGCTTGAAACCGATCGAAGTCGGCTCAGCGCCGTCCTGCCACAGTTGTGCGGTGACCGACTCTATGTTCGCTGGATGAGCAATATTTTGCGTGTAGTTGTCGGCGCGAATGGCAAGCAGGCGATGGACGCATGAAACGGCAAGGCGGGTTGTTTTGTCGTCTCGCCGAATCGGAGCTTGATGTGCCGCGTAACCAACATGTCAGGCGCGGACCAAGATCTCGCTGCCATCGCATGCGTTCTTAACGCGTGCCAGGTCACCCTGCCCCGAGGCGTTCAGCGAATGTTGGGAAGATCGACTGCAAGGACAGACTAGGACGCCTACATCCCTGTCGCGAAGCGTTCAACATTGCGCGGCCAGGCACTGAGGCTTTGTAGGAACTGCTCGGAGACGGGGGAGTCGACGTACTCCAGTAGCGATCCGACGTTTTTCTCGAGTTCGGCCTTCACCTCTGCAGGTGTGGCGAAGAAGAATTCTCGGCGCAGGTTGACATTGTTGAGCTTGCGGTCCGCGAACGCCTGATGCAGTTGCGTCTCGAGGGTGACGGCGTCGTCGGAGAAGTACAGGATGTGCACGTCGAACGGGAAGGGCACGGATGCGTCGCCGAGTTCACGGACCCGGTCCATTGGTTCGAGACGCCTGGTCAGGCCGATTTTGACGACGTTGGTTCCGAACGCACCGACATTGCTGATGACGTAAACGAATCCGGCGCGGATGTTCGCGGCCCGGTAGTCGTTGTGTTCGATGGCGGCGCCGATGGCGGTGATGCGTTCGCGGATCTGTTCGGCTTCTTCGGTGCGTCCTTGGGCGATGAGCTCTTGGTAGACGTTGCTGTAGTGGCTGTGTTCCTTGTTGAGGCGTTCCCGCTCGGCGGCCAGTTCTTTCTCGGCGAGTCGTTCTTCGCGCAGCCGGGCACGTTCGTCGCGTTCTGCTTCCTTCTCCTGCTGGACCTTCATCAGGTAGTCCGAGGTGAGTTCGAGCTCGGTTTTGCGGAGGGTGAGGTAGGAGTCGGCGACACGTATCTCCATCAGCCGGCCAAGCCGGGCGATCGCATCGGCGGACCGCTGCAAGCGTGCTTGCGCGTTCTCCAGTCCGCCGGCTCGCAGTGATCGCACGGCGGCGTCCGCTTCGGCGTTGAAGGCTCGCAACACCAGTTTCGCGTAGTCGGCGACCATCTTGCGGCCTTGGGCCAGGGAGTTGTTGAAGACGAACGAGTCGGAGGCGATGACTGCGTCGCCCTGTTTGATGGCGTCCTTGATCTGTTCACGAAGTTCGTCCAGGGCTTGTTTGTACTGGGGGGAGTTGTCCAGCGGGTGCCGGTAGTAATAGACGCCGACGCGTTGCAGCATCAGTTGGTCATCGAATTCGACGAGTTCTGTTCTGCGCTTGGCGATTTCGGCCTCAAGTGCGCGGAGCTCTGAACCGGCTGAACCGAGGTCGGTGGTTGCGGGTTCAGGCGGAGCCTGTGGCGTGGCCACTGGATGCGCGCCTGCGGTGGTGGCGCTGGCAAGTTCCTGTGTCGCCCGCCGGATCTGTTTCTCGAGACCTTTGAGGCGGATGGTCCGGTCGCGGATCTCCGCTTCCAACTCCACCAGTTGATCCTGCGCCGAGACCATTTCTGAGGTCGAGTGCGCGATCGATTCTTCCGCGTCAGGTGCCTCTGCCGCGGTGTCCACAGGTGCTTGTGCCGGGACGGTTGGAGTCCATAGCTTCCAGCCTGGTGGCGGCGGTGGCCATGCGGGATTTGGTTGCCATCCCGCGGGAGGAGCCCAGCCGGGTGGGGGAGTGGGCCACCCAGGTGGCGGGTTGAACACGTGTGCGGTCATAGCATCAGCGGCCGACGGTGCGGACGCCGCCGGCAGTGGGTGCGGGTCGCATATCCAGCGGTGATTTCGACATGACTGCTCCGAGGTGTTTGAGCATCGCCTCCGGGTCGACTCGTGTCAGTTCGAGCTGGCTGAACCGTTCGCGGTCTGTGGCGACCGCCACCAGAGTGATGGTGGTGTCCTGGCCGGTGGCGGGGTCGATTCCTTCGATGACGCCGCGGTAGGAGATGGACGCAATGTGTCGTGCTGTGTCGTGGGTGAAGACCTCGGCGATGGTGCGGGCAGCAGCCGACGCAATGAATCCGCGGTAGAGCCGCTTGCGTTCCGTGACAGGCAGTTTCGTTGACGCGATCTCGTCCGTGGTCGGCCGGTACTTGTACTCACGCACGGCCGGAACAACATCCGGCGACGGCAGAGTGTGGACGATCATGAGTTCCTGATCGTCCGCCGCGTAGTCGATCTCCATCTGGTCATCGGGCATGAAATCTGGCCAGGACGACAATCCCAGGCAGACCTCGATGAGGTCGCGGACCGCCGCCGGATGGCCCTGGTCGTAGGCGTCGAGCATCTCGTCGGCGTGCCGGTTGGTCTCCTCCACCTGTGCGACCCGCTGCTCACACTCCGACTGGTACTTCATCCGGTCAAAGTTCAGCCGCTGCTTCCGCGCGGCCTCGGCTTGTTCGTGCTCGGCCATGCGGTGCGCGTGCTCACCTAGCAATGCCGACCGCTGCTGGTCCCAATTCGCGTGGATGGTGTTGTGCAACGCCTGAAGTCGTGCGACCTCTTCGGCGTGCTTCTTCGCCCCGCCGAACCGGGCGCTCATGCCCTGCGGCGGTGGGGGCGGTGTGAATCTTGGCTCGGGCGGCAGTTGCGGTGCCGGGGGCGGAGCGACGATCCGGTCATGCTTCGACGCAAACGGTGGATGGGCTGGCTCGACATGGAACCGGGACCGGTCCACCGGTGCCAGGTGTTCGATCCTCGTGGAGAAGAGGCCTTCGATTGAGTTCGTTCGCTCTGCCAGTTCGCGATTGCGGGCCGCAGTTTCGTCCTGTTGCTCCTGCTGATGCCGACGTTTTTCCTCGGCAGCGAGTTGCCGCACCAGCGACTCGTGCGCACGCGCGTTCTGCCGCGCCTGGCGCTCTGCCTCCCGGGCCGCCTGCTGTTGCAGGCGCAGATTCTGGGCGCGCATTCGCGCAGCGTGCACCTCAGCCTGTCGCCGTTGCCTCTCAGCCTGCGCCGACTGCCGCTGCAGTTCTGCGAAGAACCCTCTCCTCTTGGCCATCAGACCCTCCCTAAACGTCTCGCCGCCAGGCTAGGACGCCACCGCACGATGTGAGGCTGATTCCGCTGAAACGCTTCGGCCGTAGGATGGGCTCGCTCCACCGACCCATCGGGGACAGAACGCCTCCGCGCAGCATGGGGAGCACGGGCCATCACCCGCGGCGGAAAGACGCGCCCGACGGCGGCCGGGGTAGATCAATGGCCGCTCGGCAGCCTGGGGTTTGTCGGCGACAGTGTTCACGCTTGCTTGGCTGCGAGGCCGACGCAGTTGGACCACGGTGGTACATCTTCGCCGCCGCCAGAGCACGGACATCATGCCTTGGATCTCAATAGCCGCTTGCGCGTGGTTGTCGGTGACCGTCCGTAGATTCGGTGTGTGAGTGATCCGGCTGAGGGGGCGACTGATGTTCGAACGCGATGCGTGGTACCGGATGGCCAATGGGGGTCACGACGACGTAGGGCTGAGGGCTGCATGATGTCCTCAGGTCCGGTACGGACTATGGCCGGACTACGTGGAGTCTTCCCGGGCCAAGGTGGCCGGCGAGGACGACGCGGACTGGGCATACGACACGACCGCGATGATTTCAACACGGCGCGTTTCGCCAACAGACGCACGGAATCGGTGGCAATGTGTGGCTCGTATCGTCGGTTCGTTTGGCATTCGGGAGGGGCGACCGTGGGGCTGCCTGCGCTACAGGGGGACTACTTGCCGCATGGACGCTGGGCATGCAGCCCGGCGGAGGTGGAGGCGGCGTTCGTGGCCGGGCGCGGTCCGGAGCGCGCCGCGATTTGGCGCGACTGGCTCAAGGCGTTGTCGCTGCTCAAGCAGCTGGTCGGCACCGTTCCTGCTGCCTGGCTGTCGGGCAGTTTCCTCTCGTCAAAGCTCGTGCCAGGTGATATCGACTCAGTGTTCGTGGTGGAGGCGGCCGATTTGCAAGCGGTGCGCCAGCGGCCACAGGACTGGTCGATTGTTGAGTTGTTGGCAGGCGGTAACGGCGCGAAGGACTCGCTCGGGCTGAACGTGGACTCGTACATCTTGCGCTGGTGCCCTTCGTCCGGAGCAAACCCAGAACCCGGAACGGACTACTACGCTTTGCGTGGTTACTGGGATGATCTATGGGTACGGGCTAAGGACTCCGACGCCCGGCGGGAGTCGATTCCACGACGCGGCTACGTGGAGGTGATGATTGATGGCTACAAGTGACAACCTGCCAGACGTCACTGGCCTTCTTGCGAGCCTCCGGCAGCGCTTCACGGAAGAACATCCAGCCGTACGCTACGAACCTGAGGACTTGTCAAGGCTGGGCGTCGAAGCGATCGTTCGGCGCGAGGCCGGCACCGCGCGCACGTTGCACTCGTCCGGCGTTCTCCGCTTCACTGGCTCTGCTGTCGTTGGGAACAGCGCCAACCTTGACGACGTGGGTAGCCTGTCGAGCGCCTGGCAGAAGGCGGTCACGGCGACCGGCGCCGCCCTAGAAGACGTCAAGTCAGTTCGGGGCAAGTTCTCCGCGTCGGTCGTCCTCCGAACGCAGCTCATGCTCACCGCGTCACCGCAGCCGGGATCAGTCGTGTTTGTCGTCGAGCCGAAGCAATCGCCTATGGACGAGGCGGAGCCACACGGGCAAACAACTACTGAGGAACTGGCGCAGCGTCCGCTCGCTGACCGCGCCTCGGAGCGCCTGGTGGAGTTTCTGGCGGCCGGAGTCGACCAAGGCGCAGAGACAGGCGACGCGATTGCTCGGCAGTTGCGCGAGCTCGGGCCAAGGGTCGGTGGCGCGGTAAATGCGCTGGCTCTGGCAATTGACAAGAGCAATGTCACTCTCGACGTCAGTTGGCGCGAACCGGCCAAACCGACTCGACGCGCGAGCGTGGACCCGTCCAAGGCGAAGTTCATCCGGGAGGTCGTGGAGGGACGTGGCCTGGACGCAGAGCCGGAGACGCTGATTGGTCCGCTCCAGACGATCAGCAGTCGCCAGCGCTGGGCCATCGAGACTGCGGACGGACTGGTTCAGTTTGACGCTTCGGAGTTGCCTCCCGCCGACCTTCACCGCTGGAAGGTGGACGACTGGGTTGAAGTTGCGGCGACAGTGGCTGTTCGCGAGCGTGGTGACGGACGGATGGATCGGAAGTTCACCGCGACCGGCATCCGCGAAGCTGAACCGGGAACGCTTCCCGGCCCCGGCCTGGATGCAGACTAGCCAGCTGCGTCCGCATCATCGACTGCGGTGAAGCTGTCGCGATGCAGCGCCCAGCCGGCCGAGTTGTTACTGGGTCGCCCAATGGGTCGCCCACGTGCTTGAGCGGGTGGCCCAGGTGCCGCGTCATTCTGGGCGGAGTGACGCTAGGACTTGACCGATTCGCACCCGCCGTCAACGAAGCGCGTACGAGCCGATCAGCTGTCCGATTGTCCGGATGTCAACCTTGCCCTTGAACTCGAGCCGCACCTTGCCGAGTCCGCTGAACCAAAGTTCCAGTTCCGAGTCGAGGTCGAGTTTGCCTGCAGTCTCCACGGGCCAGGCCTGGACTTTCGCCCACGGCAAGGAGGTGTAGGCCCGCTTCTTTCCAGTGATGCCCTGAACATTCACCGCGTTGAGTCGGCGGTCGGTGAACACGACATAGTCACGCACCGGAAGGCGTGAAGGACAGCCTCTGACTCGATGAGGAGCGGGCCGAGGTCGTCGAGTACATCCGTTGGGCTGATCTCGCCCAGCTTCATCACGGACGCGTTCTAGAAGTCGATCATGACCGGACGGTAGAGCAGCGCGCATCGCTGACATGCTGCAGGTACGTCCAGCTCAGGATCGGTACGTCGTGGCGATCCGCTCGACCGCGGCCGTGAGCATCTCCGCCGAGCACGCGAGGTTGAGCCGGACGTGCCCGACGCCCGGGGCGCCGAAGTCCGGTCCGGGGGTCAGCGCGACCTTCGCGTCCGTGAGGATCCGAGCGGCGGGGTTCGGGTCGTCGGCCAGCGCTCGCAGATCGAGCCAGGCGAGGTAGCTGGCGGTGGGTTCGCGGTAGTCGACTTCCGGCAGGTGCTCTGCCAGCAGGCTGGTCAACAGCCGCCGACTCTCGACCATGGCGGCGATGGTCGCGTCGAGCCACTCCGCACCATGCGTGAATGCCGCTGCGGATGCGTGCATTCCGAGGATGCTGGTGCGCCACAGCACCTCCTCACTCATCCGGTCGAGGCGCGCGTTCACGGCCGGGTCGTCGGCGACGATCATCGCGCACTTGAAGCCGGCGATGTTCCAGCCCTTCGACGCGGACGTGACACAGACGCCGACCTCGCGAGCGGCCGCGCACGTGTCGAGGAACGGCACGAAGTGACCGTCCGGGTGCGTCAGCGGCCCGTGGATCTCGTCGCTGACGACGAACGCCCCGTGCTCCCGGGCGAGTTCGGCGAGCGCCCGCAGGTCATCCGCCGGATGAGGTACGCCGATCGGGTTGTGGGGATGGCACAGGAGCACAGCCTTCACACCGTCCACGAACGCCGCTTCGACCCCGGCGAGGTCGATCCGCCGGTCCACCAGTGGAACCTCGTAGGTCGTGTGCCCTGCCTCCGGGACGAGTCCGAAGAAGGGCGGATACACCGGCGGCATGATCGCCACCCGTGACCCCGGCTCCAGCAACACGCGCAGCACCTCGACGATCGCGACACTGACGTCGGTGGTGCACCGCACGAGCGAGGGGTCGAGGGCCCAGTCCCAGCGGCGCCCCGCGAACCCGGCAAAGGCCCGGGCCGCAGGGGATGCGTCGCTCACGTAACCGGTGTCGGACGCTCGGACCCGGTCGATGACCGCCTCCGCCACCACCGGCGCGATCGGGTAGTCGGTCTCCGCGACGAACAGGGGCAGCACGTCGTCGGGGTACGTCACCCATTTCTCGCTCGTGCGAGCGCGCAGCAACTCGATCGGGTCGGCTTTCACACCTGGCATTTTTCGCCCTTCGGGTGAGGGACCACCTGCGCGGTCGGGTCCCGGAGTCGTCGCTACGCCTTGGTCGCCGTACACAGGAAGATCCCGAACTCGCGCTCGTTCTTGGTGATGGTCGTGGCGTCGACGAAGACCACCTCGGTGAAGCCGGCACGCGTCAATCGCCCGGCGAGATCCGGCCGGGCGAATCCGTGATGTCCGTCGAAGTCGGGTTTGTCGGCATGCAGGGCGCCGTCAGGGTCCTCGTCGAGATCGGCGATGGCGATCCGTCCGCCGTCAGCCAAAAGCCCTGCCACGGACCGCAACAGCGCATCCACGTCGTGCACGTGGTGCAGCGCCATCGAGCTCCACGCCACGTCATACCGACCGTCGAGGTGACCGGTCGACAGGTCCGCCCGCACCGCGTGCAACCGGTCACCGAGGTGTGCCGCCTCGATCCGCTGCTGCGCGACCTGCACCATCCCGGCCGACGGATCCGTGACCACCACGGAGCCGACCCGATCGGCGAGCAGGATGCTCAGCCGCCCGGTGCCGCCGCCGATATCCAGGGCGCGCATCCCCGGGTCGAGGTCCACCGCGTCCTCGATGGCCCGGGCCACCGCGACCTGCCGCCTCTCATGGTCGGCGTCGTCGTCCCACGTCGCCGCTTCGTCGTCGAATCGCGTGTGTTCCTGCACGATCCCAAATCTAGTGCGGCCGCGCCGCCCCGGCTCGCCATGCCACCATGAGCGGATGGAGGGCGCACGCGAACTGCTGGAGGCCGAGCGGCAACAGGCGTCGCAGCGGCTCGCCGCGCTGACCGACGACTTCGACAACGTCGTCGAGGCCTCCCGGGACTCCAACGCCGACGACGAGCACGACCCGGAGGGCGCCACCATCGCGTTCGAGCGCGCGCAGGTCTCGGCGCTCGCACAGCAGGCCCGTGAGCACCTGGCCGAGATCGACGCTGCCCTCGAGCGACTGGCCGACGGCAGCTACGGGAGCTGCGCCCGCTGCGGGCAGCCGATCGCGGCGGGCCGGCTGCAGGCGCGACCGACCGCCCGGACCTGCATCGCCTGCGCCGCCGCGCATCTCACCCACTGAGACGTTCGCCGAAACCGTTGACGAACCCCCTCTAAAGGTTCTTTAGTTCCTTTACTAAAGAACCTTTAGGAGAAGAGATGACAGGCCGTGCAGGGGTCTCCGACCCGACCGCACGTGTCCGCCGGTCCTGGGCGAAGGCCGAGATCGGGGACACGCGTCGGCACAACCGCGCGCTGTTGCTCGACACGCTCTTCCACGACGGCGCGATGAGCCGCGCCGAGCTGGCCCGCCGCACCGCGCTCACCGCGCCGACGGTGTCCGCCGTGATCAGCGACCTGCAGGCCGAGTACCTCGTGGTCGATGTCGGGGAAGCCGTTCCCGCCCGACGCGGCAAACCCGGCAGCCTCGTGAAGGTCAACGACAGCGACGCCGTCGTGGTCGTCGGAGACCTCTCCGACAGCTCCGGGGTGGTCGCCGGCATCACCACGCTGTCCGGGAAGCTGCTCAATTCCGGTCGCCTCCCGCTCGCTCCCGGCAGGGAGCAGACGCCGGTCGAAGACGTGCTCGCGTTCGTCGAGCAGGTGGCGCGCGAGGCCGACGACACCTACCACGTCGTCGGCGTCGCGCTCGCGGTCCCCGGGGTCATCGACGCCGACGGCACCGTGGTCCGTGCCTCTCACCTCGGCTGGGCCGACGTGCCACTGGCCGCGTTGCTGTCCGAGCGCCTCGACCGGCAGGTCCACGTCGGCAACGACGTGAACGCCGCCACCATCGCCGCCCGACAACTGCACGGCATCGAGGCACACAACCTGATGCTCGTGTATGTCGAACACGGCGTCGGCGCCGGCCTGGTCATCGGCGACCAGTTGCTGGAAGGCGAGACCTTCGCAGCCGGCGAGATCGGGCACCTGTCGGTCGATCCCGACGGACCCGAGTGCACCTGCGGCCGACGCGGCTGCCTGCAGGCCTACCTCGACCCGCACAACCTGCGACCCCGCGTCGAGGCGCGCGGCGACGACGCGCTCGCCGAGGCCGGCGCCGCCCTCGGCCTCGCGCTGTCCGGCGTGATCAGCGCCCTGAACCTCACCCAAGTCGTCGTCGCAGGCTCCGCCGACCTCGTCGGATCGGACGCCTTCCTCGATGCGGCCACCTCCACCGTGCTGGAACGAACGCTGGCCGGCATCAACGCCGAACCTCAGATATCCGCCCTCGCCGACACCGACGAACTCATCCTCCAAGGAGCGCTCTGCCTGATCCTCGCTGATCTTGGAATTCGCTGAACCACCAACACTTCTCGCAAGATACACCTCACCTCTCAGGAGACACCCATGCCCAAACGCAGGTACCTCTATGCCCTCAGCGCCGGCCTGGTCGCAACCCTCGGCCTCACCGCCTGCTCCGGCGGCAGCAGCCAGGGAGCGGACTCACCGCAGTCGGTGCCCAGCGCGTCCAACGCTGCAGGCAAGAAGATCACCGTCTGGGTGATGCAGGACGACTACACCGACAAGACGCTCAACGCGATCAATGCCCAGTTCACCAAGCAGACCGGCGCCAAGGTCGACGTCCAGGTCCAGCAGTGGGACGGCATCACCACGAAGATCACCACGGCACTGAGCACCTCGACCCCGCCGGACGTCCTGGACATCGGCAACACCCAGGTCGCGAGCTTCGCCGCCACCGGCGGGCTGGCGGACCTGACGTCATACAAGAAGGACCTGCAGCAGGGCCAGACCTGGCTCGGCGGACTGGTCGAGCCCGCCACGGTCGACGGAAAGCTCTACGCGGTGCCGGGATTCGCCGGTGCCCGCGCGGTGATCTACAACAAGACCATGTGGAAGAAGGCCGGCGTCACCTCCGCGCCCACGACCATGAGTGAGCTGGAGAGCGACCTCGCAAAGGTCAAGGCCGCCCAGTCGGGCAGCGACTTCTCGCCGTTCTACCTGCCGGGTCAGGACTGGTACGTCGGCATGCAGTTCGTCTGGTCGGCCGGCGGCGACCTCGCCACGAAGTCCGGTGACACGTGGACCGCCGGGCTGAGCACACCCCAGGCGCAGAAAGGCCTGACGGCGTTCAAGAAGTTCCAGAACGCGTACTCCTCCACCGCGTCTCAGACCCTCTTCACCGACACACCCGACCAGAACCAGGTCTTCGCCGACGGCAAGACCAGCGCGATCGTCGCGACCAACGGCGCAATCGCCAATATTCAGAAGGCGAATCCAGCGCTGAAGGACTCGGACCTGGGCACCTTCGCCATGCCGGCGGCCGATGGCACGCAGCCGGTGATGCTGGGCGGCTCCGACTGGGGCATCGCCGCCAAGAGCAAGAACCAGCAGTTGGCGCTGCAGTGGACGAAGATCGCCGCGAGCCCGCAGATGCAGCAGAAGTGGGTCTTCGGGAACGACGGCTGGATCCCGAACTCCACGCAGGCGACCAAGGCGGCCACCGCCGACGTGCCGGCGATCACCAAGGGCTTCTTCACCGCTGCACTCATCTCCAAGGCGACGCCTGCCAGCCCGCAGTGGGCGACGATCGAAGGCACCAAGGACGTGAACAACCTCTTCTCCTCGATCGCCTCGGGCAAGCAGTCCGTCGCGAACGCCGCGAAGTCGTTCGACGGCAAGCTCAACAAGACCCTCAACGCCGGCTGACCCGTCGTGAGCCTGCTGACCAAAGACAGCCGTCCCGGGCTGGCCGCGCCCGGGACGGCGCCCGCGGCCCCGCGTGCTGGCCAACGCGCACCGTGGCTGATGGTGAGCCCGTCGCTGGTCGTCATCGGCGTTGTGACGCTGGTGCCGATCGTGCTGCTGGCATTCGTGTCGTTCACGGACTACGACCAGCGGTCTTTGTTCACAGGTGTTTTCGGCTGGACCGGCGTCGACCAGTACACGCAGTTGTTCCAGGACAGTGCGTTCTGGTCGGCGACCGCACGAACCTTCCTGTTCACCGCCGCACTGGTCGTCGGCAGCGTGCTGATCGGCGCGTTCTTCGCCTACCTGCTCACCCGCCTGGGCACCGCGGTGCGCACCGTCTTCACCGTCTCGCTGGTCCTCGCCTGGGCCATGCCGACGGTCGCGTCCTCGGTCGTCTGGAACTGGCTCTTCCAGCCCGGATACGGCGTCGCCAACTGGATCCTCACGAAACTGCACGTCTTCGGTGACCTGACGAACACCGACTGGGCCAACGACAAGTGGCTGGCGTTCCTGGTCATCTGGTTGCTGATCGTCTGGCAGGCGGTGCCGTTCATCGCCCTGACCCTGTATGCCGCACTGACCCAGATCCCGGGAGAGCTGACCGAGGCCGCACGCATCGACGGGGCCGGCGAATGGCGCACCTGGTGGTCGATCACCATGCCCATCCTCAAGCCCACGTTCCTGCTGGTCACCATCCTGTCGGTGATCTGGGACTTCAATGTTTTCAACCAGATCTGGCTGGTGTCCGGTGGCGGGCCGGGCGACAGCACCAGCACCCTGGGCGTCTACGCCTACAAGACCGCGTTCGTCGGTTTCCACGTGGGGCAGGGGGCAGCCATCGCACTGGTCACCACGGCCCTGTTGGCCGCGGTCAGCTGGTTGTACGTCCGGCAGTTGGTGCGTTCGGGGGAGTCGTTGTGAGCAGCAGGAACAAGGTCGGCCGCAAGGGCGGGCTGCTGGTCAACTCCCTGGCGATCTGCTGGGTGTTCCCGGTCTACTGGATGCTGAACACCGCGCTGAAGCCGCGCAAGGACGTCATGTCCGCGACGCCGAAGTTCTTCCCCAGCCCGCCGTCGTTCGACAACTTCCGGACCGCGTTGACGCAGACCAACTTCGCCGAAGACCTGCGCAACAGTGTGATCGTCGTCGGAGCCACCGTGCTGATCGCCCTCGCGCTCGGGCTCTTCGCGGCGGCCGCGTTGACCCGCTTCAAGTTCCGGGGGCGGCGCACGATCATGATCTCGGTCCTGATCGTCCAGATGGTCCCGCCGTCCGCACTACTGATCCCGACCTTCCTGGTGTTCAACAAGATCGGCCTGCTGGGCACCTACCTCGGGCTCATCCTGGCGTATCTCGCGCTGGTCCTGCCGTTCTCGATCTGGGTGATGCGGGGCTTCTTCCTGGCGGTCCCGGTCGAGGTCGAGGAGGCCGGTCGGCTGGACGGCGCCTCCCAGTGGCAGATCCTCACCAAGATCCTGTTCCCGCTGGTCGCGCCCGGCGCGGTCGCCACGAGCATCTTCACCTTCATCACCGCGTGGAACGACTACCTCATCGCCTACACGTTCATGCAGGACCAGAGCCGCTACACCCTTCCGGTCTGGCTGGCATCGTTCAGCACCCCCGACAAGGGCACCGACTTCGCCGGTCAGATGGCCGCATCGGTGCTGTTCTCCCTGCCCGTCGTGATCTTCTTCCTCTTCCTCCAGCGGCGCCTCGTTTCGGGGATGTCCGCCGGGGCCGTGAAAGGCTGACCCAGTTGCCCGACATCATCCCGCGTCCGCGCCGTCTCGTGGTGGGAGGCGGCACGCTCACGCTCACCGCGGACGCCACCATCTCCGCCGACGCGACCCTGTGGCCGGCCGTGCGGAGACTGCGCCGACAGCTGCAGGACAGCACCGGCTTCGAGCTGCCGACCGCCACCGACCCGGCGGTCGCGACGTTCCACCTCCGGGCGACGGAAACCCTTCCCGCAGAGGCGTACCGGCTCACCGTCGACGGATCGCAGGTCCGCATCGAGGCAGCGGATGCGAGCGGCGCGCTGCACGCCATACACACCCTGCTGCAGCTGATGCCGCCGCAGGTGCACCGCCGCGCCGTGGTCCAGGACGTCGACTGGCGGATCACCCAGGTCGTCATCGAGGACGAGCCGGCGTTCGTATGGCGGGGCGTCATGCTCGACGTCGCACGGCACTTCCTGCCCAAGCACGACGTGCTGCGCTTCATCGACCTGGCGGCGCTGCACCGGCTCAACACGTTCCACTGGCACCTGACCGACGACCAGGGCTGGCGCGTGCAGATCCACCGCTATCCCCGGCTGACCGAGATCGCGTCGTGGCGCGCCGAGAGCATCGTCGGCTCCGAGCTGACCGGTGCACCCGACGGCCGACCGCACGGCGGGTTCTACACCCAGGACGACATCCGGGAAGTCGTCGCGTACGCCGCCGAGCGCGGCATCACGATCGTGCCGGAGATCGACCTGCCGGGCCACAGCCAGGCCGCGATCACGGCATACCCGCAACTCGGCCTGCACCCGGACCGACCGAGCCAGGTGCTCACCGGCTGGGGAGTCAGCAGTGACGTCCTCAACCTGGAGGAGGACACGGTTTCGTTCTTCTGCAACGTTTTCGACGAACTGCTCGAGCTGTTCCCCGGCCCGTACATCGGCGTCGGCGGCGACGAGTGCCCGAAGGAGCCGTGGCGGCAGCACCCGCGGACCCAGCAACTGATGCGCGAGCGCGGGCTGGCGGACGAGGTGCAGGCGCAGGCGTGGTTCATGGGCCGGATCGTCGAGCACCTGGCCGGCCGCGGCCGCAAGGCGTTCGGTTGGGACGAGCTGCTGGAGGGCTCGGTGCCGGACGGCACGCTGGTCGCGTCGTGGCGCGGTATGACGGGCGCGCTCGCGGCGGTCCGCAGAGGGCTCGACGTCGTGTCCTGTCCGGACACCCCGGCGTACCTGGACTACCGGCAGTCCGACGACCCGGCCGAGCCGATCCCGGTCGGGGTCGTGAACGACCTGCAGCGGGTCTACGCATTCCGGCCGGTGCCCGCTGCGGCCACTCCGGAGCAGGCGCGCCGGGTGCGTGGCGGGCAGGGCAACATCTGGACCGAGCACATCGACTCGGCCCGGGTGGTCGACTACTTCGCGTTCCCACGGCTCGCCGCGCTGGCCGAGGTGCTCTGGAGCGGCCCGGGCGGCGACTTCGACGATTTCACCGGCCGGCTCGAGGTCCACCTGCGTCGGCTGGACGAGTTCGGTGTGGAATACCGGCGCAGCGACGGTCCCCGGCCGTGGGAGCGCCGCCCCGGCATACCCGGCAGGCCCGAAAGTGATGCCGAACGCGCCGCCATCATCGACGACCTGGTCGCATCGATCGGTGGTGGCGACTGACCGGTCCGCGGCCTGCACCCGGGAGTGAGGAACCGGCCGGCGCCCGGGGACGTCCGTTCCACGGCCACCGGCAACTGGAGGAAGCTGCACGTCGGCACCGCCCCGAAGGCACGAGGGCCGTGGAAGGTGTCGAAGAAGCGGTTGCTGACGACCCGGCCGAAGTGGATGTCCACGAACAAGAAGGCGTCGGTCTGGGCGCCGTCCCTCATCCGCGGTGACAACGGCAAGTTCGTCGTCTACTACTCCGGCGTGGTCAAAGGCACCAAGGGTCGTCGCTGCATCGGTTCGGCGACCGGCAACTCCGCAACCCACGCATTCCACCCGGACAGCCGGCCCATCGCCTGCTGGAAGGGTTCCGGCACCAGCCCGAAGGACAAGATCAAGAGCGAGGGCGCCGGGTTCTCGCTGATCGACCCGACCCCCGCGAGGATCGGCAACACGACGGTGCTGACCTACAAGACGCAGTTCCGCGCACACGGCAAGTGGCACACCACGATCCGCATGGTGAAGCTCAACTCGGCGAGCCCGAACCACGTCGTGGCGAATCCGGTCCACGCCAACGGTCAGAGCATCCGGTTGACCAACTCCTGGAGCAAGTACATCGAGGAGAACCCGGTGCTGGTCAAGCACGGCAAGCGGTACACGCTCTTCACCTCGTTCGGCTGGTTCGGCCGTTGCAACTACGTCACCCGTTACCGGCAGAACACCAGCCTGTGGACCGGCTGGAAGCACAAGAAGGCGGCCAACCTGAAGTTCCCGGCCAACACCAACACCTGCGGCAGGGGCAACGCGCAGGTGATGCGCGGGACCAAGAGCGGCACCTGGCGGATCTTCTTCAACGGACACCCGGACGGCCCCGAGCCCGGGCACGGACCGAAGGGTTTGTATGTCGGCTCGGTGGCCTGGCACCACGGCCGTCCGTCGGTGACGGCGATCCTCTGACGCGACTGCTGCCTCAGCGGGTCGGGGCCGCCATCGCGCGACAGCGTGGGGCCGCCTACTCGGTGAAGCAGGAGCCGAGCCCGAGCCGCCGCAGACCTTCGCGGTCGCCCGGGCCGAACGTGGTCCGCCCGGTGGTGTCGGCATACATCAGCTCGGATCGGGCCGGCACGTGCCGGAGCCCGACGAGGTGGCCGAACTCGTGCATGACGACCGCGCGGGCGGCCTGCCACCCGCCGTCGCGCCGCAGCGCGCCGGCCAGTTGGGGGCCGTCGAGGTCGACCGACCCGCTCACCCAATGCTGTTGGTCCGCGTCGATGTATGGCGCCCCGTCCGGCCCGGCCAGACCCGCGACCGGGCCCTTCAGCTGCGGCACGGTGCCGGGGTCGGTCCACGCCACGAGCACCGGCGACCACCGGTCGCCGTACCGGGCCCGGTCCTCCGCGGCCCGGTCCGCGGACGGCGTCTCGGAGGTCGTGCCGTCGAAGACGAACCGCAGCCCGGTCGCCGCGCTGACCTGCGCGACGGCCTCGTGCAGCAGCTTGCTGCCGTGCGGCGGCGCGTCCGAGTCGTTGACGACCAGGTGGATCGGCCGGCACGGGTCCCAGGCGACGGGTCGACCGTCATCGATGCCGTCGATGGTCGCGATGAACGCGTAGTCGTGGGACGACGACGCCTTGGCCGGCGGGGTCCCCAGCGGGTGCGTCCGGGCGTCCGCCGGGACCGGCGGCCACGACCCGGGTATGCCGTCGACGCTGCCGTTCGTGGAGTGCGTGGTGTGCGCGCCGATGACCAGATCCGTGCCCGGGATGTGCACCCCGCCGACCACTCCGTCCCCGGAGCCGCCCAACAGGACCGACCGGGCATAGAGCAGTCCCGAGGCCACGGCCACCAGCACCACGACCGTCATGATCCGGCCCGGCCAGCGTCGGCGCTTGCGGGTGCGGGGCGCACGCGCCTTCGTCGGTTCGCGC